>CAJCIP010000093.1 GCA_903970445.1 Verrucomicrobia bacterium Tous-C9LFEB | reverse complement strand
TGTTCGCGCTTCTCGCGCGCAGCATGAAAGCGAGGCTTCACAACATGGCAAAACGCCGCGGAAACCCGAATTGGGGCAAGCCCGAGCCCATCGGGCCGGTTGTACCGACGATCACGTCATTCGAGCAGGTCGTCAAAGAATACAAGCTCACCCCGGACCAGTACATTCGCTCCACCCGTCTGCGCGAGTGGGCCCGTCGCAACAAGAACTCCAAGTACATCCCGGAAGCGCTCCTCGAAGCCTGGGGCTTCGAAATCGAGTCAACGCTTTAGGGGATAGACAATAGACGAGAAGACGGTAGACAGCAGTTGAAACAGGGGAGATTGTAGACAATAGACAGTAGACGAAGACCCAAAACAAACACTGACACGTGCCTGCGACCGAAGAATCTGTCTGCTCTCTACCGTCTACTGTCTGCTCTCGGGACTTGACAAATCTGCCTCCTGTCTACGCCCTACTGTCTAGCTCTTTACCCTCTGCCGTCTGACTTTTTCTGGGCTGAGCCCGAACCTATCTCGAATCGAATGAAGACTTTGGGTCGAAAGTACGGGGGTGGGGGTAGGTAGATGCAAAACGCAGATTCAGCCTTCGTGGACGTCCCCACCGCAGTCGCCGAGCTGCAAGCCGGTCGCATGATCGTCGTCGTGGACGACGAGGACCGCGAGAACGAGGGCGACCTCACCCTCGCCGCCGAGTTCTGCACACCGGAAGCCATCAACTTCATGGCGAAGTTTGGCCGCGGCCTCATCTGCCTCACGCTGACCGAAGACCGCGCCGACGCTCTCCGCCTCGGCCCGATGACGCAGGACAACACCTCCCGCTTCGGCACGGCCTTCACCGAGTCCATCGAGGCCCGTGAGGGCGTCACCACGGGCATCTCCGCCGCCGACCGCGCCCACACCATCCAGGTAGCCATCAGCGCCGGCACTACACCCAACGACCTCGCCCGCCCCGGCCACGTCTTCCCGCTCCGCGCCCGCAAGGGTGGCACCCTCGTCCGCGCCGGGCAGACAGAAGCCTCGGTGGACCTGGCTCGGATTGCCGGTCTGATCCCCGCCGGCGTCATCTGCGAAATCATGAACGACGACGGCACGATGGCCCGCGTCGCCGACCTCATCACCTTCTGCCAAACGCACGGCCTGAAAATGCTGACCGTCGCCGAACTCATCCGCTACCGCCTGCAGCACGAGCGCTACATCCGACGGGTAGCCGAAGCGCAGATGCCCACCCCGTACGGCGAGTTCCGCATGATCGCCTACGAAAGCGAAGTGGAAGGCGGCGAATCGCACATCGCGCTAGTGATGGGAGATGTGGAACAGGCAGGCGATAGCGATCCCGTGCTGGTACGGGTCCACACCCACTGTGTTCCCGGCAACATCTTCGGTTCCACGCTCTGCGACTGCCGCGCTACCGTTGATGGCTCGCTACAGGCCATCGGGGAAGCCGGTCGCGGCGCGCTGGTATACCTCCATCACACGCAGCGCGGCTTTGGCGTCGATCGCAGCCTGCAACCCGGGCGGTTGGTCTTCCACCGCCAGGATCGCGGCAACGAGCGCTCAGGCGACAAGGAACAGCGCACGCTGCGGCAGGTGGGCCTCGGTGGCCAGATCCTCTCCGACCTCGGCATCCGCCGCATTCAGTTGCTGAGCAATCACCGAACGCACGTGCCCGCGTTGCAGGGCTTCGGCATCGAGATCATCAGCCAGGTCCCCATACCGCACAGCAAGCAGACTCGCTAAACGTCGAGCAGATCTCGAAGGCCGCGGGAGTACATCTCTCCGACGAACTGACCGTGCGCTGAATATTGAATAGCCTGGAGACCGGCTTCAAGAGCAGCCGTGATGTTCTCTTCGCGATCGTCGATGAATAGAACATGCTCTGCGGGAACGCCAAGACCCTGGACCGCATGCGTGTAGATTGCAAGCTCTGGTTTTGCAATGCCTAGACGATGCGAGAAGGTGTGATGGGCAAAGCCATCGAGCCACTTGGCCTTTGCGCGAATGCCGTCTTCCATGGCATCACCGATGTTGGAAAGGATGCCTGTTCGAGTGCCGGCTCTTTGCAGCCGCGCCGCCCAGTCGATCATGGGTCCGTTCGGTCGCGTCCAGAGATTCACATCTTCAGCGAGCAATGTCGTAACTTGTGCGGCCGATAGGCCGTGCCCAAGATCGTTTGCAACGGCGCTCCAATAGGTAGTTCCACCAAGCGCTCCGCGATCGTAGTCGTGCCGATGTCGCCAGTAAGCTGGATGAAATTGCGGCTCATCAGCGCCAAAGACGAGCTTCATCGCATCCCATGCCTCTGGGTGGGGTGGGCCGCTCAAAACGAGGCCATAGTCAAACAGCACAGCGTGAACAGAAGTCATACGTAACGCGATTCTATGTTGCCGCAACGGTACGATGGGGAAGGTAGCATGAACTTCTCTCAGCGAACGAATTGGGACCTCACCGAGAACGACTTCACGGCGGCCGTACGTGCGGCGAGAGCTGCGGGCAGGGAATTGCTCGATCTCACGGTTTCCGATCCGACCGCATGTGGCTTTCGCTACACCGCCGAAAGTCTGCTGGCTCCACTAGTGAATCCAGCTGCGATGTTGTACGAGCCGAGTTCGCTCGGCATGCCCCATGCGCGCGAAGCAGTGGCGCAGTATTACGTCGATCACGGCGCGCGGGTATCTACAGATCACATCTGTCTTACGACCAGCACTAGTGAAGCGTACTCGTTTCTGTTCCGGCTGCTGTGCGATCCCGGTGACGAGGTATTGATAGCTCGGCCGAGTTATCCGCTGTTTGATTTCATCGCCCGTCTGGATGACGTTCGACTTGCGGAGTACCCGCTTGTGTATGACGGTGGTTGGCAGATTGATTTTCATAGACTGAAGTCCGCAATCACGCGAAGAACGCGAGCAATCGTTGTTGTGCACCCGAATAATCCCACGGGCAACTACGCCGCAGCGTGGGAGCGAGCGGCACTGGACGAGATCTGCGCTCGCCACAAGATTGCGCTGATCGTGGATGAGGTCTTTCTCGACTATCCGGTGAGCCATGCGGGCGAGCCGAGCTTCCTGACCGTTGGTTCGAAAGCCTTGACTTTCGTTTTGAGTGGCATCAGCAAGGTTTGCGCGCTCCCGCAGATGAAACTGTCCTGGGTGGTCGCAAATGGACCGCGAGAGCTCGTCGAGTCCGCTCTGAGCCGGCTTGAGCTCATCGCCGATACATTCCTTTCAGTGAATGCGCCGATGCAGTACGCACTTCCCGAATGGCTGGCGAGTTGCAACGACATACAGTTGCAGATTCGCGAACGAGTCACTGCAAATCTAAGTTTGCTCGCAGGGCATTCCCACGGATCGCAGGCAAATCTCCTGGCAATGGATGGAGGATGGATTGCCGTACTTCGTGTTCCCCGGTACGTGCAGGGTGTAGCATTTGCAGCCAAAGCCTTGGAGCAGGGTGTCGTAGTACAGCCCGGCGAGTTCTACGGCTTGAGCGCGGGCCACATTGTTCTTAGCCTGCTAACGCCTCCAGAGATATGGCAGGCCGGTATTGCAACGCTCCAGCTCCATCTACTCATCGAGTAGGAACGGATTCATCTCGCGCTCCTTTCCGATAGTGGTGGGCGGTCCGTGGCCGGGGACGACCTGAGTCTCGGACGGCAGCGTGAGCAGGCGCTCCTGAATGCTTGCGAGGAGCTGCGGGTGATTGCCTCCTGGCAGATCCGTGCGCCCGACGGAACCCGCAAAGAGAGTGTCTCCGGCAAGCAGCAGCTTTTCGGATGGCAAATGAAGGCACAGGCTTCCTTCGGTGTGACCCGGTGTATACAGAACCTGCGCCTCAATGCCGCCTACAGCGATGTGTTCCTCGTCGTTCGGCGAATGATCTGGTTGGGCGATGAGAGGGACGGGCACATCAAGCCATGCGGCCTGTTGATCCATCATCGCAACGAGCGGAAGATCGGCCTTGCTATAGAAAATCGGAGCACCGATGATGCGCTTCAAGTCAGTTGCACCCGCAATGTGATCTATGTGCGCGTGGGTGACAACAATTCTTCGAAGGATGAGGTGATGTTTGTTCAGGAGGCTGAGGATACGCGGAAGGTCGGCACCAGGGTCGATGACGATCGCCTCGCGAGAAGTTTCATCACCGAGAATCGTGCAGTTACAGCCCAGAAGACCAACTGGGAACGTTTCGCGAATCAAATGAGCTCCAAAGCAAGAGGCGCAGGCTTGCAGCCTGCGCCTCTACCAGCTTCTACATTACTTCTTCGCAGGCACAGACTGACTAGATGGCGTGCCGGACAGAACGGATCGGCTGCTGGAGGCGCGCGACATAACGATCGTTAGGCCGATGGCCGTCATCATGAAAACGATCGCGGACCAAGTAGTCAGTTTCGTCAGCAAGTTTGCAGCTCCGCGAGGACCAAATGCGGTCTGGGATCCCTGACCGCCAAATGCGTTGGCGACGTTACCCGACTTGCCTTGCTGCAAAAGCACGACGCCAATCAGAAACAGGCACACGATGACGTGGAGGATGACGAGAAGAATGACCATGGAATGCGGAATACCTTTGCTGACGAGCTTTGAAAGTATGGATGGTGCGGAGGAGGGGACTTGAACCCCTATGCCTTGCGGCGCTAGCACCTCAAGCTAGTGCGTCTGCCAATTTCGCCACCTCCGCATTGAGGCCTGACACACGCAACGTGCGGCAGGAGCGGTGACTCATCCGAACCTTAGTATAACAAACGGCCTCTATTTTGATCCGAGGTAGAGACTCAGAAGTGATTCATGAGTTCGGCAAAGTTGGCGAGTTCCAGCAACCGCCGTGAACCTTTAGGGCGATCGACGGATTCATGCTCCAACACCCACGTGAAGTCGTGCGGTATGAAGGCAGCGTTCAGTCCAGCCGCCATTGCCGGATTGATGTCGGAACGCGGCGAATTGCCGATCATCCAGGTGCGCTCTGATGCAAACCCATGGCGTCGAACGAGTTCGTGATAGGCCTCTTCGTGCTTTTCCGCGAGAACTTCCGTACCTGAGAAGAATTGGAAGAGTCCAGAGTGATGCAGTTTGTCCATCTGTTCCTCGGGGTCGCCCTTTGTGACGAGGAACAAGCGATGGTTTTGACGCAGCGCCTCAAGTGTTTCTGCCACGCCTGGAAGAAGCTCTATCTCCTGAGCTGCGATGGACTCAGTGAAGGCAACAATCCTAGCGTGCTTTTCCGCAGTGACCGGGCTGTCAGTAAGCTGTTCAAAGCAGGTCACAAGAGATCGACGAAAGCTCTGCAAGCCGTAGCCATGCTCAGCGATCGTGAGTCGTTCACAGGTATTTAGGTGCTCGCGAACTTCCTCTCGAGTATGCACGCGATGATCAAGGTAGGAAATGAACGAGGCGATCGCTCGTTCGAAGTAGATATTGTTTTCCCAGAGCGTATCGTCCGCGTCGATCAGCAGGATTTGATCGCGCAGTCTTTCGTTCGCTGCCAGAGCGGCCGGGATAGAAACCATCGCTCCATCTTATCTGCTGACATCGTGATGGTAGGCTTGCCACGTGAAACACGGGACTCAGGCACCGACGGAGTGGCGTAGCGAGATCGTGCCTGTCATCGCTGTTCTCGTCTTCTCGGCTGCGTATTTCCTGCTCTTCTTCAATCGCTTCGCGGGGCTCCGTTCCGGAGATGGCGAGTTTGGCGGAGGCATCGCGTTCCTTGCAGGACTGAGACCTTATCGCGACTATTTCACAGCAGGTCCGCCTCTCAATGCTTTGAAGAGCGCGCTGGAGCTGGCCGCCTTTGGCAAGCTGCTGATCGTGTCGCGCACCTTGGCTGTTGTAGAACGGTGCCTGATAGCGGCAACGCTTTACGTATGGCTACGCAAACTGTTCAGCCGAAACGCAGCCTGGCTCGGAGCGGTGCTGACGGTTGTGGTGAGTGCCGGCGATCATACGGACCCGCTTGCCTCTTACAACCATGACGCCATCTTCTTTGCGATGCTGTGCGGGCTAGTTGCGACGTACGCCACGGAAGCGAGCTCAGAAAGGAAAGCGGTAACTCTGGCAGCGTTTGCAGGAATCTTTGGCGCGCTTTCTTTGTTGACAAAGCAGACGATCGGCGCTTTCGCACTCCTATCGGTGGGTCTATGCGGCTGTCTTGCCGAGGTGCGAATGAGGACCCTTGGTCGCGCTGCGCGCTGGGGTCTCGCGTTCGTCGTGGGCACGCTCCTGCCAATTAGCGCGGTCGCGATCTATCTCTGGCATCTAGGCGCACTGCGAGCATGCGTGCAAATGATGTTTGTGAGTGGGCCACGGGCAAAGGCTTCTCATCCGCTGGTCTTTGTATCGAGAGAAATCATGATCGCCGGGTTTTACCACTGGTGGCTTTTGCTTGCTGTTATGGCAATAGGAGTGAGCGGACGAGCGCTCTATCTAGGAGTGCTTCGCGAAAATGACATCGCAGGAAGATCGAAAGTTTTCCTGCTGAGTGCTGGGGGTGCTCTAGTACTTCTAATGGCGAAAACGGTTGCCGATCATGGGACCAGAATGTTGCTGAAAGACACGGGCAAAGGGGCTGTGTACTTCGTGCTACTGGGCACAGCATTTGCTAGCGTCATCGGACTTCAGCAAGTTCTCAACAGCGTCGGGTCTTCGCAAGTAAGAGCTCTACAAATTACTCTCTTCAGTCTCCTGGCTCTCGCGGTTGCCGTGTCACTCTCCTTATCGTTTCCAGCCTTTGAAGCAATGGCTCTTCCGGGCCTCGGGCTCCTCGTCGCGGCGATTTACGCTGGCGCGGGCGTGAACGGACGGAGGTTTGTTCTTCTGGTGACTGCCGTTCTCGTGTTCTTTCAAGTTTGCGAGAAATTAGCGATACCGTTTGGCTTCGATCATCAGGACGAGGGCGCAGTGAAGGAAGCTAGGTCGCCCTCGTCAGAACCCATGCTGAAGGGTATGCGCCTGACTCCCAACATGGTTGGGCTCATCGATGCTGTGCAGAGTACGATTCAAAGTCGCGCGGGGAACAACGGCAGGTTGTTCACCTATCCCGAAATGGGCCTTCTTTATTCCATAACTGGACGCTACCCGCCGACCCGGACGGCTTCGCACAACATTGATGTGGTGGAAGATGGCCTTGCCATTTCGGAAGCAGCTCGCTTGTTGGCCGCTCCGCCTGCGGTAGTCGTCTATGCCAAACCCAGCGAGACAGACATGCATGTCGCGGAACTAGTCTGGCGCGAGGGGCATCCGAGCGGACAACGAAAGATTACTGAAGCCCTGGATCAGATTACGGCCAGGTACGATCTGATCGGTACGTACCAGTTGATGCCTCAGGACACACCAATACGTATTTACGCGAAGCCTTTGCGATAGCGTTCAATTTGATTCCACACAGCTGTTTGGGAGCACGCGAGTTCCATAGCGTGCGACGATAAGCCGGGAGGACCTGCTTGCATCCGGCATGGACTTACATGCTCCGAGACATCGGCGGAAGTCTGTGGGGCGTCGTCGTCTTTGCGCTTGCGCTGATAGCTCCTGGTTATGTGACCGCATATACCTCTGATGTTTGCGAGTTCCGCCATCGTGGACTTAGCGAACAGCTTGCCTGGAGTGTCTTGCTCTCCTTCGGTGTCGGCACCATGCTTGTCCTCGGAGCGGTATGGCTGGGTGGTACTACTTGCGGTGCCGCTGTCTTGCTTGCTTGTGGCATCGTCGCCGCCATTGTCTTCTCGCGAAGAGGATCGCGCGAAACTTGGTCCTGGTCCGCGATAACGCCTTTTGTTCTACTTTGCTTGTTCCTATGCGTGATAGTAACCGGCAGCCTCATCGACATCGGTTTGCACTCGCGCCTCTTCATGAGTGTGACGGCATATGACAACGCACTCAGAACCGCGTTTGTGGAGGCTGTGCTGCGCTCCGGTGTTCCGCCGGCAAACCCGGCCTATTGGCCCGGTCACGACGCACCGATGCGCTACTACTACTTCTGGTATGTGCTGTGTGCGGCAGTCGCAAAGCTGGCGCACATCTCCGCGAGGCAAGCACTCATCGCCAGCAGTACATGGTCTATCTTTGGCGTCCTTGCTGCGCTGGCATTGTTCGGGCGGCATTGGATGGGTTGGCGCAAAGATCAGTTACGAAAGCGTTGGTGGGTAGCTGTAGGGTTACTTGGCGTTACAGGCGTGGATGGGCTGGTTGCATTCATCGTTTACTTGCACAGCGGTTTTGTCGCGCGCGATATCGAGTGGTGGTCTCTCGATCAGGTAAGCTCCTGGACCGATACATTCCTCTGGGTTCCCCACCATGCCGCAGCAATGGTGTGTTGCGTTTCATGTTTGTTGCTGCTCCGTATCTCGCTTCACGGCATGGATGCGAAGTTCGCTATTTCTTTGCCAGTCCTAGCTGGGGTCGCGTTCGCGAGCGCATGTGGCCTGTCGACGTATGTTGCTTTAGGGCTAGTCCTGATCTTGCTTCTGTGGATTCCGGAGCAACTGCGTGGGCGCAACTTTTCTCGCGCTGTAAGAACACTTATCGTCGCTGCCGGAACTGCAGCAATTTCACTGGCTCCCTACCTTGTCCAGCTTCTCAGACCTCACCCTGGAGCGCGACAGAGTGCTGGACGTGTTCTTACTTTGGGCGTGCGGGAGTTGCTGCCGCCGGTTGTGCTGGCCGGGATGCCGGGGCTTCGAGCGCTGAGTGGAACTCACCCTTACATGGCACGGGAGATCGCCGCTGGTCTCCTGCTTATACCGAGCTACTTTCTTGAGTTTGGCTTTTTTCTCATCGCGTTACTCGTATCACAGCGTAAGCAGCTGAAGAGTAGCGGTGAAAGGGAACTGTTGTTCGTTACGTGGGCAGGACTGCTGTGCGTGAGTATTGTTCGCTCGCGAGTGATCGCAATGAATGATTATTCTGTGCGCGCATCACTGATGCCTCAATTTTTTCTCCTCCTCGTAGGCGCGCTGGCGTTGGAACGAAGCAGCGCTCTGACAAAGATGTCGCTTTGGGCGCTCTTGATTGTTGGGGCTTTAGGGTCCACCTATCAAGTTCTACTGCTTCGCACGTACCTGCCGATGCATGAGAAGAACGGCACTGCATACGCCGGCTTGTCGAGCCGAAACTACGCACTGCGCGATGCCTACGCTGAAATGCAAACGAAGGTGGCGCGCGACGCCCGTGTGCAGTTCAGCGTCCCCAACGATAGCTACACCGGTTTCGCGCAATTAGCGAATGCAGGGCGGCAAGTCATCGTCGAAGCCGACAGTTGCAATGATAGCTTTGGCGGCGAGATCACGCCTTGCGCGGCAATTCAATCATCTGTGGCAAAGCTCTTTTCGGGCGGAGTTGCCGTATCCGCGTCGCAGGCGGTTGCACTTTGCAGGGAGATTGGTGCCGACTACCTCGTAGCCTCATCCTGGGATAGCGCATGGAAGCAATCGAGAGGCTGGGTTTGGACACTACCCATCGTGGTAGCGAGACCTGATGTTCGCATTGTGTCGTGCACTCTCCCGGTGAGCACCGCTTTGTAGATGCTTTTGTGGGAGACCGTCGAACAAGAGCACGCAGTATGATGATTCCGAGCTTTCAGATGCCGCTCGCATAGCACTTTGCGAGGAGGACTACGCATGGTCCCGCGAGTCGGGCAGAAGATCGGTCCATACGAAATCCTCGGTCGCCTTGGGTCCGGCGGCATGGGCCTGGTGTTCAGTGCGTGGGACGAGCGCCTGCATCGTGACGTTGCGATCAAGCTGCTCAAAGACGAATTTCTCAATCCAACCATGAGATCGCGTTTTCTTGGGGAAGCGCGTGCAGCTTCTCGCCTCAATCACCCGAATATCTGCACGATCTTCGATATCGGAGAAGAACAAGACTGTCCGTACATGGTGATGGAGTTGCTGAAAGGCGACACCCTACGAAGCCGCATGCAACAGGGCCCGATCCCCGTCGAGAGCATTTTGCAGGTTGCCGTTCAGGTTGCTGACGCGCTGTCCGTCGCGCATGAACAGGGGATTGTCCACCGCGATATCAAACCCGCAAACGTTGTCCTCGTCAACAAGCCGAACGGGACATTTCAGACCAAGGTCCTGGATTTCGGTCTGGCCAAGGTCGACATAGCGGGGCTTGACTCGCGTTCAGGACTGACCACGACGGGCATGACGGTGGGAACGGTTTCGTACATGTCACCCGAGCAGGCTCGTGGCGAACCTTTGGATGGCAGGTCGGATTTGTTTGCACTGGGTGTTCTTCTCTACGAGATGGCGACGCGAAAGCTGCCTTTTGATGGAGCGACGAGCGCGCTTGTGTTTGTGCAACTGCTTAACCACCCGCCTGAACCTCTCCGCAGTCTGAATGCGAGTGTTCCGAAAGCGTTCGAGCAAGTGATCAACACCTGTCTTCAGAAGGACCGCGAAGATCGCTACCAGACAGCACAGGAACTTGTTGCTGCGCTACAAAAAGCCGCACAAAATCTTGCGAGCGAGGAGAAATCTACTTCGTGGTTTTCGAAGTTCACGACGGGCCTCAGGCGCGACAGCGCTTCTTCCGCTTCTCTGGAGCCGGTGGCGCAGAGGACAGAACCCGCACCCGAGAGTCCATCACCCCGGCAGTTATCTCCAGATGAGGCTTTTCTCAGGCCGTTTAAACCACTGCGACGGCCAAGCAGCGGTTCGGGACACTACGAGCCGGTCAACGCACCCTATGCATTGCCAGACATAAGCGTTGATGATAAGGCTTCAGCAACGAGTGCCAGCGCACAGCGAACAAACCCTGAGCTCCGTGAAGAACAAGAATCCAGGTCCGGATCATCCGCGTCTGTTACCAACGCTTCCGCCACAGAGCAGCGACCTGCGAGCGCCGGAATACCAAGACTGACTTGGCTTGATGACCATACAGATGCCCCGCCGCTGGGCACCACATCGGTCCAGGAAGCGGAGTCTCCTACCTGGCATGGTTGGCGCATTCTTCTTGGCTTGCTGTTGGCAGTAGCGATTACCGCTATTTCTGTAGCCGTTGTTCTCTCGAAGAGACGACCTATCGCTCCGAGATCCGCTCCTAGTGCGATGCTGGCTGCGCTTGCAAATCATACGGGCGACACTACCCTCGGCGACGCTCTGGCTGCGGGGATCGAACTTGTTCTGCAGCAATCGACAGCGATCGGGCTACGAGGTGGCAGCTTGAAGCGCGAGTTGATTGTGAGCGAACTGCCGCGGAAGGGCGATGCAGAGTTTGTTTCTGTGCAGCGATTGGCGAAGGCTAGCGGGGCAGCTGCATTCGTTCTTGGCGAAGTTCATATGGAAGGGACAGCGTACTCCGCGGCACTGCATGTTTACGACACGGAGACAGGCGTTTCCCTAGGGGATTGTGCAAGCACCGCAGCAAGCCGCGAGCGTATTGTCGGAGCCATCGATGATCTGGTCACGAACCTACGATCTGTTCTAGGCGAGACAGGAACTTCGATAAGCCAGACATCGTTGCCGCTTACCAAGGAAGCGACAGGCAACATCGACGCGCTTGCCGCCTATGGTCAAGCCAATCAGCTGGAAGCTCAGGGACAATTTATCGATGCAATGCACGCCTTCGAACATGCAGCTTCGCTTGATCCACAATTCACCCAAGCCTATCTGCGACTTGGAAGTCTCTATTCGAAGGAACATGCAGAGGTAAGTGCGGCGAACGCGGCG
>CAJCIP010000092.1 GCA_903970445.1 Verrucomicrobia bacterium Tous-C9LFEB | reverse complement strand
CACCCGGTGCTGGCTGAACTGTTCAGAATTCAGGATGTTCATGAGCCGGTCGATCTGCTGCAGCGCTAGGCTTTGCCTTTCTGCGTGAAGCGGAACGGATTAAAGTCCGTGTGTGCGTCGAACGTGTCGACGTGCTCCGCGCGTTTGAGTCCGTTTACCACGAGGTAGGTGAACGGCGTGGCAATGACTTCGTACGCCACCTTGAGTACGTAGCCTGTCATGATCATTGTTAGCAGCTTGGACGTGGAGACGCGCCCAGCGAAGGTGAGCATGATGACGAGCGTTGTGTCGACCGCTTGTCCGACGACGGTCGAGCCGACGGTACGAGTCCAGAGCATCTTGCCTCTCGTACGGATTTTCAATTTAGCCATGGTGTACGAGTTCGCGAACTCGCCGGCCCAAAACGCGATGAGGCTGGCGACCAGAATGCGCGGCAGAATGCCGAAGACGGTCACGAATGCCGCCTGGTTATGCCATTCCGGGTCTGCGGGTAGGGCAATCACGATTGAGGAGACAGCATAGAGCAGGGCGGTGCCGAAGAAGCCCAGCCAGATTGCTCGCCGCGATGCAGCATACCCATACACCTCGGTGAATACGTCGCCGAAGATGTAGGTGATGGGAAAGAGGATGACGGCGCCACTCGTGGAGAAATGCCCGAGCTGCACCACCTTTTGTGCGAGCAGGTTGGAGACCAGTAGCACGACTACGAAAGCTGTCGTGAGCGCATCAAGGTAACGAAATCGCTGCATGAGGCACAGACTAGCGCATCACGCGATCTCACTGTTCGGAGTTTGCTCTTAGAGATGCCTTGTTTTTCCTTTCGCCTTTCCTTTGCTTCTGCAGTTCTTTCGGTGCTAGACTCTGCATTGACCAAAAGCAGAGCTAGAGGAGAAATACAGACGTGGCAGATGACCGCAGCAAAGCCATCGAATCGGCGCTTTCACAGCTAGAGAAACAGTTCGGCAAGGGTTCGGTGATGCGGCTCGGCGCAAAGGATACGATAGGGCCGATCTCTGTTATTTCCACGGGCTCGATCTCGTTCGATGCGGCGCTCGGAGTGGGTGGATTTCCGCGCGGCCGCGTGATTGAAATTTTTGGGCCGGAATCGTCCGGTAAGACGACCATCACGCTGCAGGTGATTGCTGAGGCGCAACAGGCCGGTGGTCTAGCAGCGTTCGTGGATGCGGAACATGCGCTCGATCCGCAATACGCGCGCAAGCTAGGCGTGGATACGGACAATTTGTTGATCGCGCAACCGGATTACGGTGAGCAGGCGCTTGAGATTGTGGAAGCCTTAGTTCGCTCCAACGCCGTTGACGTGCTGGTTGTCGACTCGGTCGCGGCGCTCGTGCCGAAGGCGGAACTCGACGGCGAGATGGGCGACTCGCATATGGGGCTGCAGGCGCGCTTGATGTCACAGGCCCTGCGTAAGCTGACGGGTACCGTTTCCAAGTCACGCACGTGCCTGATTTTCATCAATCAGATCCGCGAAAAGATCGGCGTGATGTTTGGAAATCCTGAAACGACGACCGGCGGCAAAGCTCTGAAGTTCTATTCCTCTGTGCGTATCGACATCCGCCGCATCGGAGCGGTGAAGGAAGGCGATGTCGTCGTCGGATCGCGGACCAAGGTCAAGATTGTTAAGAACAAAGTTGCAGCTCCCTTCCGCGATGCCGAGTTCGACATCCTCTATGGGGAAGGCATTTCCCGTGAGGGCGACGTGCTGGACCTCGCAGTGCTGCATAACATCGTGGACAAGAGCGGCGCGTGGTACAGCTACTCGGGCGAGCGGATCGGCCAAGGCCGCGAGAATGTTCGCAAGTTCCTGAAAGAAAATAAGGATGTCTTTGCGCGAGTTGACGTAGAACTGCGTAAAAAGCTGGGCATCAAGGCATCCGCAGATGTCAACGTTCCTGCAGTTCCGGCAGACGGTCTGGACACCGCGGTGGAAGCTGTAAAGCCGAAGCGTAACTGAAGCCAACACGCACTCATGCGTCGGCGACACGTGCGGGATGAGCCGGACCTTCGGCCCTTTCCTTGTGTCGACAATCGTGACCCCAGCCCTTACGGGCTGGGCTGAAATGAGTCAGGCCTTTGGCCTGTCGTACGTTTCATAATCAGAGCGGGCAGTTCCTAAGTTACAAGGTGAGGACACGCCACAATCTTCGACTAGACGCGGCACAGCGGGCCAAAGCCGCATTATTTCAGCTTGGTCCATACGAGCCAGGAAGGATGACGTAAGTGACTGCAAGGGCTGAAGGCCGACTCATGAATGGCGCCCATGCCCCTGTTCAGAGCCACAGCTGTTCACGATGTGCTGGAAAGTATAGGTGTGCACTGGCCCCACAGTGCACACCTTCAGCTATAGAGCCCCATGAGCGTCATCCTTGAGCACGCGAAGGATCTCGGTATTTTGCGTCAGGCAGCACAGCCGCTTGCGGTAGGTAGAGAGAATCCTTTCCTTGGCTCCACGCAACTCAGGATGACAAACGCATTGCGCATACGTTAAAGGCTTTGCAGCTTGCCGTCATGCAGATGCAACATGCGATCGCAGCGCGCGGCGAACGCCATGTTGTGAGTGACCATGACTCCGGCAGGGCCTTGCTCGCGCTGTACTTCGCGCAGCAGCGAAAAAACTGAATCAGCGGTCGCATTGTCCAGGTCGCCGGTAGGTTCATCCGCGAGCAAAAGCTTTGGCCGGGTTACCAGAGCCCTTGCAATAGACACGCGTTGCTGTTCTCCGCCGGAAAGCTCACCGGAGCGGTGGTCCTCTCTGTCCGCGAGACCGACGTTGTCCATCCAGCGATGGGCCTCTTGGAGCGCTTCTTCGCGTCGCATTCCGCGGGCCAGCAGGGGCATGGCTACGTTTTCCAGCGCCGTAAACTCCGGTAGCAAATAGTGAAACTGCCAGACATAGCCGATTTCGCGATTGCGAAACTCCGCCGCCGCACGCTGACTCAGGCGAGTGATGTTCGTAGCGCCACACCACACTTCACCCTTCGACGGTTCGTCCAATGCGGCGAGTATATGGAGCAGAGAGCTTTTACCGGCGCCGCTCTCTCCCACAATCGCTACCATCTCACCGGCGGCGACCTCCAGCGATAGGTCGCGAAATAGAACGAGTGGCTTCGCGCCGGCTCGCGGACTGGTGTACGACTTACCAATGTTTACCGCACGCAGGAGCGGCCTGTCTGCTGAGGGCTGTCCCATCATGAGTCGTGCGCGACTTAGCGCCGTCGTCATGGACTGCAGACCGGACCTGAGGCACAGGTGTATTGGAGTCGCCCTGTGAAGGCTCTTTCGAAATGCCCTCCGTCACAGCGGCAGCTCTCTGCGCGTTCCACTGCGGCCGGAACGCCACGCCCATGCGATTCCAAGCATTGATGGACGCAACCGCAAAGGTCAGGTCGACGATGTCTTTTTCGTTGAAAAACTCTTTGATTGCGGCGTAGTCCTCGTCAGAAGCATGACTTCCTGTTTCCAGGAGCGTCAGGGCGTCCGTCCAGGCCAGAGCTGCTCGTTCACGAGGTGTGAAGGCGTCGGACCTCTTCCAGTCTGCCACCGCATCGATACGTGTTTGAGGCTCGTGGTGCTTGCGCAACTCAGCCGAATGCATGTTGATGCAGAACCTACACTGGTTGAGCAGAGACGCACGGAGATCGACAAGGCCAATGAGGACCGGGGATAGTGCCGTGGCTGTGTTTATGTAATGTCCAAGCGAGCTGAGTGCGGCGTAGCCTTCGGGTGCGATCTCAGGGTAGCGGAGGCGAATGGCCATAGCGAAATTCTAGGCTACTCGTACCGGAGGGCTTCCGCCGGCAAAATGCGAGCGGCTGAGCGCGAAGGGTAGAGAGTTGCCAGGAGAGCCACGCCGAGGGACACGGCCGCGACGATCAGCGCGTCTGCAATCTTAGGAGCAAATGGAAGATAGTCCAGCGAGTACACGCTGGCGTCCAGGCGGATAAAGCGGTACTGCGATCCGGCGAAGCTGATGGCGTAGCCAAGCACCAGTCCAATGCCGGTACCGATGGAGGAGATAAGGAGACCCTGCCACAGGAATATCCCACGGATTTGGTCAGCTCGCACGCCGAAACTCATCATGACAGCGATATCGCGGGTCTTTTCCATAACCATCATGGTGAGCGCGATCAGAATGTTCAGGGCAGCAACGATGATGATGAGCGCGAGCACGATGAACGTGACTACCTGCTCGAGTTTCAATGCCCGGAATAATTCGCGGTTCTGTTCCATCCAGTTGGTTGTCTGGAAGCCAGGTCCAGCGGTCTGCTCGATAGAACGGCCGATATCGGCGGCCTGATAGAGATCGCGAATGCGAAAGCTAAGAACACTCACAAGATCGGGCTCAGAAAACAGGCGCTGTGCGTCGGCTAGCCGCATGAAGGCGTATGCGGAGTCGTACTGGTAGAAGCCTGAGGCGAAGATGCCTGCTACCTGAAAGCGTTGATACCTGGGCACCAGACCTACCGGAGTGAGTTCGCCCTGCGGACTCGTTACCAGCAGCGTGTCGCCGACTTCTGCTCCGAGACTTTTGGCGAGTTCGTCGCCAATCACGAGCGGTGGTGTCGATATGTACCCCCCGCTGCTTGGATTGAGCGCCTGAGCAGAACCTTCTTTCACTGTTTGCAGCAGGTCGCCGACCTTCACTTCATCCGCGGGAATAATGCCCTTGATCAGCGCCCCGCCAGACTTTGCGTTACGCGAAATCAACACCTGTCCATAAAGACCGGGCGCGACCGCCTGGACGTTCTTGAGGTGTGAGAGTCGCTCCATCAGAGGCTGCCAATCGCGCATTCCGTCACCGGCGACACGGAGCAATTCCACGTGGGCGGTCGCTCCAACGAGCCGCTCCTGAATATCCCGCCGCATGCCATTCGTGATTGCGAGCGCAATGATCAACGCGGCGACGCCCGCGGTCACCCCGATCACCGAGATTCCCGTCACGAAACCGACAACGGCTTGTCGCCTTCGCGCGCGAAGATAGCGCCTGGCGATGAATAGCTCGAACCGCATACCCGTCCAGAATACGGCCCCGAACCCGAGGTGCCTCCGTAAGCGGATTTGGCACGTCTATAACTGAAGTAGTGCCTTCAGGAAATCGCGTGCGCAAACACTTCAGAATTCTCCCAGTTTTGGCCGCCGTGGCGTTCTTGCCATGGTCTTTCACCCTTCCAGCACAGCAGACGCCCGCGCCTCAACAGAAACCGCAAACGCAGCCAGATGAGGGTGGCCCGGTAAATGACAACGGGTCCATCGTCCTCCCGAAGAAAAAGGAAGATGTAGCGCCGCCGCCGGCTCCCGCTGAAGAGAAGGTGAACAATCCCAACGGCGAAATCTTCACGATGCGGGTGGACGTTCCGATTGTGAACCTCAACGTGAACGTGATCCTCGACAAGACGCACCAGTTCGTTCCTGGACTCAAGCCTGAGAACTTTGTGGTTGTCGAGGATGGCGTCGAGCAAAAGGTACAAACACTGCGCACCACCAAGGTGCCCATTACGGCGGTGATGCTACTGGAGTTTGCCGCCAATTCCTACTACTTCATCAACGACATGCAAAACGCTTCGTCTGCTTTCTTCCGCAGTTTGCAGCCAGAGGATTATGTCGCCGTCGAAACGTATGACATGCGCCCGCACATCCTTACCGACTTTACGAACAATAAGGACACGATTCGCGAGGCGCTGCAAAGCCTTGTGATTCCCGGCTTTCGTGAAACGAATGAATTTGACGCGCTGTACGAGACGCTTGACCGGCTTACCCGCGTGGATGGCCGTAAGTACATCATCCTGATTTCTACAGGACGCGACACGATGTCGCGACTCACGCTGGACCAAATGCTGGCCAAGATCAAAGCCACGCCCAATGTAACGATTTTCACGATCAGCACGGGCGCGTTTATCCGCGAAATGGCGGATGCACGAGGTGGGATGGGAGCGATCACCCGCATGGACTACCTGCAGGCCGATAATGAGATGAAGACGTTCGCGCAAATGACGGGCGGCATGAGCTTCCAGCCAATGTTCCAAGGGGCGCTGCCGGATATCTTCGGGCAGATCAATGAATCGATCCGCAACCAGTATGTATTGACCTACAGGCCAACGAACTCCGCGAACGACGGAAGCTATCGGAAGGTGAAGGTCTACCTGGTGGACAACGAAGGAAAGCCGCTGAAGATGGTTGATGAAAAGGGCAAGCAAATGAAGTATTCCATCATTGCTCGCGATGGCTACAAGGCGAAGCTGCCTGTGGAGTAAGGGATATTCAGGCGAACATGTACAGTTCGTCTCGCCCGTGCACGGGAGCGAGAGCCAGAAGAATAAGCCCTTCGATGAGGACAGCCCCTTCGAGCTTCACAGAGAGTCCGTGCAAACGGTCAAAGTGTTTCTTTGCTGGACCGTTGGCTGCGGCCTTTGACACATCACCGCCGAGTGAAAGACGATCGCGTTCTATGGATGGAATCACCGAAAACTGTAAGTACGCGGTGAGGCTCATCATTGCCACGATGATGGCTATTTCAACTGCGCGTGCCGGGTGTGTGTCCCGCTGAAGGCCGATAAGCGCGAAGGTGGCGACAAAGTAAATCAGC
>CAJCIP010000091.1 GCA_903970445.1 Verrucomicrobia bacterium Tous-C9LFEB | reverse complement strand
GCCGGATATCAACTCCTATTCGGCTTCCGGTGAGGACCAGAGCTCGCTGCTGAATGCCATGGTGCAGACGCTTCGGATCTTCGAGCCCCGCATCCAGAACCTACGCGTCCAGGTTGCTCGCCCGGACACACTGACACGAAGCCTGCGCTTTCACATCGAGGGCCGCATCCAGTTCGATACGACGGTGGAAGATATCCAGTTTGACACCGTGCTGGAGCTGACGCGCGGCGCATACGAGGTTAAGTAACCGATGTCCGAAGAGCTGCTGGAATACTACGAACGCGAGCTCACCTATCTCAGACAGATGGGTGGAGAGTTTGCGCGTAAGTATCCCCGTGTAGCTCAACGCCTTCTGCTTGACGGTGACACCTGCGAAGACCCGCACGTCGAGCGCCTGCTGGAAGGCTTCGCGTTTATGGCCGCCCGCGTTCATCGCCGCATCGACGACGATTTTCCGGAGACCAGCGAAGCGCTGCTGAACATGATCTATCCCGCCTATCTTCGGCCGATCCCGGCGATGACGATCGTTGAGTGCTCCTCCGATCCGACGCAGGGAAAGAAGACGGCCGGCGCGCGTGTTCCGCGAGGAACATCCATGGTGAGCAAAGCCACGGTTGAGGGGATGCCGTGTCGTTTTCAAACTGCCTACGATGTCGATCTCTGGCCCATCAGTGTTGTGGAAGCCGAGTGGCGGCAGGCAGAGCGTCTCCAGTATCCAGTCCGATCGACAGGCGAGATCCAGGCAGTAGCCGCGGCCCGTTTACACCTGAAATGTTTTCAGGATGTCGTCCTCGAAGGTCTGCCTCTCTCCAAGCTGCGTTTCTACCTTTCGGGTGATGCAAGCGTCGTCTACAACCTTTACGAGATGATCTCGGCGAGTTGCATCGAGATCCAGCTTCGCAATCCTAAGAACCGCGCACAGGTCATCTCGCTTGGCCCTGAGCAGATCACCATGGTCGGCTTTGAGAAGGATGAAAGCGTCATCCCTCACGAGCGCAGATCCGTTGAAGGTCACAGACTTCTGCAGGAGTATTTCTCGCTGCCGGAGAAGTTTCTCTTCTTCGATTTGGATGGAATGGAGGCTCTCGAAGAGGGCTTCGCCACCGACGCTGACATCGTTTTCCTGTTCTCTCGCTTTGAGCGCCCGGAGCGTCAGCAGGTGCTGGAACTCGGCGTAAACGAGCGAACCTTCCGGCTTAGCTGCACGCCCGTGATCAATCTCTTTCACCAAACCGCCGAACCTATTTTGCTTTCGCAGGCGCGGGCGACGTACGCGGTGGTTCCGGATGCGCGGCAAGCGGAAGTGATTGAAGTGTTCTCCATCGACGAAGTGCTTGCGACGAATCCGAAGATGCGCGAAACCACAGCACTGGAGCCGATTTTCAGCTACCGGCACCAGACGCGCAACTCGAAGGAAACGACCTACTGGAGCGCGACCCGCAAAATGAATGAGCTTGGCGAGCGGCTGCCTTCGGTCGTCAGCATTGCGGTCGTTGATTTGAACGGAAGCCTGAAAGATCCGCAGGCCGATGTACTCACGGTTCGCTGCACCTGTACGAATTTCGATCTTCCATCGCGGCTTACCTTTGGCGCAAGTGAAGGGGACTTCGAGATGGTCGGCTTTGCCGGATTGAAGACCGTCACGGCGCTTAGGCGGCCGACGAAATCGTTCGATCCGCCGGACGCCGCAGGTCAGCTCTGGCGGCTGATCTCCATGCTTTCGTTGAACTATTTGTCGGTGAGTGAAGAAGGCCGTGGTGCGCTGCAGGAAATTTTGCGGCTGCATAATTTCACCGACTCGAGTTATCTCGAAAACCAGATCGGTGCGATCACCAAGCTGCAAACGGAACCGCACTTTGCCATGGTTGCCTCGGACTACGGGCTGTCACCAGCGCGCGGGACGGCCGTGGAAATTGAGTTGGATGAGCAGCAATTCACCGGCGGCAGCGCGTACCTGTTCGGTGCGGTGCTGGACCGTTTCTTGAGCGGCTATGCCTCGATGAACAGTTTCGCCCAACTTACGGCACGAACAAATTTGAGAAAGGAGCCGATGAACACATGGCCGCCACGAGCTGGACACCAGGTACTTCTGTAGAAAATCAGGCTCCTTTTGCACTCGCGGGGGACTCGCTGGAGTACGTGCGCGAGGACGCATTCGAAGGCATTCGCAAGCTTCTCAATGACGAGGTCTTCACTGTCGAGTTCTTCCAGGCGGTGCGCCTTCTGCAGCGCATTGAAAAAGACCGCGGCGCGGTTGGCTACTTCCTTGCGCCGAGCAACGAAGCGGTGCGCTTCGAGTCGCTTCCTTCGCTGTCATTCCCGCCGAGCCAGCTTTACGAACTGAAGCGGGATGAGAACGGCCAACTGCACCTGAAGGTGCAGTTCATGGGGCTGGCGGCTTCGATTTCCATCCTGCCGCACACATATACGGAATACCTGCTGGGGAGGATTCGTGACAAAGACACGGCGATGGCCGAGTTCTTTGACATCTTCAACCACCGCCTGATCTCGCTGTTCTATCGCGGATGGGCGAAGTACCGTTTCTTTATCGGGTATGAAAGCGGCGAACAGGACACGCTGACGCCGCGAATGCTGGATTTTCTCGGCCTCGGCACAGCCGGTCTGCAGAATCGCAGCAGCATCCCCGACCGGGCATATCTTTCGTACTCCGGCCTGCTGAGCAAGCATGTGCGAACCGCCGCGGGCCTGAAACAGATTCTTGAAGATTACTTCGATGTTCCGGTTACAATTCACCAGTTCGCCGGTGCATGGCGTTCCTTGCCTTCCAGTAATCAGTCCACTCTGTCGGGCGTGAATCGCGCCAGCGAGCGCCTCGGAGTGGGCACGGTGGTCGGGAATGAGGTTTGGGACCATCATGGCAGAATTCGCATTTCTATCGGGCCCATGTCGTTCGATCAGTACGTCGAGTTTCTCCCCGGGTACAGTGCGCACCGCGATCTTGAAGCGTGGGTGAGGTATTACTCCTCGGGCCAATATGAAGCGGAAGTGCAGTTGATCCTGAAGAAAGAAGAAGCGCCCTCCTGCGAACTGGGAGCGCGCGGCAAGCAGGAACCACGACTTGGCCTGGCGAGCTGGATGAAGACCAAGCCGCTGAAGAAAGATCCTGGCGACACGATTTTTTTGCTGACGTGACCCCCAGCCGCACGGGAAGATGGTGCGGCAGAGCGTTACAAGATTTCACAAACACGCATTTGGAAGGACGATACCGATGAGTACGAACCTGAAGTCCCTGATAGCGAAACTCAACGACACAACCCGCAGTGCGTTGGAAGGCGCGGCCGGTCTGTGCGTTTCGCGCGCGCACTATGACATTGAGATTGAGCACTACCTGCTGAAGACGCTGGAGTCGAGCGACAACGATGTCTCGGCGATCCTGCGCCACTTCGGCATTGATAAGTCGCATCTGACTGCGGATCTGCAGCGCTCGCTGGATAAGCTGAAGGCCGGTAATGCGCGGTCACCGAGCTTTTCGCCGACAGTGGTGAAGATGCTCGCTGAGGCCTGGACACTGGCATCGATTGAGTTCGATGCGGGCACCGTCCGCACCGGCCTGACGCTGCTCGCGCTGATGTCGAATGAAGAGCTGACGCGCCTGGTGAAGGAAATCACGGGCGAGCTGCGCAAGCTGGATGCGGAAGAACTGCGCTTGAAGTTTTATGACATCGTGTCCAACTCGCGCGAGCGCCAGAGTCCCTTAGGCGCCGGCGGCGCTTCCGGTGGCATGAGTGCGCCGGGCGGTGGAACGTCCTCGGGCACGGCAGACGGAAAGCCGTCAGCTTCCGGCGGCAAGACGCCGAACCTCGACCAGTACACGGTGAACCTGACCGCACGCGCGCTGGAAGGAAAGCTCGACCCCGTGCTGGGCCGCGACGCTGAAGTGCGCCAGATGATCGACATCCTGATGCGCCGCCGCCAGAACAACCCCATCCTTACGGGCGAAGCCGGCGTCGGCAAGACGGCAGTGGTGGAAGGCTTTGCAAACCGCGTGGCGCAGGGGGATGTTCCCCCATCGCTGCTTGGCGCGCAGATTCACTCGCTCGACATGGCGTTGCTGCAGGCAGGCGCGAGTGTGAAGGGCGAGTTCGAAAACCGGCTGAAAGGGCTGGTGAATGAGGTGAAGTCTTCGACGGAGAAGATCATTCTCTTTATCGACGAAGCGCACACGATGATCGGCGCCGGTGGACAGGCCGGCCAGAACGATGCAGCCAACATCCTCAAACCGGCGCTGGCTCGTGGCGAACTCAGAACGATCGCTGCGACGACCTGGGCGGAGTTCAAAAAGTTCTTTGAAAAAGACCCCGCGCTTTCACGCCGCTTCCAGGTGGTAAAGGTGGAAGAGCCGAGCGAGGAAGTGGCCTGCACGATGCTGCGCGGCATCGTGGGCGCGCTGGAAAAGCACCACAACCTGCGCATTCTCGATGAGGCTATTGTGTCGACAGTCGCGTTGTCGCACCGCTACATCGCGGGCCGGCAGCTTCCGGACAAGGCCGTCAGCGTGCTCGATACGGCGTGCGCGCGCCTCGCGCTCGGGCAAAACTCGCAGCCCGAGTCGCTGGAAAACGTGCAGCGCCTCATCGACAGCCTCCACGTGCAGAAGCGCATTCTCGAGCGCGAAGTCGCTGTTGGGGCCAACCACGGAGACCGCATTGCGGGCATTGAGCGCGACATCGAGAAGGCCAACGAAGACCTGAAGACGATGAACGAACGTTGGGAAAAGGAGAAAGGCATCGTCTCCGAAATCCGCGCGCTGCAGTTGCAGCTTGAAGAAGCCAAGGAGAAGAAGGCTGAGACTCCCGCAGGTGTGCGCGAAAAGCTCGGTTCGCTCGAGAAGGAATTGATCGACATGCAGGGCGAAAAGGGCCTGATGCGTGTCGCGGTTGACTCCCAGGTTGTCGGCGAAGTCATCTCCGGATGGACCGGCATTCCGCTGGGCAAGATGGTGAAGGACGAGATCAACACCGTGCTCACGCTTGCCGACGCGTTGAAGCAGCGTGTCATCGGACAGGACCACGCGCAGGAAGCGATCACGACGCGCATCATCACCTCACGCGCGAATATGGACGATCCGGTCAAGCCGGTGGGCGTGTTTATGCTGGTCGGGCCTTCTGGTGTGGGTAAGACGGAAACCGCGATCAGCCTCGCCGACCTACTGTACGGCGGCGAAAAGAACATGATCACAATCGCCATGTCGGAATTCCAGGAAGCGCACACCGTGTCCACGCTCAAAGGCTCGCCCGCGGGCTACGTCGGCTACGGTGAAGGCGGCGTGCTGACGGAAGCGGTTCGTCGCAGACCGTATTCCGTTGTGCTGCTGGACGAAGTCGAGAAGGCGCATCCGGATGTGCTGGAGCTGTTCTTCCAGGTGTTCGATAAGGGACGCATGGACGATGCGGAAGGCCGCGAGATCGACTTCCGCAACACAATCATCATCCTGACCAGCAACGCAGCAACGGAAACGCTGATGAAGCTGACGGCAGACCCGGAAACAATGCCCAACGATGAGGGCCTGCTGAAGGCAATGAAGCCCGAACTCGACAAGATCTTCAAGCCGGCGTTTCTTGGCCGCATGATGATCGTGCCGTTCTTCCCGATCCGCGACGAAAACCTCAAGAAGATCGTGAAGCTGAAGATGAACAAGATCGTCAAGCGTCTCCGCGAAACTCACCACGTGGAGATGATCTACGGCGACGAACTTCTTACCGAAATCTCGAGTCGTTGCACTGAAGTCGAAAGCGGTGCGCGCAACGTAGACAACATTCTTTCCAACACCATGCTGCCGGAAATCAGCCGCCAGATGCTGGGCAACATGGCTACGGGAACGACAGTGGACAAGCTCACGGTCTCCGTCAAAGACGGCAAGATCGATTACCAGTGGAGCAGCCCGGAAGCAATCGCTGCCGACTGAACCGGAAAGTAAACAGGAGGCTCTCGCATGGCCAGCTTTAAGCAGGCAGGCAGGCTCATACAATTCAGCAGCTCGGCGGGTACAGATGCTCTGTTGGCGGAAACGATAGATGGCGTGGAAGGGGTCTCACGCCTCTATTCCTTCAACGTGGAGCTGCTCGCGGTGCAGGGCACTGCAATCGACCCGGCGTCGCTCGTCGGCAGCAAGGGAACGTTAGCGCTTTCGCTCCTGGACACGCAGGGAAGCCGGTACTTCAACGGACTCATTGCGTCGTTCGAGCAGAACCCGGGCACGGGCAACTTCGACAAATACACGGCTCGACTCGTGCCGTCACTGTGGCAGCTTACTCTGGCTACAAACTGCCGGGTCTTTCAAAATAAGACCGTGATGGAGATCATCAAGGAAGTGATCAGCCCCTACGCTCTGAGTGTCGGGGACGTCACGACCTTTGCCTACCAGGCGATGGACTACTGTACGCAGTTCAACGAAACGGATTTCAGTTTCATCAGCCGTCTGGCGGAGCAATTCGGAATCTTTTACTGGTTCGAGCACTCCGCCAATGACAACAAGGTGATCTTTGGCGACTCTCTGGGCGCATACGGTATGTGCCCCGTGGTTTCGGAGTTCGCCTACGTTCCGAAAGAGCTGGATCGCGAAACCATGTACCGTTCTACGGTCAGCGACTTCCGCACAACGGCGACCATGGTCACCGGCAAGCACACCTCGTACAACTGGGATTTCCGGACATTCAAAGTCGGTATGCCAAGTTCGCAACCGAGTACGCAGGACTATGGACATAACGCGTTCGAACGATACAGCTGGCCGACCAGTGAGGCAGGACACACAAAGGTGACGGACAAGCTGGTCGGAACGCCCGACCACGGAACGCCCTTTGTCACGGCCCAACGTGACGCAAGCGACGTGAATGCCCAGGTGTTTCATGGAACATCCTCGGCACGGTCGATGATTGCTGGATATGTGTTCACGCTCAAGGACCACAAGACGCGAGCCGATTGGAACCAGAGCTACTATCTGACCGAGATAGCGCATCACGCTACGCAATATCCGTCGTGGGAAGAGTCTGATCAGGTTGTCGAGCAGGAAGCCTACAGAAACCACTTCATAGGCATACAGAGCGGGCGGCAATACAGGCCGGAACGGCACACCCCAAAGCCGAAGATGTACGGTCCGCAGAATGCGATCGTGGTGACTCCGGACGGCGAGGACAACTACATCGATAAATATGGTCGCGTGAACGTGCGTTTCGTATGGGACCGCACGTCCAGCCTCCACGGGACGGACAACACCTGGGTGCGTGTCGCGCAGCCCTGGGCCGGACCGCGCACAGGTGCCTATTTTTGGCCGCGGCTCGATGACGAAGTCCTCATTCAGTTCGTCGATGGTGACCCTGACGACCCGATCATCATGGGCTCTGTCTACAACGTGAACGCGATGCCCAAGTACGCTCTGCCGGACATGAGCACGCGCACCGGGATTTTCACGCGCAGCCTGAAGGGAGGCGGTGTAGCGAACGCGAACGAGCTGCGATTCGAAGACAAAGCCGGAAGCGAGCAAATCTTCATCAACGCGGAGAAGGATCTCGATCTGATGGTCGAGAACGACCGGCGAACGCATGTGAAGGGCAAGGACTCGCTGATTGTCGACAAAGACCAATTGGAGCATGTCGACGGCAATTACAACCGGAGCATCAAGGGCGACTATGTCGAGGCAATCACCGGAAAGCAGGATGTTGGCATCACCGGCGCAGTCACCCACAAGTACGCGGCGGCTTACAGCCTGGACGTAGGTGCTGACTCCATCTCCCATGTCACCGGCAAGCAGAGCATTAAAGCTGACAGTGACATGATTCATAAGATCGGCGGCGATTTTTCGCAGAACATCACCGGTGCACACGCTGTAAAAAACGCGAGTTACGCTTCCGAGTCGCAGCAGACCGTTTATATCAAGGGCGGCATGACCGTCGTCATCGAGGCGGGCATGCAGCTCTCGCTGAAAGTTGGCGGTAACTTCGTTGACATTTCACCAGACGGAGTCGCGATCTCCGGAACTCTGGTGCTGATCAACAGTGGTGGCGCAGCGGGCTCGGGCAGTCCTCCAAGTCCGCCGGACCCAGCCGACACGACAACACCTACAACGCCCACTGACCCCGATAAGGCCGACGACGGCACAAAGGGCGGCAAGATGTAGCTGTGCTCGAGACAGGCGGAGTGTTGTTGCTAGTTGATGGTGATTCTTGATGCAACCGGGAAATCAACCCGAAGCGGCGTGGACCTACCCCTCTGTTGGAAGGTGGGGTGTCACTGTCCTTCCGCCGGGCTGGATGCTTGTTCCGGGATTCGGTGCGCGTCAGATCGGCGACAACACTCAGTTCGTCATTTGCAACATTGGTCTTTCGTACGATCCGCTGCCGCAGGACAAGACACTACTGGAGTACATCGCCAGGCAGCGCGAAATGCTTCTTGGAAAATTTCCCGCAGCCAAGTTCGCAGGACCCCAGCCTGTGCCTTTCCAGAACGCGGAGGAAGCGTACATGCTGCTCATTCGACACGCGGCAAGAGATGGCGTTGAAATGCTCCATGTGCAGCACTATGTGCGCGTCGCGGATTGGATTGGTGTGGTGACGTTCACGGCTCCGGAACAGATGTTACGTACGGTCCGACCCGACCACGAGTTGTTCCTTCGAGGACTGCGGATTTTGCCGCCGCAAGAAGAGCCCGCCGCGTCCGGCTCGAAATCGTTCGTACAGGCCTAGAAGGAACCAGCCATGCCGCCCGC
>CAJCIP010000090.1 GCA_903970445.1 Verrucomicrobia bacterium Tous-C9LFEB | reverse complement strand
TCCGGCATAAGAACAAGGAAGCGGACCGGCTTGCAAATGACGCGATGGATCGCGGGGTGGGCAAGTCGAAAGCCGCAGTCATGTCCGGCGAGGTCCGCGCAACGCCTTATCCTACGCGGAGAGACGCTCCGCCCGCACCAGCGAGCTTTGGTGGCCGGCAGGAAAGCCTCGGGCTGAGCACGATGAGTCAGCCAAATGCCGTAGCACCGCAGATGCTGCGCGGTTTCGTACGCGATGGTGTGGTGCATCTGCTTGGCGATGCGAAGTTGCCGGACGGTGTGTTCGTGAAGGTGGTTCCGGAATAGATCAGTTCGCGGGGATTCGCATGCCCGCGTCGCCTGACTGGTCAGACTCATCGTCCCCGTAGGTTTGGAACGGGTCCGCCTCGACTGTGAGCAGCATCGTCTTCAATGTTGCTAAATCCTGTTGCACGGCTGCCCATTTCGCCGGGTCCTTCTTGGTTTGAAAGGGGAGATCGAGATTTGCATAGTAGGCGAGCACCTCGCTCTGCACGCCTGGCGGAATGGCTACTTGTGGCGTCTTCGTGAGACGGTGCAGCAGGCTCGCGTAGGTATCGTCTGTAAGGCGGTAGGCGGCTGGACGCACAGATTTTCCCGTATCCAGATCGCGGTTTACGAGCGGATGCCGTGGGTCATGCGAACCTCTCGGAACGGCCTGCTGCGCGGATGGATTCCCCGGCACGACGTTGGACGGAGCCTGGCCTGTGTGTGCATCGTCGGCATCGGCAGCAGCGAGTGTCACGGAAGCACGCGTGGACGGCGGCGGCGTGAAGCGGCGCAGCGTTGCGTCGAGCGCGTCGACCGAGCGCATGACGGAGTGGATGTATTGCGCTTCTGTTGCCTGCGTCGGTCCCCTCACTGCGGCGAGCTTCATCGGGCCAACCTTGGGAATGATGTAAATCAACGCCGCAAGCAGATGCGTTCCAATACCGGGTTTCTTGCGGTACGCGTCCCAGTTGTTCGCTTTCGAGACGGCATCCACATCGCGGATCATCCGCTGCAAATCGGCATTGTCGAGGTCGGCGGGTTCGTCATTTTTGTGCAGCAGGTTCACGGCGTAGGCGATGCGTGGGATGAAGCGACGCGTCGCGAAGCGGTAGCCGCCAACGTTGATGCGGCTGCGGCGATGGTCGCTGAAGTCCTCGCGCAGGCCATAGGTCTGATAGAAGGCGAGCGCTAGCTGCTTTGTAGGAACCTCCAGGCCCACGTGGCGCAGGTAGTGCACGGGCGCCAGGCGATGATGCGCGACTTCATTGATGTCGAAAGCGAACTCCGTCTGCACGTGCTGGTGCTCCCCTTGCGCGTAATTCACACTGTTGCCGTAGTGCTTCGCGAGCTTCGGGAACTCGACCGGCACGGCCAGATTCGTCGCCTCCGCATGTCCAATGGTGTCGCCGATATAGTGCGACAGAGCACCTACAGCGAACGCCAGCTCGTCGGCGTTACCGGCGTAGCGAAACAGGTTGACGATGAAGTCGCCGGAGCGGACATAGTGGGTGAGGTCTGAGAAGAACGCATCGCCGAACGGGTAGTAGCCGATGTCCTGAATGACACAGCCGCCGTAAGCATAGGCGCGAGCGTGCTCGATTTGATCCGGGGTCAGCGTTGGATAGCGGCTCAACAGCAGGGGAACGATCGAGCTTTGCCATGTGAGGTCGATGAGTTGCTCGTGGGTGAGAAGCGAATAGGCGTCGGCGTCGCGTGTACCTAGAAATATGCATAGAAGAACTAGAAAGCCGAGCAGCGAACGTAGGCGCATGAGGAAGGGGTTACCGGTATTGGGGGTCGAGTTCGCGCAGCCACGCATCGACCTGTTGCTTGAGTACGGGAACAGAGCTTGTGATGATGCGCCATACTTCCTCGTCTTTGATAGACGAGTAATCATGCACGAGAATATGGCGGAAGTCTGCGATCCTTTGCGCGTCGTCTATCCGAGTTGTTGTTTCAGGAAAGTAACGAGTGACCTTGGAGATGACTTCCCCTACGGTGATGAACTGCCGTTCGACGGCAGATCGAAGGATACGCACGGAAAGGTAATCGGCGAGGGTCTTGCCGCTGGTAAAACTTTCGATGTCGCTGAGCGCCTGTTGTAGATCCCACAAGTAGACGGTCAACTCACGCTGCATACAACGTGACCTGACTGTCTTCAATAATCCGCTTCAGATATGGATTCTCGATCTCACGCCTGCTGATGATGTCGACCTTGCGGCCGAACAACTCTACCAATTTGTCATGGAGCTCGAAATGCTCTGTCAGCTGCAATTCTGTTCTTTCGTCGAACTCGACGCGGATGTCTACATCGCTGTGGTCCGGATCGAAATCGTCCCGTACGGCAGAGCCAAAGATGGAGAGTCGGCGCACGTGGTGCGTGCGGCAAAGCTCGGCAATCTCTTCTCGCTTGGCCTCGATGAAGGGCTGCATCAACGCCTCCTCTCCTCGTTGCCAGTATAGCGGCCAAAAAAGGAGGCCCACTGTCGTGGGCCTCTACACGTGTCGAATAGGTGGGAGTTAGTGCGCAGCCCACTCGATCTTACTAAGGTCGATGCCTTCCTTCACCATCTCATACAGCGGCGAAAGCTCGCGCAGCTTCTGCACCACGTCGATCAGCTTGTCGGCAACGTAGTCCACTTCTGCTTTGGTGTTGAAGCGGCCGAGGCCAAAGCGGATCGAGCTGTGAGCGACGTCGTCGCCCAGGCCGAGAGCCTTCAGCACGTAGCTTGGTTCGAGGGTCGCGGAGGTGCAGGCTGAGCCGGACGAGACCGCGATGTCGTTGATGCCCATGAGCAGTGACTCGCCTTCGACGTAGACGAAGCTCATGTTGAGGTTGCCGGGCAGATGGTGGTCCATGTTGCCGTTGACCTGCGTGTAGTCCAGCGCGGTTTCGAGCTTCTTGCGGAGGTAGTCGCGCAATTCGATCTCGCGCTTTGCTTCGGCTTCCATTTCTTCGCCGCAAATCTCGCAAGCCTTACCGAGACCGACGATGCCGGGAACGTTCAGCGTGCCGGAGCGCATACCGCGCTCGTGGCCGCCGCCGTTCTGCTGCTCGCTGATCTGCACACGCGGGTTGCGGCGGCGAACGTAGAGCGCGCCAACCCCCTTCGGCCCGTAGATCTTGTGGCCGGAAAGCGAAAGCACGTCGATGTTGTCGTTGATGACGTTGACGGGAATCTTGCCTACGGCCTGTACGGCGTCAGTGTGGAAGATGACGCCCTTCTCATGGCAAAGCGCACCGATCTCCTTGACCGGCTGAATGATGCCGATCTCGTTATTGGCGTACATGATCGAAACGAGAATGGTCTGGTCGTCCATTGCGCGCTTCAGGTCTTCGAGGTCGATGAGACCGTCGCCCTTGACGGGCAGGTAGGTAATGCGGAAACCCTGCTTTTCGAGTTTCTTGCAGGTGTCGAGCACCGCCTTGTGCTCGGTCATCTCCGTGATGATGTGGTTGCCGCGCTCGCGGTACATCTCCGCGATCCCCTTGATGGCGAGGTTGTTCGACTCGGTCGCGCCGGAGGTGAAGATGATTTCTTTCGCGGTCGCGCCGATCAGCTTGGCGATCTGCTCGCGGGCCTTGTCGACGGCCTGCTCGGCTTCCCAGCCGAAGGAGTGGTTGCGGCTCGCGGCGTTGCCGAAGATGCCGGTGAAGTAGGGCATCATCGCTTCCAGCACGCGCGGGTCAAGCGGCGTGGTTGCGTGGTTGTCCATGTAGATGGGCAGCTTGACGCCTTCGGGAAGCGGCTCCTGCGAGGCGGTGACGTTCATTCCGAGTGTTTCAGCCATGTTCTTGTGCTCCTAAACCTGCGTGCTGCGAATGCTGTTATTGTCGCTCGGCCGCGATGACGATCGCCTGCTGAGTCGAAGACGGGTCTTGCTAAAGCGCGATGCTGACCAGGCCCCCGGCTACAGGCACCGGATTGTGATCGTTGGCTTCCGGGTCTACCAGATCGGACACGCGGATGCCGCTCAAAAGGTCCTTGATGCTGTCGTTCACCTTACGCAATGGTTCTTTGATGGTGCAGTGCCCGTGCAAGTCGCAAGTTCCGTGAATCGTGATGCAGCTGGTGATGAAAAGCGGCCCGTCAATTGCGCGGATTACTTCAAATGCTGAAATTTCGCTGGCAGGGCGGGCCAGGGCGTAGCCGCCGTTTGTGCCTGCAGTAGAAATCAGCAGGCCGGCTTTCGCCAGTGTCTGCAGGATCTTCGCCAGAAGCTGCGGCGGAATGTGATACGCCTCGGCGACATCTTTTGCTGACTGCGCACCGCCGCCAACCTGTTCGGCCAGGTATTTCAGGGCCATCAGACCGTAGTCCGCTTTTTTGGTCAGTCGAAGCATTTTGAAAAAGAGGAAGCTCTTGCCGTCGCAAGTGCTTATCTCTTAGTGTACGGCGCACGGTGCGCACCCGCAATGACGTAAATGCAGACGGTAGAGAGCAGACAGCAGCGTAGAGGTCGTCTCATCGGCTGTGTGCACTTGTGGTCGGCCTTGCACGTCGTGGTTGGAGTCACGTGGGCTACCATTCAATCTTCGGCCAAACTTCAGACGTGACGACCCTCCGCCAACTCGGTGCTGTACCCAACATGCTGACCATGCTGCGGCTGTTCACGCTGCCGTTCCTGGTCATCGAAATTCTCGACAACCACTGGAAACTGGCGTTTGCGCTGCTCTGGATCGCGGGCATCAGTGATGCCCTGGATGGCTTGTTAGCTCGCCTGCTGAAGCAGAAGACGACCCTGGGGCAGTATCTGGATCCGATCGCGGATAAGGCCCTGCTCAGCACGCTGTTTCTTGTGCTCGCCCATGTGAACGTCATCCCCCGCTACGTTACGGTGCTGGTGTTCAGCAGGGATTTGGGCATTCTGCTGATCTCTTCGCTGCTCTATGTGACGAACATCCTGCGCGACTTTCCGCCAAGCTGGCTTGGCAAGGTGAGTACGGCTGTGCAGATTGTGACGGTTCTGATCGTCATGACCGCTCAGGTGTTCAGGGGAGCACATCTGCCGGAGATACGGCACATGCTGCTGCAGTGCGTGGCTGTACTCGCACCGCTCTCTGCAGCGCAGTATGCCTGGATTACGCTCCGCCGGGTTCAAACGCAGGTGCCGGCGGCCGCGGAAGCACCAGTCCTGCCTCCGGACGCATAAACGGTTGCCGGGAACGGTTCCTCCGGTTACACTGGTGAGACGCACCCGCAGGCGCGTAGCTCAGTTGGTTAGAGCGCTACCTTGACACGGTAGAGGTCAGCGGTTCGAATCCGCTCGTGCCTACCACTCCCCGCCAAGATGTCCCAGATTGGACTCGAGTGCTCTAGGGAGACCCTGCGACTCGACGTTTTTGGAGAAGGACCATGGCACAGGTATGTGGACTTTGCGGCAAAGGCCCGCAGTTCGGTAACAACATTTCGCACGCACACAACGTCACCCGCCGTCGTTGGAACCCGAATCTACAGTCGGTGAAGGCCGTGACGAACGGTGCTTCCAAGCGCATCCGCGTGTGCACCAGCTGCATCAAGAGCGGCAAAGTCACGAAGGCGTAGGCCTGGATTTTCAGCAGTAAATCAACTCAGAAGTGAAAGCGAAGCCTTCGTTGGAAGGATTCGCTTCTGTGCGTCTGTAAATGCTTTCTAGCTATTGCTTTTCGAAAGCCAGCGAAGCCGAGTTGATGCAGAAGCGCTGGCCGGTCGGGTTGGGCCCATCAGGAAACACGTGGCCGAGATGCGAGCCGCAGGTTGCGCAGGTGGCTTCGATGCGGCGCATGCCGTAGGAATTATCCTCGTGCAGATCAACGGCGTCGGGCGAGATCGGCTGGAAGAAGCTGGGCCAACCGGAGCCGGATTCGAACTTGGTGTCGCTCTGGAACAGCGGTGCATTGCACGCACCGCAGTGATAAACGCCGTCGTCATGGTTGTTGACTAACGCACCAGTGAAAGCACGCTCAGTGCCCTTCTCGCGCAGAACGTGAAATTGCTCCGGTGAGAGCAATTGACGCCACTCCGCGTCGGTCCGCTTGATCTTCTCTACCTTGGGTTTGCTGTCGGCAATGGCCGCGTCGCTCAGCGGGCCACCTGCTGGAATCTCTGTCATCGCATCCTCCTCGATCTACAAGTATTGGATGCTTCACGCCGCGGGATGGCGCTGAGGCCGAGGTTCAAGCGAGGCGCGCAATGCATTCGATTTCGACTAGAGCGTCCTTTGGCAGTGCCGCAACCTGGACGGTGGAACGCGCCGGCGGTACCGTTCCCTCGGGAGCGAAATATCGCGCGTAGATATCGTTCATTGCGCCGAAGTCTTTCATGTCCTTCAGGAAGACAGTCGTCCTCACCACATTGCTGAAATCAGCGCCAGCTGCGCTCAGAACGGCTTTTAGGTTTTCCAGCACACGCGTGGTCTGCTCGGCGATGCCGCCTTCGACCATGTTTCCCGTGTCGGGGTCGATAGGAATCTGCCCTGAGGTGAAGAGCAGGTCGCCGGAGTGGATCGCCTGCGAGTAGGGGCCTATGGCGGCGGGGGCGTCCGGCGTGGAGATGGCAACTTTTTCGTTCGACATAGGCTCGATTGTCTGAAAGACTTCATCCTCTGTCTACTAGGCTCGGAACAATCAGGCAGAGCGAAAGCCTTTCTACTCTGATGGCGCAGCTATGGGTCGCGCTTTCAGCGCTCGGACACTGCTTACTAGCCTACCTGGGGCGTTGCCCCAGGCTGGTATGGACCGCGCCTTCAGCGCGGAGATGCAACGTGCTGATAAATTGGCGAACAGAAGCGGAAGAATGGCTGAATACTTGTTTGTCTACGGCACGCTAAATCCGGCTCAGGCACCGAGCGAAATCGCGCACGTGGTGCGTAGGCTGAAGCCGATAGGGAAGGGAACGATCCGTGCGCGGATGCATCGCTTCCCGGAGTACCCAGCGATCAAGATTGATGGGAAGAACGGCCCTCGCTTAGTCGGCGACGTGTTTCAAATTCCTACAGCTTCCGCGTTGAGGAAGCTTGATGAGTACGAGGAGTACTATCCTGCCGCGCTGGCCAAAAGCCTTTTTCAGCGCAAGCAGATAAAGGTTCGTCTCGCCGATGGTTCTACCGTGCCCTGCTGGGTCTACGAGTACAACCGGAAACTTCCGGACAAGAAATCTTTTAAATCTGAAGCTAAGGTGGCGTGAGCCGGTCAGGCTACGCCACCTGCTTACTTAGCCTTTGCGACGACGCTGCGGTGCGCGACCGCCGCTCTTCGAGCCGCTGGAGCGTCCGCCGCTGCGCTGTCCTGCGTGCGAACGACCACGCCCGGTGTCCGAAGCTCCGCGTTGATGGTGCGGTGCGCTCTGGTGTCCCTGCGACGCGCTGCCTTCACCCTTCCAGGAGCGTGTCTCCATGGAGAGTAATGCAGACATGTCGTCTCCTGGCTTCGAGTTGAGCTCAACGGGCCTGTTGCGCTCTTCTTTCGCGAGGTTTTTGTCTGATACCAACCATTCGAACTTGATCTTCAGTTCGCGCTCGAGCTTTCTGGCGTCACCCTTTTCCAGCGGCGTCACAAACGTGGTCGCGATGCCCTTGGCGCCCGCGCGGCCTGTACGGCCAATGCGGTGCACGAAGTCGTCGGAGCCATTCGGCAGATCGTAGTTCACGACATGCGCGATGTTGGAAACGTCGATACCGCGTGCGGCGACGTCGGTTGCCACGAGAACGCGTGCCTTGCCGTCAGAGAACTTCTTCAAGGCTGCCGAGCGCTGCGACTGGGAGCGGTCGCCGTGGATGGTTTCGATTTTGTGGCCCAGCTTTTCCAGCTTGCGACCGATGCGGTCGGCGCCATGCTTCGTGCGCGAGAACACGAGGTAGCTGCCTTCTTCCTCATTCAGCATCTTGTCTAGCTGCGCGAGCTTCTGGTCCTGCATCACTGTATAGACACGAAGTTCTACGCGGTCAGAAGGCTTCGAGGTCTGGCCGATCTCAACACGCACTGGTTCGTGAACATAATCCTTCACAATCTCGCGGATGTTCGCATCGAGCGTGGCGGAGTAGCACATCGTCTGGCGGTCCTTTGGCAGCGCGCCAACGATGCGCTTGATCGCCGGCAGGAAGCCCATGTCGAGCATGCGATCCACTTCGTCGAGCACAAGCATGTCGACGCTCTTAAGCGAGACCGACTTGCGGCGAAGGAAGTCCTCCAGGCGCCCTGGTGTAGCTACCACGAGGCGCGGCCCGCGGCTTAGCGCGTCGAGCTGCGAGTGCTCACTGAGTCCGCCGCATACGAGAACGGCGTCGTTCTTCAGCCCAGGGCAAACCTTCGTGTAGTTTTCCAGCACCTGCATTGCCAGCTCGCGAGTTGGCAACAGAATGAGCGCGAGGATGGGGTTGCGCTTGGTCTTCGTCGAGGGCTGCGAGATGCCTTCCATCCGATCGATCATCGGGATAAGGAAGCTGAGGGTTTTGCCCGTACCAGTGGAAGCAGTGGCGAGGATGTCGTCACCTTCGAGCGCCGGTGGAATCGCACTGGCCTGTACGGGTGTGGGTGTGACGAAGCCTGCGGCGCTCAAGCGCTGCTTCAGGCTGTCGGAGATGTTGAAGTCTGTGAAATGAACTGCCGAAGCGTCTGTGTTGGTAATACGGCGGGCAGCTTTCGCCGGCTCGGGGTTCAGGATGGAATCAAGCGTAAGAGTGGACAAGTATTTCCTCAGAAAGTCGTAGATGAAGCGCAAAGGTATGCAGAGATGCCATCGCGCGAAGCTCGCGTGTCAGCATCATGGATTCTCGGGTCTCAGCATTGCCTTGGAAGAGCGCTGCTGCTGCACGGCGAGGCCTGTTCCCTATGAAACGGCCATCTAGCCAGAGCAAACAATGCGCCGTAGCGCGGGGCGGAACCATCGATGCGGTCTCTGGCCAGACTCGAATCCACTTGGAGTCATCTGCCCGCATCGACATGCGTGGATATCACGCAGATACAGAATAACACGCCGCTACGTTTCTTTTCGCCAGAACCCCGGAAGGTGCAGCACCTGAAGCACCTTGCTGACGGCTGCGGTGACGCGGGTGTAGAGCTTCGCGGCTGGAAAGGGCAGCGTCAGGGCCGGATAGGTGAATAGCCAATAGCGTGGGTTGCGGCCGAAGACGCTACGCAGCTCCGCATGCGCTTCATGCAGTTGCAGCGTCTTGTTTCCGGAGCCGCGTAGATCGATCACGATCGAAGGAAACCAGCGGCGTAACGCAGGATTCAAAATGCGTGCTGCGAGATCCGGCCTCTCCGGCAGCAGACGTTTTGTCACCGCGGCGAGTTGCACCCCGAACACCCGACCGAGGGAGTAGCCATGCGCGTTGCCGAGTTGCGCTGCGACTGGCCGCGTCCAGAGCACGATGCCCTTGCGGAAGTGTTGCAGCAACGGCAGCGACCACGATAGCTGCACGAGATTTGTGTCGACAAACGCTTTCGGGTCTTCGTGCGGCAGCGCGTCAAGTCGTTCTTTGTTCACGATGATGCCGCTGATGAACGTGAACATGATGTTCACTGTCGTTGCAAATGCGCGTGGGTCGCGCATCGTATGCACCCGGCGGTGAAGCGGGTCGCTTTGGCGCTCGGCCATGAAATCCGAATGAAAGCCATAGCTGGTGGCGTAAATCAAATCCACGTCAGCGGGTGCTCCACTCGAAGTCGTGAGCAACTGCAACACCTCGGCGAGCGCGCCGGGAACGATGCGGTCATCATCGCCGCAAATCCAGAAGAAGCTGCCAAGCGCGCTGTCATAGCAGGAGGCAAAGTTTGCGTCCGCGCCAATGTTCGATTCGTGCCGCCGAACACGTAGACGAGCACCAGCAGCAGCCCACCGCGACGCTGCTGTTTCGCACACAGACGCCGTGGTGTCAGTCGAGGCGTTGTCCGAGATCAGCACTTCTACGTGCATGAAGTGCTTCACCTGAGGAAGCAGCACGTCGAGCAAACCTGCGAGTTCGCCGGCGCGATTGAACGTCGGTATAGCGATGGTAAGCAGCGGGCGCTGTGAGGAGTCAGGCATGGTGCCAGATCCTCCGCCACTTCAGGAACGTATACGTCCCATAGCCCAGCCCGATGATCGCCGTGCCGACGGCGTACGCCGCGGCGATGCCCCAGGCGCCCCCGTGCGGTCCCAGGCTGCGGCCGATGAAGTACGCCACTGGCAACGAGTAGACCGCGCCGAGGATCGAGTTCACCATGAACTTTTCCTGCTTGTGCGCGCGAATGTAGAGCGCTTCGCCAATGACAATCACATTGCCGACTGTGCCGAAGAAGAGCATCGCGAGCGGCAAGGGCGGCAGCAAACGGCTCGCCAGTGGAACACCCTTGAGCCGCACACCATGCGCGCTCAAAATGGCAACGGCGGCAAAGACCAGCGCACATGCCAGTGTTGCCGCTCCCGTGGATTGAACCAGCGTGCGGAAGAAGGTGCGGTCGAGTTCTGTGTACTCGCGCCGTGCAATCATGCGCCCGAACGGTGCTGCCTTGGTGTTCATCCACGAAACAGAAAGTGTCGTCAGCGTAGCGCACACAGTAAGGCTCATGCCCATCTGGCCGGCTTCCACCGGTCCTCGCGCATTCATCAGTGTAGGAACGAAGAGCTGGCTCGTCAGGTACCCCGCCAGCCAGCTGACTGCAATGCGCCATTGGAACGGCCAGACCTCCGTTCCCCAGTCGATGCGGAATTGCCCTGTGGCACGCCGCATCAGCGGCCCGAGAAGATGACGTTTGCGGTAGATGAACCATCCGCCGGCGAACGCCTGGCCCAGGATGAAGCAGCCCGGCGCGAAGAGGCCGCGATGAAACAAGAACATACTCCAACCGAGTGCGGTACTTAGCAAGGATTGGCGCAGACGCGTGCGCGCGACCTCCGGCACGTAGCCGCAGCCCTCAAGAAAACTGAAGAGGGGGTCGAGTTGGAACGTGAGACTCGATGCGGCCACAACCAGGATCCACGGCAGCACGAAGCGCACGTGATCGCCGGGAAATTTGTTCGCCGCGTGGCGCAGAAATGCGATTCCTATCGGAATCAGAAGTACAGCCATCAGTACTGCGGCGGTTGTGTACCAGCGAACAGCTTTCTGCAGCACCGAAGCTAACCGAGTGTGCTCGCGTTCCGGCCCTGTAATGCTGCCGTCGGGCGCGATCTGTAGATGTGCGGCCTCGTGCGACGCGGTCTGAAGAATGACGACGGAAAAGCCAAGCTCGAAGACGATCTGCATCGCTACAAGCGAGTAGAACGTGTAATAAAAGCCCTGTTGCGCCGGAGTCAGAAAGCGCGCGATCAGCGTCAGCGTTCCTACACCGGCAAGGGAAGACCATCCACGCGCCAGCACGGTAAAGGCAATTGCCCGATCGACGCCGACAGCTTTGCCCAGCCGGATGAACAGGTTTCTACGCAGCCCCGCTTCACCTGGAAGCGGAACGTGAGCTTCTATCTCTACAGGAATGAGTGCCGGAATAGGATCAGCCTGGCCGCGATTGGTCAGGGTATGTCTAGGCGTTTCGCGGCTGGGAGGAGGATTCGCTGGCGGCATGCAAGAAAAACGTTTGACATATGCCGGTGAGCAGCACAGACCGGGTCGCTGAGCTCAAGTTTACCAGCCGGTGATTCAGCGAATGTTCTTGTTTAAGAAGGTGGCCGGATTCAGACCGGATTTACTTTGCCCCGTTTGCAGTGACTCGAAGGAAACCGTTCGGCTGGATGCGGCAGTACGAGTTGCTGGACGGGTGCCACACAGTGCCGTCCGCGAACCGGATGCTGGTGATGGACACCCAGCGAACGTTGGCCACGCGAACCGGCGAAACAGAAGCGTTGTAGAGATCGTGATCGGGCACGCCGCTCAGATGAAATTCTTCCGTGAGATTGCTGCCGGATGCGGAGCCCGCCAGTTCTGTCCTGGGCTGCGCATCGCTTCCGTGCAGAACGACAGTCACGTCTGCAAGACGCTTGTTGTCAGAAGACATGATGTGCAAAAACAACTTGGTTTGCGCGGTAGCCGTGTCGGCCTTACGCGTTTGCACCACAAGGCCTGGTGCTCCACGTTCGGCGGATGCGGCCACAGGACAGTTCTGACTGCCTACCGCGACCAAGTCGGCATTTGCGACTTGCGCCAAAGCAGGCGATGACAGAAGCAGACACGTAGCAACGAGAAAGGCATTTCGCATAAAACCTCCGACTCGCGGCGATGAGAATATCTTCAGTGCCTCAGACAGCGACCGCAGAGCTTACCCCTGCTTCTGCTTCGAGCCAATCCACCAACTTGGCAAAGGGATCAAAGCCGATCACGTTTTTGCCGTCCGCGACGAAGTTACTCAGCGCATTCGTGTCGTAATAATAGCGCCGGCCGTCACGGCTGTCTGTGATGTATTCAATGCCGCCGATGTCGATGCCCGATTGCTGCATGATGAGCTCCACATCGGCGATGGCTTCAGCTGGCGGCGTGAAGCCCTCGACCGTGATGCCGGACTTCGGCGCGTCGATGGCGCAGGCTGCGCGGTCCAGGTCGGTGCCGGAAGTTGTGCGGCAAATGTCCGCAGGGCAGAGGTCGAAGGTTTCGCCGGTGATGTGCACCTTGATGGCGTAAAGGTACTTGCCGTTGAGAACCTCCACACGCACAATATGGGCGTCCTGTGCAGGGATGAACTCCTGCACCAGCGCGGTGGAGTCGAGGCCAAATTGCAGTGCGTCGGGCGATCCGTCTTCTGCCTCAACGGCGTGGCGAAGCTGCGAAGCACCGTCGAAGCGCTTGACGCCCGCACCGGACCCGCCGATGTTCGGCTTCACCACGATGGGCCAGCGCAAGCCTTCAGCCGCGGCGAGCGCCTGCTCGGACCGATGGATCACGCGTGCCCTCGGATACGCCACGCCGAGCTTGTCCATCAGCACGAGCTGACCAGCTTTGGAAAGCTCCGACGAAAACGCCTTGAAGCCGTTAATGACCTTCACGCCGCGCGATTCGAGATGCTCCAGAAAACCCAGCGTATAAAAGATCTGGTCGCCGTGATCGCGGTTCCACGCCGAAGGCGACATGCGATTGAAGACGAGCGAGTACTTCTCCTCGGGGTGATCCGCAGGGTCATAGAAGTGGTCCGGCGCGAAGAGCTTGACGTAGTTGGTGCCGCGGCGGTCGAGCTCGGCAAACAGCGGCTTGAACCAGTTCGGCTGCTCGTAGTAGATCGCGATGGGGAGTAGGTCTGCCATGTGTCTAGAATATGACGCCGGGCCGAGGAGCAACGGACGCCTTGCCCAACGATCAGACGGCTTCGTGCACAATAAGAGCGGGATACCATGAGATCGCAACGAGTACATATTGCTCTGCCACAAGACCTTATTGAAGAGATCGACTCCGTTGTGGGTCATCGAGGGCGTAGCGCGTTTCTGGCGGATACTGCGAGAGCCGAACTGAAGCGTCGTCGCCTGATTCAGTTTCTAGGGAGCAACGAGCCAGCGTGGCGTGACAAGGACCATCCCGAGCTTGCCAACGGTGTTTACAGTTGGGTCCGGTCGCTGCGTAGCCAAGGTGACGAGAACGATCAGACTGCTGTGTGCCCGCCGGCCTCAAGTTGACTCATTTGTTTGGGAAATGCCGCCCGCAGTTTTGCAATGTGCTCACCGACGCCTTCTGAGACGACACCGCTGCCAAATCGTTCGAGTAACTCTGAGACAGAGTCTCTTAGGTCGACGAGATCTCCGTTTGCGGCCGCGAGCACTGTCTTTGCTTTTAGCTGCGGATATTGAAAACCGCCAGGCAAGCTGAGAAGTTCGGACTCCTTAGCAATTTGCCTGCACCGAGGGATGACGAAATTTATCAAGAGGTCAGGCAGATATTAGCGGACGGCTTCCGCAGATTCTTCGTCACGAATCGTCCATTGTTTTAAGGTTGCATTATCAGGCCCAAATTCTTCCGCTCGCCAACGCCATTCGCATGCGTAATAACGCGGTGCCTTTGCAGAGGACTCGCCATTGAAATCAAGTAAGCGCTTTGCTGTCGCTCCAATGTTGATATAAAAAGTCTTTTCGCCGCGATCTGCGTAATAGCTCTTCTGAAAATTGACAATGACCCAGCACTCGGTGGATTCCAGAATGAAGTTCTGGTTCGCTGAACGGAATCCGTGTGCCTTGAATAGCGGACGAAGATGCCGAAGTAGTTTCTTGAATAAGGCCTCTGCTTCCATGCGACATCCTTATTGCGCGGGCGTGAAGTCGCGGATCGCATCGACGGTTTTCTGATCGAGCCGTGTCAGCAGCGCCACCATCAGGTCGACCGTCTTATCGAAGTCGCCGCGATTCACAATGCCGTTATGCGCGTGGGTGTAGCGCACGGGTGTGACGATGTTCAGCGTGGGCGCGCCGGTGCCGCTTTCCTGCATCTCGGCGGAGTCGTCGCCGTAGCCCTGCACGAGGTCCAGTTGCAACGGAATGTTTTGCGTCTTCGCCGTGTCGCGGACAAAGCGTACGAGCTTGCGGTTGGGGATGGCGCTCGAGTCGTAGAGGAAGATGCCGGGACCGCCGCCGAGGTGCGCCTGCGTTTCTTCGGCGTGGCCGCCCTGGTCGTTGGCGATGCCGCCTTCGAGCGCCAGGCCGAGATCAGGCTTCACGACGTTGGCTGCGGTACGTGCGCCGCGCAGACCGATTTCTTCCTGCGTCGTCGCAACAAAAAAGATCTGGCTGGCGTGCGGCGTCTTAGCCATGCGGCGCATGGCTTCGATGAGGACGGCGCAACCGATGCGGTCGTCCCACGCTTTGCCGAGGTAGTTGTCGGAGCCGTTCATCACGGTAAAGGGTGAATCAGGAACGACTGGATCGCCTGGTTCTACGCCCATTGCGGCAGCCTCGGCCGGAGTTCGTGCGCCGATGTCCAGGAAGATGCTTTCGCGCGGGAAGACTGCGGTGCGTTCTGCGGGCGTGACGACGTGAATGTCGCGGATGCCCGTCACCGCGTGCACCGGCCCTTTGCTGCCAAGGATGATCCAGCGCTGGTCGACGAGTGCCTGGTCGAGCCAGCCGCCGAGCATCTGCATTGAGAGCTGGCCGTTCGGGCCGACACGGCGCACGATGCCGCCGAGTTCGTCCATGTGCGCATCAACCATGATGCGCGGACCGGACGTTCCCTCCTGCGCGATGACTGATCCCATGCCGTCATAACGCAGCGGCACACTGCTGAGGCCTTTCAACTCGGCCACCATGATGGCTCTGACAGCGTCTTCAGCGCCCGGAGGTCCAGGCGCGTCCGCGAGTCTCTGTAGCAGACCAATTGTCGGGTCAGGACGTTGCGCCTCGATCGTGGCAATCAGAAACATCGACGCAAAGGACGCGAGCAGAAGAAGGCAGGAGCGCATGCCCGCAGACTAACATCCGCGCAATGCGCAGGCTGCTGTGCGTGCTCTATTGCCGGAGGTGCTTGATCAGTTGTGTTGGATGTATTGGCTTGGGGAGTAGTTCAAACGTGTGCCCGCGCTCGCGTGCTCGAGCCAGAATTTCTACCGTGGCGGCCTGGCCGCTGAAAAGAACGATGCGGGTGTCCGGGCAGAGCTTGCGTATCTGGATGGCCGCTTCTACGCCATCCACATTGGGCATCAGCACATCCGAAAGAACCAGTTCCGGGCAATAGCTGTGGGCCCGTTCCACCGCTTCCTTGCCGCTGTAAACCGCTTCCGCAATAAAGCCATTCCGATTCAGAATCTGAACAATGGTGTCGGCAATCAGCACCTCGTCATCGACCACCAGGATCCGTGGAGCTGGTGTGTTGCGATCGCAGTCGCCGTCTGTGCGGGACGCCGGGTTCAGATCACTACTGGATGAATTGCCGGATAACAGTATCGGGTTCATAGAGGGTCCTGGCAGGGAGTACATGAAGCGACGGGCCAGCAACGCCTGTCAAATCAGTGACTTCCATGCGGGAAAGAACGGCGCATCGCTGCGACGCTTCTTTCCTTCGTAAGTCTACTGGAGAATTGCGGGCTTGTGAGGCTGAGAATCGTCTTTATCGCGGGATAAAGCTGGCAGGAATACGCGGAACACCGTAACGGTAGGTGGGTTAGATCGAGACCGGAATCCAACGCAGCCGCCGCTTTTTTCGACGATGCCCCGCGTCACCCAAAGGCCGAGTCCAGTGCCAACAGACTGCTTTGTCGTAAAGAACGGTGTGAAGAGCTTGTGGCGAATATCGTGGGGGATGCCCGCACCTTCGTCGCAGATCATCACTGCCACTCCATTCATGCCCTCAGCGACCGCGGAAGCCCACGAACGCGGATAATTTCCCGCGAAGAAGCGTCGACGGCATTCACCATGAGGTTCGAGAAGACCTGCCTGACCTCGCCCTGCAAACCGAAGATGCGCAGATTGTCATGAACCTCGACATCATCCTGAGATTGCGGCTTTGCAGTTTCGCGAAAACAGGTCCGCTAACCAATGCAGTAGCCCGACAGGTCAATCCCCACGGAGCGGCTTGTGTCCCGATAGAAGCCGCGAGTGGTTTCGCCTTTTTCACAACACACAAAGGCGTCCTGCTGCACCAAGTGCGTCGATGATCCAGCTGGCGCGGACCGCATCTACCCTCCGCGATGATATTCTTTGCGGCAAACGAAGCCGAAGCCGTAAGGTCGCACGCAGAAGGAGCACCGCGAGGATGTCCGCACAGGGCCCATTGACTCCAGCACCGCAAAATCAGGAGTGGCTTTCTCCCGCCCGGCTTCCCGTTACAGATGTGCCGGCTGGTTCAAGCGCGCCGCCCATGTTTGAGCTTCGTCCGCTGACTACAAGCGAGGTGCTGGATCGCACCTTCGCCATGTATCGCTCCAACTTCTGGCTCTTTGCGGGGATCGCTTCGTTCTCGGGAGCGCTGCAATCCATTGTTGCGGCGGTGCAGCTTCTCTTTCAGGGCCATATGATGGCGCAGGTCCGGCAGATGCA
>CAJCIP010000089.1 GCA_903970445.1 Verrucomicrobia bacterium Tous-C9LFEB | reverse complement strand
ATGTCAACGCCCTTCGTGATCTCGGGCCGCAGTGGGGAGTTTTCTGAAAGCCCCGCGAAGGCAAGGCAGGGACGCAGATTGGCGAAGCCGCCGAGGTGCTGGCGAATGGCGAGCAAGCCAGCTTCCGGACGCTTGTCCGGCGTGAGGTGATTGAACTTGTTGTCGCCGACGGCGCCAAGCAGCACGGCATCGGACTTCAGCGAGATGTCGATCGTAGCCTGCGGCAGCGGAGTTCCTTCAGCGGTGATCGCCACGCCGCCGATCAAGGCTTCCGTAAAGGTGAACTCGTCTCGCCCAAACTCCGCGACGGCCTTGAGAACCTTGACGGCTTCGCCAGTTACTTCAGGACCGATGCCGTCTCCGGCGAGAACTGCGATGTTGAGCTTCATGCTTTCCTTAGTGTGGGCGGGAGCAAAAGCAGATTCCTCCCGCTTCGCTGCGAAATGAAATAGAGAAATTATGCGACCGGTTCGCCCACCAGTGCGACGATGTCCTGGTCGTAGATCGACTTTTTGCGATCAGCGAGTTCAGTGAAGCGGAGATACACCGCGTCGAGTTCTTCACCGGCAAGCGCAAAGCCCATTTCGTGCAGACGATGTTGCAGTGCTTTGCGCCCGGAATGCTTGCCGAGCACGATGTTGTTCGCTGTGACGCCGACAGATGCTGGCGTCATGATTTCGTAGGTGAGCGGATTCGCCAAAACACCGTGCTGATGGATGCCGCTCTCGTGCGCGAAAGCGTTTTTGCCCACCACCGCTTTGTTGGGCGCAGGAGAGAAGCTGATGATCTCGCCGAGCAGCTTTGACGTGGGATACAGCTCCGTCATCTTGATGTTGTTCGTAAAGGGATAAGCATCGCGGCGCACGGCCATGGCGGCAGCTACTTCCTCGAGTGCGGCGTTGCCGGCGCGCTCGCCTATGCCGGTGATTGTCACTTCTACCTGGCGCGCACCACCGAGAACGCCAGCCAGCGCGTTCGCCGTGCCCATGCCGAGGTCGTCGTGACAATGCGTGGAGAAGATGACGCTGTCTGCGTTTGGCACGCGTTCGCGAATGGTTTCAAAAAGCTGCTGGTATTCGGCCGGAGTGGAATAGCCGACCGTGTCAGGCAGATTGATGGTCTTGGCACCAGCCTGGATGGCTACGGTGACGATCTGCACGAGGAAGTCGATGTCGGAGCGCGTGGCGTCTTCAGCGGAAAATTCCACATCGTCCGAGTAGGTGCAGGCGAGCTTCACGTGCTCGGCGGCTTGTTCCAGGGCTTGTGCTCGTGTGATCTTCAGCTTGGCTTCAAGGTGCAGATCGGAGCTGGCAAGGAAGACGTGAATGCGATTGATCTGCGCAGGCTCCACGGCTTTGGCAGCGGCCTCAATATCGGCGCGCTTGCAGCGTGCAAGCGAACAGATACGGGAGCCGCGCACTTCGTGGGCGATGGCCTGTACTGAGTTGAAGTCACCTGTGGAAGCGATGGCGAAGCCGGCCTCAATGACGTCTACGCCAAGTGCCGCAAGCTGATGCGCCATGCGGATCTTTTCCTCGTGATGCATGGTGCAGCCCGGCGACTGCTCACCGTCGCGCAGCGTGGTGTCGAAGAAGACAACCCGGTTCGACTCTGCCATTCCGTCCCCTCTGTTAGCCTCAAGCATAATTCGCTCTTATGTTGAATGCGAGCTGTATTCATATCTCTTATGACCGCATAGGCGGAAAGATCGGAATGTCAGCTCCACACGTAGCGCCAACAAGGATAGTTCGCGGCACGAAGGACTTCAAATGGATCTGTTTCAACTGGAGACGTTTTTGGCGGTGGCGGAAGAGCGGAGCTTTTCGCGAGCGGCCACGAAGCTCCATCGCACGCAGCCTGCCATTAGCCAGGTGATCGCGAAACTGGAAGCGGAACTGGGTGAAACGCTGCTGGAGCGTTCGTCGCGTGACGGCACGCTGACCGATGCGGGCGAGGTGCTGCGAGAGTATGCGCAGAAGATGCTGAACCTGCGCAACGATGCGAGCGCGGCGCTGGTGGATCTTCGCTCACTGCACCAGGGCATCCTGAGCATCGCGGCGAACGAGTACACATGCCTGTACCTGCTCCCGGTGCTGGACGCTTTCCGCAAGAAGCATCCAAAGATCAAGGTAGCCGTGCAGCGCTCGCTGGCGAGCCGCATTGCAGATGCCCTGCTGTCGCACACCGTGGAGGTTGGTGTGGTTGGATTCAGGCCGGGTGACCCAAATGTTCAAGCGGTCACTGTCTACCGGGATCAGTTGGTTTGTATCGTGAGTCCCACACATCCGCTGGCAAGAGCAGGGAAGGCCTCGATTCAGCGGCTGGGGCGAGAGAGTTTCACGGCGCACAACGTGCCTTCGCCGCTCCGCCAGAAGGTCATTGAAGCGTTCAAACGCCACCGCACGCCGCTGCGCATGGATGTGGAGTTGCCGTCGTTGGAGGCCATCAAGCGGTTTGTGCGGCTTGGCAACGGCGTCGCGCTTGTGCCTCGACTGACCGCCGAAAGCGAAGTGGCGAGCGGGGTATTGCGGGTAGTGGACGTGCCGGAGTTGCAGATGGAGCGCAAACTACGGCTGGTCTACCGGCGGTCCGCCGCGTTGAGCCATGCGGCTCGCGCGTTCCTTGAAGTGGTGGAAACGCATGCACGGGAACATGGCGACCCATTCTGCTTCACCTCCGCCGCCAAAGTCTAGGCGACGGCCTATTGTCGCGTGCCGAAACCCCATGGCGTCGTTACCCGTCTTCTTACCCAGCGGAATCGTGTCGTTTCCGCTGCCGAGTGTCCCAGCGGAACATTCGTGTCGAGATCGCGTTTACATCAAGGCGACGGAACGTGCCGCTGGCGATCCGCCCAGGAGAATGCAATGCGAGTATTTGGAGCAAAGAACAAGATGCGTGCCGCAACGTTGTTACTGTGCGGTGCAGGTGTGGCGCTTCCGGCGCTTGCCCAGCAGCAGTCAACCCCGCCGCCCCCACCGGACGGTCAGATGCAGGGTCCGCCACCGGGTGGACCTCACCGTGGCGGCCCAGGTGGACCGGAGCACCGCGCCGAGATGCTGCAACACCGCCTTGGACTCAGCGCCGATCAGACTGCCCAGGTGAAGGGCATCCTTGCCGATGGCCGCGCGAAAATGGAAGCAGCCCGCGCGAGCTCGAACGGAACTCCGCCGGACCACAAGCAAATGCGAGCGCTGATGGAAGAAGAGAACGGCAAAATCCGCGCTGTTCTAACGGATGATCAGCGCAAGAAGTACGACGAGATGGAAGCACATCGCCGAGAAGAGATGCGCGAGCATCGTGAGAATGGTCCTGGCGGCGCGCCAGCGTCGGGCGAGGCGCCACCACCGCCACCGCCGCCATCCACGCCGCAGCGGTAAGGGACATGTTTGAGCAGGGAGGGTCTCATCGGAGACCCTCTTTGCTTTGAAGACCTAATTGAAATTCCTATCTCCCAGCTCTTGCACGGCCGGCTGCAGGTTAGGCCCTTCGGTTCAAAGCTGACCGCGACGCAGGTATTGACGCTCTTACAGCCATCGTGCGGGTACAATTAGGTTTGAGCGCGCGTGGGTTTCCGGCGGAATCGAACGGGCTCACGGAAGCCGGGCTGGTGAGTCCAACTCTCCAATCCCAGCCGTACTGCGAAGGGAATTTCTACAAGCATGAAGAAGATGATGTTGTTGGGCGCGCTATTGGTGTGCGCGGCCGGTGTGGGACAGGCCCAGGAAAGCCGGCAGGATGTCAGCGCCAGCGCGTATGGTTTGTTTTCACCGGATGTAAATGGTCTCGGAGTTCTGAAGCAGTCAGACAAGGCTCTTGGCTTTCTAGGCAGCTACCGGTACTCGGTGACGCCTCGGAGCGCGTTGGAACTGAATTACTCGTTCCTCCAGAACAACGAGCACTACACTCCGAATGCGCGCGCGACAGTTCAAGTGCACTCACGTATGCAGGAAGTCTCAGGCGCTTACGTCTACTCCCGCAATTACAAGAACTTCAATCCGTTCGCGGATGTCGGCGTGGGTGGGCTGATTTTCACTCCGATTCACGACTACGGAACCTCGCAACTTGATACCAAGCAGAACACCAACATCGGCGGCGTGTTCGGTGGCGGCTTGGCGTATGAAATCAGCCCCAGCTTTGATATTCGCGCGGAGTATCGTGGATGGCTGGTGAAGACTCCCACGTTTGGCAAAGATGATTACAAGACCAACCGCTATGAGTTCATCTCCATGCCGGCTGTTGGCATCGCGTACCACTTCTAAGAGATAGCAGTAGAAAATAGAAGCCCGGCACCTTGCCGGGCTTTCTTATTGCTCTTCAGATTGCTACACTAGCGCGGCTTGCCCGCAGGAAAGTGATAGGCGACTCCGACGGTCACCATGCCCGGAGTCAAGCCGTTTGGCGGAAAGCCGAACCAGTGCTGGTATTCGTACTCAGCCCGCACATTGACGCGAGAGATGATGGGGATATCGAGACCGCCGCCAAAATCAACCTGATTGTAGGCGAGGTTTGCGGCCGTGCTCTGATTGTCAGCGGTCGGAAAGTTGAAGACACCACGTCCATACATCGCCTTCACATACGGCTTGAGGAAGTGATAGCGCCGTACATACCGGGCACCGGCCTCGTAAGACCGCTCGTAAATCGGATTGAAGGGATCGTTGAGCTGATGGAAGTTCACTTCGACGCCGAAGTGCTCGCGGAAATCAAAGTCTGCATAGAAGCCGTAACCGCGAATCTTGTGCTGCTGGTCGTAGTCTGAGTTGGCAACTGCGTAATCCACGCCAACCTGAAGATCGCCGGCACGGCTGGCGGTGGGACGCGCCTGGCACCAGGCAGAGCAACCGGAGAACAAGCAGACAAGCAGGGCAGGGATGAGTTTCTTCAAAATGGCCTCTTCACGTTGTGACGAGCTTCTTCAACCTTTGTTTCGTGAAGCCCTTGTACTATCTGGACACTGCTTGCGAAGCGTCCTGTGTGAACGGCAACACCCTGACAATGACGTCAGGGTGTTGCCGCAGTTTGAGGTGTTGACCATCCGAGTTTAGCTCCCGGCTATTACTGCGTTGGTCCAGGAGTTGCGGGTGCGGGTGTTGCCGGCTGCGCCGCACCTGCAGGCCCGCTTGCGGCGGGAGCTGTCGTATCCGTGCCCGCAGGGGATGCGGTACCTGTCGGTGATGTTCCGGTGGGTGCTGTACCTCCGGGAGCCGCCGGCGGCGGCACTGGAGTTGCTGGAGGCGCCCAGTAAGCGAGCTTCAGGTACACCGGGGTGATTTCGAAAGGCATTTTGTCGCCGGCACCCAAAAGTGGCTCGTACGTCGAGTGCTTTTGCACAACTTGATCGGTCCAGGGATCGAGGTTCAGGAACTGTGCGAGCGGTTCTGCACCCTGCTGCTTCAAATCCTTGTCATTGAGTTTTGGCGCTTTCGAGATCATTGCCTGCAGCCATGGCGTACCGTCTGACTTCACCAGCGAGTCGCCCAGCTGGGGTGTGTTCAATGCCTTGAGACCGACTTCGCGAGCCTTCAGCTGTTGCAGGTACAAACCGAAGTATTGTTGTCCATCCGCTAGCTCTTTGGCATTCAGAAGTTCGATTGTCTTCTTGGCCGCGTCTACGTTTTCCTGGTCGGTATGGCCCATCGGCAAACGCTGAAAGGCAGACTCCGGGGGAAACATCAGCCGATCGCTGAATGCGTATTTGGTGTCGATCCGGTGGCCGAGGATGATGTGCGCGATCTGGAACGCGAGCACAGCGTTGAGGTTGCCCATCTGCTGCGCACCGTCCGCGGTGAGCACGGCCGTTGTGTCGATCATGCTCTTGGAAAGGAGAATGGTGTTCCCGATGGCGACAGATTCAATAGGTTCGGTCAGCAACGTGCGAACACGCAGCGGCCTTGGTGTAGAGATCTGGTTGTAGGCGAGGATATTGTTTGCCAGATCAGCCAGTGTCTTATCGAAGTCGCTCGGAGCGTCGAGCAGACCAGCGCTGTAGAGACGTTCAATGACGTTGTCTTCCGCTTGCTGCACCCATTCACGCTGAGCCTGAAGCGGGCTGACGTCGGGAGCGTTCTGGCTTTGATCGACGGCGCCAACAACGTCGAGACTGGTTTCTTCGGCGTCCTTGTTCGGCACCTTCAGCGAGTAGCCCCAGATGTGATTGACAGCCTTGAACGTGAGCGAGTGCGAAGCGCTCTTTGGGTCGGTTTCTTCAATGTAGGAAGAAGTCGGCAGCCACAGGCCTTCCTGTACGTTCGTGCGCCACGAATCAAAGTGGTAGTACTCGGTGATGTCGCGCTGCTCGCCGGCGAGGTCACCGTTGTAGCGGACGATGTTGCCGTTGTTGCGCTCGATCCAAACGCGGCCAAAGAAGCGGCCGGGATGCGCCTTCGAAGGCTTCACGTCGAAGACCACGGTCGGGATCGTACCGAGAAAGTCGTTGCGGACGAAGGAAAACGTGTAGTTCTGGCGATTGAAGCCATCGCTGTTCGGGCCATCGGTGTCGATGACGATCATCCGAACGAAGCCACCCTCGTTGAAATTGAGGTGAAGGCTGCGATTGATGCCGGTGACGTAGCTCAGTGAGTGCTTGAAGTGGCCCATGATGCCCTTGCCACTTTCATCATGCGAAACACCTTCCGCGTATCCGGTATGACCGATGACCTTGCCGAAATCAACGCGGCCGACAAAGTGCTCATCGGACTTCGGCGTCTGGAACATGACTGGATCCGGCTTCATGTTCTGGATGTAGGTTTCCACCATCGGAGTGCGCTCTTTGAGCGTCTTGATCACAACGGCCTCACGAACGATGGCCTTATCGATCAACGCGTTCTGAGCGGCGGTCGGCTTGCGCTGTATCTCGCTTTTGTCCACCTTTTTCTTCCCGAAAATCGGGTAGGCTGTAGCGGGCAAAGCAGACAAAACCAGCAGGGCAAGTGAAGCAACAGCGGCGACTTTCGTCCGTTCTGTCATGTTGACGGGAACTCCTTTGGTACGTGGGCGGCGCGTGTGTCACGCGCAAGTTTGAGGTGCAAGACGCGTCGGCGATTCTAAAAACCGCCGAACGTGGGTTAGCTCATCTGGAAATTTACGTTGACAACGCCTTCCCACTCAATTGGACGGCCCGTTGTGTCTTTCGCTGGCAGAAAACGTGTGGCTTCGATCGCCTGAATGGCTGACTGGTCCAGTCCATGACCGAGACCGCGGGTCACGCTAACCACCTGAACCGATCCTTCTGCGGTGACACGGATTTTGATGGACACTGCACCTTCGACATGGGCTGCTTTCGCTTCAGCCGTGTAAGAAGGCGTCGGCTTGTAGGTCACCTTTGGCGGCGAAGCAATGACCGCGGTATGGACCTCGGTTGCGTGAGGTATGGCCACTGCCTGCGCTGTCTGCAACTGTACCTGCTTTGGCGCGTTGCTGAAGTTCGTGGAGTTGAGCGGACCGGTGCAGCCGATGCAGCCCATCTTCACGCCAGCAACTGCACGGGTGCCGGTGCCGTTGATGTCTGTCCCGCCAGGGCTGCCGCTGCCCATGCTGACCTTCGTCGCATGAGGACCGTTGCCGCTATTGGCTGCGTTCATGCCAGGCATGCCGGCGTTGCCCATGTTGACCCGAGCGACGGCAGGACCGGTGAGTGGCTGGAGCGGGTTGTCAGGTGAGCCGAGACGCACAGCGGTTGGGTGTGCATCGTGGTTCGGTACGGAAGCAGCCGCAGCCGCCAGGCTCACGACCTTGGGCGCGGGGGCCGGATTGATGACCTTGGGAGGCGCGGGCGCAGCCACCATCGGCTTAGGAACCGGAACCTCGATGGGTTTTATCTTCGGGGGTTCCACCACCGGGTCCGGCATCTTGATCTTGGGCGGTTCCATCTTTAGCTTCGGCGGATCGACCAGTACCTTAGGGGGCGGAGGTGGCGGGGGCGGCGGCTTGGGAACAGGCTGAACCTTGGGTTCAGGCGGAAGCGCGAGCTCCGTGATCCTTTTTGCAAGAATGGGGTTTGTTTTAGCCACCGTTCCCAGGATTACCAGGAGCAGCGCGATGACGATATTGACGGTGATGGAAGTGACGGCCGCTCCCTTGCTGCGGCTGCCGGTGTTGAGCACACCGAAGTGGCTGAAAGTGTTTTCGGGTGTCTGACTTTCCATCTGGAGGGGCTGGGCCATGGGTCCTGTCCTTGTGGTCACGTTACGTGAGTCCCGTTACTCAAGGAACACGTAAAAGTTACTTGAACTTTACCAGAGTTGGGCTTAGGGTCTATGCCGCTTTCTGTGTATCCCACCGCGTGAATCTGGCACGTTTCGGGTGATTACCTGATATCGACTGTTGGTTTCGGTCAGCCCAAAGCTAACAATCGATGGGGCTTGTTCCAGCGAGCGAGCTGCTGTCAGGTTGAGGACTTGCCAAGTTGAAACCCCACTCAAACATTCAGTCGTGCCTTCTTACAAAAATGTTTCAAAGCACCTCTCCGGTCGCGAGGCCAGTACGATGGCATTGAATCTTGAAGATGAATGCTGATCTGCCTGAAAGGAAGAACACACGAAATGGGAAGCATCGCCCACAGCATGTTTCATATGCCGCTGCCGATCCTGGAAAAGATTGCTCGTCCAGCGATCGTCTATGTCATCCTGATCGCCTACTTGCGTTTATTTGGAAAGCGAGAGCTTGCGCAGCTCAATCCATACGACCTCATCGTTCTGCTCTGCCTCTCCAATACTGTTCAGAACGCTATCATCGGGGACGATAATTCCCTGTCGGGCGGCGTGATCGGAGCGTTTTCGCTTCTGGCTACAAATTGGCTGCTGGCGAAGGCCATCTATCGCGCTCCAAAGTTGAATGCAGCTTTGGAAGGGAGCGAGACGACGCTCATCCAGGATGGGAAAGTTGATGAGGACGCGCTAAAAAGGGAAACGCTCACCATGGAAGAGCTGATAGGAGTACTGAACAAGAACAGCTTCAGCGATCCAGGTGAGGTGCAGATCTGCAAGCTACAGCCGAATGGCACCTTTTTTGTGAAAGGAAAAACCCCAACGTCCGAGACTGCGGAGATGGGCGAAATTTTGGGTGCAATCGAGCGTTTGAGTAGTGAGCTCGCTGCCATGCGCGCGGAACTAAAAACAGGGCTGACAAACTAGGGCAGTTTGAAGGTTGTTAGTTTGGCCCGCGCCTTCGCCAAGCGTTCAGGAGGGGATGGAAGCTGGCAATCGCGCAACGCCGCGCGGTAGCCCCCGAGAAAAATGGAATACATCACGGCAAGAGCACAGCCCACACCGAAGACGAAGCCGAGAAAGATGCCGATGAGGAATGCGGCGCCAAAGTTCACCTTCTGATGATGGCACGCACCTGACATCCGGGTGACGCGCCGGCGCAAGTTGCGAGATATCGTTCCCATGACGTACTTTGGGCTCTGCAAATGGCTTCCGAAAGCGTGTTCTGGAGTATTCGTACCATATGGCTGCAAGTTCCACTGAAGCACCAACCGAGAGCTCCTTTTTTGATTCGCTGATGCGCGAAGATCGCGTGTTTCCGCCACCCACCGAGTTCGCGCGCAAAGCGCGGATTGGCAGCGCAGCCGAGTACGAAGCGATGTACAAGCAGAGCGTGGAACACCCCGAAATCTTCTGGGGAGACGCAGCGCGCGAGCTTGAGTGGTTTCGGCCCTGGACCAAGGTGCAAGAAGGCAGCGGCGCAGAGGCCAAGTGGTTTCTGGGGGGCAAACTGAACCTCTCGCACAACTGCGTGGATCGGCACGCCAAGAGCGAGAGGCGCGACAAAGTAGCACTGCTCTGGGAAGGTGAGCCAGGAGAGGTTCGACAACTAACTTATGCCGAACTACACGCGGAAGTGCAGAAGTTTGCCAATGTGCTGAAGTCGATGGGCGTGGGCAAGGGCGACCGGGTTGCAATCTATATGGGCATGAGCCCGGAGCTTGCAATCGCGCTGCTGGCTTGCGCGCGCATCGGCGCAATTCATTCTGTGATCTTTGGTGGGTTCGCGGCGCACGCTATTTCGGATCGGGTCAATGACTCTGACTGCCAGGTCATCGTGACGCAGGACATCAGCTATCGTCGCGGCACAGAGGTCAAGCTGAAGAAGATCGTCGACGAGGCGATGGAAAAGTGCGCGAATGTGCGGAGCGTGGTGGTGTATCAGCGCGCGCCGGAAGCGCAGGTAATGATGCAACCGGGACGAGACATTTGGTGGCACGAGGCCATGGCCTCCGCGGCTCCTGAGTGTGCGTGCGAGGAGATGGATGCTGAAGATCCGCTGTACATTCTCTACACCAGCGGCACGACTGGAAAGCCGAAAGGCTTGGTCCATACGACGGGCGGCTATTCGGTACAGACATACCTGACGTGCAAGTATGTTTTCGATCTTCGCGACGAGGACGTGTACTGGTGCACCGCCGATATCGGCTGGGTGACGGGACACAGCTACGTGGTGTACGGGCCGCTGCAAAATGGCGCGACGGTCTTCATGTACGAGGGCGCTCCGAACTGGCCCGAGTGCGATCGCTTCTGGAAGCTGATCGACAATCACAAGGTCAGCATTTTCTACACGGCGCCAACAGCCATCCGCGCATTTATCAAGTGGGGCAGTGATTGGGTCAGAAAACACTCGCTTGCGTCGCTGCGTCTGCTAGGCACGGTGGGCGAGCCCATCAACCCGGAAGCCTGGATGTGGTACTTCCGCAAGATTGGCAAGGAACGCTGCCCCATCGTTGACACGTGGTGGCAAACGGAAACCGGCGCGCACATGATCACGCCGATTCCCGGCGCCGTGTCCACAAAGCCGGGTTCAGCGACGACGCCATTCTTTGGCGTCGTGCCGCAGGTGGTGACAAAGTCCGGTGAGCCGGTGCCCGCCGGGCAGGGTGGACTGCTCGTCATCAGCAAACCGTGGCCCTCGATGGCGCGAACGATCTGGGGCGACCACGAGCGGTTTGTGAAGACCTACTTCTCAGAGATTCCCGGAATTTACTTCACGGGCGACGGCGCGCGTTGCGATGCCGATGGCTGTTACTGGCTGATGGGGCGCGTCGATGACGTAATCAACGTCAGCGGGCATCGCCTTGGAACTATGGAGATTGAGTCCGCATTAGTCGCGCACAGCAAAGTGGCCGAAGCTGCCGTTGTCGGCAGACCTGACGAGTTGAAGGGGCAAGCGGTTGCGGCCTTCGTCACGCTGGAAGAAGGCAACGAGCCGAGCGAAGAATTGAAGCAGGAACTGCGGCAGTGGGTCGCGAAGGAGATAGGTGCTCTCGCCAGGCCTGATGACCTGCGCTTCACGCAGGTGCTGCCGAAGACGCGGTCTGGGAAGATCATGCGGCGGTTACTGCGCGAACTAGCCACAACCGGCGAGGTAAAGGGCGATACAACAACGTTGGAAGACTTCAGCGTGATTGCATCGTTGAAACCTGAGGACGAGTAAGGATAATCTTCTGCCATGCCAATTACGCTGACACCAGAACAGGAAGCCATCGTTATTGCCGATGCGAAAGCCTCGGGATTTGAAAATGTGGAAGTCTATTTAGAAGATCGGCTGTCGAGCCTCCACGCAGAAGAAGTGTATTTTGCGGCAAATCGAGAAGAGTTTGACAGACTCATCGAAGAAGGACTCGCTTCTGCAGATCGAGGAGAACTTTACACTCCTGAGGAAGTAAAGGAAGAACTCGCAGCGTTCAAACGCGAATATGTTTCAAGGCGCTCTGCCGCCTGATGCTCTACCGATTCTCAGCGGAAGCAAAACAGGATCTTCTGGAAATCTGGCTTTTCGTAGCACGAGATAGCGTTCCGGCAGCCGATGATCTTGAGGCAGCCGTTCTCGAAAATTGTGAGCTATTGGGCCAATATCCAGAGTGCGGTCGAGCGCACCCGTCTCGTAAAAGAAACAACGTGCGTGTCTGGGCAGCGAAACCGTTTCATAACTATCTGATTGTGTACAGCGTACGGGCCGCCACTCTTGAAGTACTTCGCGTACTGCACGCAAAACAATCCAAGGCTTGGAAGAAGATTTAGGCGCTAGCGCAAATGGCGGCTGGGCTGCGTTGGCAGCGTGAAGTGGAACGTAGACCCTTCACCCAGCGTACTAGTAGCCCAGATGTGCCCACCGTGCTGCTGCACGATGCTGCGGCAGATCGCGAGGCCGAGACCTGTTCCGCCCATGGCACGCGAATCTGACGCGTCCACCTGCTTGAAGCGCTCGAAGATTTGCTGGAGTTTGTCTGCAGGAATGCCGCGGCCGTGGTCCTGTATCTCAATAAGCGCTTCGTCTTCGCTCAAGAGGCTTGCGTTGAGGCGAATCTCGGTGCCGTGCGTGGAGTGTTCCGGAGAAAACTTGATGGCGTTTGAAAGAAGATTCGTGAGGGTCTGGATAATGCGATCCTGATCAGCCCACACCTGTACCCCGTTGCCCTTCACGATGAAACGAATGTTCGACTTTGCCGCAGCGGCCTGTAGGAGCGATGTGGCACGATGGAACAGCTCTTCCATCGTGATGACTGTCTGGTGCAACTCAGCCTTGCCCGAGCCGATGCGCTCGAGATCCAGAATGTCGTTCACCAGCCGGACCAGGCGGTCAGTGTTGCCAATCGCGATTTCCATCATCTGCCGTACTTTTTCCGGGCGCGACGTAATCGCTCCGCCGGCAATCAGCCCCAGCGCCGCGCGCAGGCTGGTCAGCGGCGTGCGCAGCTCGTGTGAAACCGTGGATATAAATTCATCCTTCATGCGGTCCAGAGCATTGCGCTCGCTAATGTCCGTAAACGCAACGACCACGCCGACCGCGCGGCCTTCCTGCACCTCCAGCTTGCCCGGGTCCTTTGCGTTGGAATCGCCAACCTTGGCGATCTTGATGGACGCAGACGAAGCCTGCGGAAAGGCAATGATGTGCGAGCCGGAGGTTGTCGTTGTCACCTCGGCAATACCCGGCAGACCAAGCTGCGCATCGTTGCCTGCTCCCAGCGTGCGGCTACCCGCGCTGCTCAGCGCATCGTCCACGTCTGCTTCAATCTGCGGGCGCGAAACATACTCCACTGGGAAGCTCGTGCCATCCTTGCGCCAGAACACTTCATTCGACACACGGATCGTGGTGCGGTTCTCGAGGCTCGCCTGGATCGGAGACTCCGACTTGGGATACGGCGTTCCATCCGCATGGGAGTGATGGATCAGCTCGTGCATGTTCTTGCCCAGGATCTCTTCCGGCTTGTAGCCCAGCATCTGCGCGGCTGCGGGATTTACCACCGTCACACGGCCTTGGAGGTCGATACCGTAGATGCCGTCACCCACCGACTCCAGCACTGAATTCGACTGCCGTATCAGCGAGCGTAGCTGCTCTTCCGCGCGAATCTGCTCTGTGATGTCCACGCCGAACGCCAGCACGTAGCGCGGCCCATCCAGCGGCTCGACCAAACGATTGCGGTAGGCGAACACGCGCTCTTCACCGTTGGTGTGTTGTAGGTGTAACAGCCCCTGCGCTTCGCCGGTTTGCAGCAGCGTCTCAAAGTACGTTTCAAGATTGTCGTGGTGCTCTGGGGTCTGCAAGTCATGGAACGAGCGGCCAACCACTTCATCCACCCTGCGCCCAATGCTTCGCGCTCCGTGCTCGTTGATAGACAGGATCGTGCCATCGATGCTGTGCGTGCATACCATGCCCAGCGAGCCTTCAACGATCTGCCTGTAGCGCGCTTCCGATTCGCGAATCGTAGTCTCGGCCACACGCTGCACAGTCACATCAATGCCAGTGGCGATGATGAACGCAACCTGCTGCTGGTTATCGAGCAGCGCTGTGGCCGTCCAACTGATGCGGCGGCGCGATCCATCACGCGCCACCCAGTGGTTCTCATATGCGGTAGGGAACTCGCCGGAGCGGATGCGCTCAAAGCTCTCGATGTATCCGGCAACGTCTTCTTCGGGGATCAGCCGC
>CAJCIP010000088.1 GCA_903970445.1 Verrucomicrobia bacterium Tous-C9LFEB | reverse complement strand
GGTGGTTCGCAGGAAAAACCGCGCGATCGCGAAGTGTGGATAACGAACGCCCACTTTGAACGCCTCGCCGTCCGGGAAGTCATTCATTCCGTAGGTGTTGTTCAGGCCGTACCCCTGCCAGAACAGGGTATCGACGTGAAACTCCGTGTCCCGCCAAAGGCGATATCCAAAGTACACGTCGGCTGACTCAGTTTCCCGGGCCTCACCTTTGGTCGGGAGGCTGCTTCCGGTCCCGTACACCAGATAGGCAGGATCTGAGTATTTGGCCGAGAAAGAGGGGTATGCCTGGCCCGTCAGAGTGTATTGAACGTGGAAGTTGAAGGTTTGGGGAGGGCCTTCAGGCTCTTCGGTTGCCGAAGGCGTGTTGTGCGCGGGGCTCATTGCCGGAGCCTGCGGTGCGTCGGGGGCTGCAGGCGGAAGCGGGTCCGTCTGGGCGCGCAGCGGCGCACAGGCGAGGAGCAGCGTCAGGGAAAGAATGCGCAGGTGCAGCATGGCAGGAATATTTTCATTCTTCCACGAAATCGAAGAATGGACTGTGAATTTGAGCCGAGGCCTGATCAATCCGTGCGTGAACTGCAGATATGCACAAGCACGTAAAGCGGCGAGTTGACTTCCGATTTCATGCGCTGTACTTTGAGTTTCAACACGGGAAAGGAGGATGATCCAGCCTATGAAATCTGACAGTACAAGTTGTTCCAACCAACGTGAGGTGACTGAGGCTTAGAGCATCCGTTGCTCTAGACCTGGCGGTCTTTTCAGTTAGACAGAAAGACAATCTTCGCCGAGGCCCATCCGACAACGGATGCCTCAGGTCAATCTCAACAGTTACTGCATCGTCGGCTCGTCCTCTTTGGGGCGGGCCGATTGTGTTTTGGACGCTGCTTGAACCATTTTCCCTTTGATTGTCATTCCGCGGCGCAGCGGAGGAATCTGCTCCTCACGCGCGAGATTTCGCGAGCCGCAAAGCGCTACGATAAAGCCATGATAGAAGTCCTCGAAAGCCCTACCGTCGAAACAAGGCTTGGCCAACCCGACGACCTCATCATCGCGGGCCGCACCTTCCGCTCGCGCCTCATCGTCGGCACGGGCAAATACAAGGACGGCCCAGAGACCGCCGCCGCCATCGAAGCTTCCGGTGCCGAGCTGGTAACGGTTGCCGTGCGTCGCGTGAATCTGGACCGCTCGCGCGAGTCCCTGCTCGATCACATCGATCCCAAGAAATACTTCCTCCTCCCCAACACAGCGGGATGCTACACAGCCGAAGAGGCCATCCGCGTGGCGCGCCTGGGCCGCGAGGTCGGTCTTTCCGACTGGGTCAAGATAGAAGTCATCGGCGATCTGCCGACGCTCTACCCGGACGTTCAGGCCACGGTGGAAGCTACCCGCGTTCTAGTGAAAGAAGGCTTCACTGTCCTGCCGTACACGACCGACGATATCGTGTTCGCCAAGCGTCTCATCGATGTAGGCGCTGCCGCAGTGATGCCTCTCGGCGCGCCCATCGGCACAGGGCTGGGCATAGCGAACACGTATACCCTGCGCATGATGCGTGAGCTCATCACCGAAGTCCCGCTCGTCATCGACGCCGGCCTCGGTACCGCCAGCGACGCAGCCCTTGCCATGGAGCTCGGCTTCGATGCAGTCCTGCTCAACACCGCTATGGCCGGATCAAAAGACCCGGTGCTCATGTCCTCAGCAATGCGAAAAGGCACAGAAGCGGGCCGCGAGGCCTTCCTCGCCGGTCGCATGTCAAAGAAGCTTTATGCAAGCGCGAGTTCGCCCCTAGACGAAGTTTCGCGCTAAGGTCCATCAAAGAATACTTCTGCTATTCGACAGCGGAAAAGGCTTCCGCTAGATCAAGTCGAATTGACGTGCCAGGCACTGTCAGGACATTGGCGTTCGCCATATGCAAGCCTTGCGCGTCAAAACGGTGCGCTGCTTGGCGAATCGGGTCGAGCAACCAGATGTCTTGAACGCCAATGTTCAGGTAATCACGCAGAACGATCTCCGCGCGTGACAAGCGGTCTTCGGGCGAAACAATCTCAACGCAAAGTAAAGGTGGATGCCGCAGAACTCGTTCCCGCGCGGCGTTTCTGTCGATGAGGCATACGTCACAAACGCGAACACGGCTGCTCGTGATCGCAATGCGCTGCTCTGTGACTCCGCGCACATTCCATGCTGCTTCGTGTTGTAAGAAGATGCCCGCAAGAATGAACTGCAGCCGCGCATGTTCGTACTCTCCCAAGTGGCGCTCCTCAATTTCGCCATCAACATAATCGGCGTCAGGATGGTAACTGGCGGACAGATACTCCTCTAAGGGTACGAGCGCAGGGAAAGTCGCCATGAGGCATCTCCTCGACACGATTATGCGCCGTGTCCAATGCCTAGTCCAGCGCGTACATCGCCAACCCACTCAGCAGCTTCGGATAAAAGTCAGTCGACTTCTGCGGCATCACTTCCAGGTTGAGCGAGACGTCCTTCATCTGCTCCAGCGTCACCGGCTTGATCAGGAACGCGACATCGGCATTGCCTGAACCCACCTGCTGTAGCGCTTCCTGAGCCTCACGCACGTAGCGAACATGAGAACCCGCGCGAACCGTCTCCTCGTTCAGCCCGAAGAGCTTCTCCAGCACAACTTTGTGCAACTGCACGACATCGAGTTGCTGTTGTCGCGGGGAGAGCCCTGCCAGTATCGGAGCAATCGCTTCCGGGTTCGGCGTCAGCAGATAGTCTCCCTCCCGCGTAGCTGCGATGAACGCCACACCCGGTGTGTCGTTCAGGTGCTGTAGCAAGCGATTCGCACCAGGGTAGCGCCCGTCTTCCGTGGCCGGTATTTCTTTCACACTGAAATATTCCTTCGCCTCTTCTGCAAACTCCAGACCGCTGAAGTACGGCATCCCGTACAGCACGCGGTGCGTCGGCAGAATAGTAATCCCCGGCGCTTCCATATTGACGAAAGTCATCATCATCGCCTGCTCTGGGAACGACGGCCGCGGCAAGCCGTTTTCTGACAGATCAGGCGCAGCGTCTTCGCTGATACCAAGCTCCGCAGCACGCTCGTGCATGTACGTCGTGGAGGTCTCATAGCGGTGATGTCCATCCGCGATGATCAAGGACTTGTCCGCCATTGCATCCACAACCTGCTTGATCAGCGCCGGCTCGACCAGCCTCCACACCCGGTGCAGGACGCCATACTCGTCCAAAATCTCCAGCTCCGGGGAACTCGGCTGCTCCGAACCCTCGCCGAAGATTAGCCGCTCCGCAGTGAACGTTGGATCGGAATACAGCATGTAGACCTGCTCGCAGTAGGCGCGCGTCGCTTTGAACAGACTCAGCCGGTCCGACTTGTGTTTTGGAAACGTTTGCTCGTGCCGGTACACCACCTGCTTCTCATAGTCGTAGAGCTGGCCGAGCCCAATGAACCCACGCCGTTCCCGCACTTCATTCGTTCCCGGCACCGTGTAGGTCTGCGAGTAACCATAAAGCGCCGGCTCTGCCTCTTCCTTCAGCACGCCCTCTTTGCGCCAGGCATCGAGCGTTACGGCAGCGCGGGTGTACACGTTGTTCGTCTCGGAGTCGCCCTGCTCCGTGCGGCCAAGAATCACACGAATCAAGTTGTATGGGCTCGCCGCGTAGTAGCGGTTCTGCATCTCCGGCGAGATCTTGTCGTACGGCTGGGTGACCACATCCGTCATGTTGACGCGGGTAGGATCGTAACGAAGTGCGCGGAACGGGTACAAACGTGCCATGGCTTCATTCTAGGAGCAACTTTCAAAACGGGCGAAAGTCAGAGCTTCTGCGTGCAGCCAGCGCGCCCCCGCTTGTGATACACAGGAAGCCTCAGGGCCAGAGGAAGATGAGATGTCTGCCCTTTTGCGGGAGCGTACACGTCTCAATGCGTTCTACTTTGCGTCGGCGACTCAGCTTAGCCCTTTGTCTTCTACTTCTTGGGCTGCCGCGCGCACGCGCGCAAGAAAATCCGCTGAATGACCCTCACACGAGCGCGCCTCCACCGGCTGTTCCCAAGGACAGCCGGCCTGTGGTGACCGGCGGGGATGTCGCTGGGAGAGCAACCAGTTCGTCGGGCGCGAAGATTCGCGTGGACGTCGATTTGGTGCTTGTTCCCGTCTCGGTGACCGATCCCATGAACCGGCTCGTCACTGGTCTTGAACGCGAAAACTTCCAGCTTTACGACAACAACATTCCGCAGACAATCAAGACGTTTTCAACCGAGGACGCGCCGCTGTCCATCGGCATCGTCTTCGATCTGAGCGGAAGCATGCAGTCGAAGTTCGTGCGCGCACGAAAGGCCCTAAGCGAATTCCTTCGCACCTGTAACCCGAAGGATGAGTTCTTCGTCATAGGCTTCAACGACCGCCCCGCTGTGCTCGTCGACTACACCTCAGAAGTCGACGACGTAGAGGCGCGCATGGTTATGCTGAAGCCGGAAAATCGCACCGCCCTGATCGACGCTATGTATCTGGGGGTCAACAAGCTTAGAGATGCGAAATACCAGCGCAAGGCGCTCCTAGTCATCTCCGATGGAGGTGATAATCGGAGCCGCTATACCGAGGGTGAACTCACCCGCGTCGTTCGCGAAAGCGAAGTGCAAATCTACGGAATCGGCATCTTCGACGCATACGCGCCAACGGAAGAGGAGCAGAACGGCCCGATTCTCTTGAAAGAAGTCACCGAATCCACCGGTGGCCGCTTATTCAAGGTGCTGGACGTCCAGGACCTTAGCGACATCGCGGAGCGCATCAGCGAAGAGTTGCGTAATGAATACGTTCTCGGCTACACACCCACCGATCGGCGGCGCAACGGCGTCTATCGTAAAGTGAGAGTGCGATTGGCGCCCCCGCCGGGTCTCCCGATGATGGATGCGCACTATCGCGAGGGGTACTATGCACCGTCGCAATGACATCCATGCTCCGCTGGCCACACTGGCTCTGTGCGGGGTTTTCTTGTTCGGCTCAGCGGCTTGCCAAACAGCGACACCCGCTCCGGCGCGTCAGGCGCCGCCGCTTACGGTTGACTCCGACCCGGTCCCCTCACCCGACCCACCTAGTTCGGCTGCACCCGCGGCCCAGACCGGGCCGACAGCAATTACGCAGCAGAACGGTCGCTACACCCTTCGCGCCAACGCCTACGAAGTTCGCCTGAACGCCTCCGTGATCGACAGTTCGGGAAAGGCCGTTGATTCTCTTCCGCAGGACGCCTTCCATGTCTACGAGGATGGCGTTCCTCAATCGATTGTCGGCTTTCGTCATGAAGATGTGCCTGTCTCGATCGGCATCATCATTGATAGCTCAGGGTCAATGTACGACAAGCGGACTGCCGTCGATCAAGCCTCGTTGGACCTGGTGCGCCTTTCAAACCCCCAGGATGAAGCCTTCCTCGTGGATTTTAGCTCTGAGGCCTACATCGATCAGGACTTCACCAGCGATATTACGAAGCTGCAGCAGGGCTTGGGCTACATCAAGGCTTCGGGTGGCACCGCGCTCTACGATGCGGTGATTGCTTCAGCTGACTACCTGAGCAAGAATTCCAAGCGCAGCAAGCAGGTGCTCCTCGTCATCACGGATGGTGACGACAACGCCTCAAGCGCGAGTCTCGAATCCGCCATCCGCCGCGTGCAGGATCTCGACGGCCCCGCCATCTACACCATTGGCCTGCTTTTCGGCGACGATGTCGGTCGCGGCGAGGCTCGTCATGCGCGCTCCGTGCTTTCCGAACTAAGCGAACAAACGGGTGGGGAAGCTTACTTTCCACGCTCCCTACGGGACGTCGATGGCCTTGCCCACGAAGTAGCTCAGGACATCCGCACGCAGTACACCATCGAGTACCGCTCCACGAAGTCTCCCGAGCTCGGCGGCTACCGGCAGATCCACGTGGAAGCGAAAGAAAAGGGTTATCGCGGGCTGCAAGTGCGCACGCGAGCAGGCTACTACCCGAAGACAGCTTCCAACCCAAGTCGCAGCAACTCGGGTACCCCCAGCGGCAACTAGTCGCCGCTTAGATTGCTGAATCCTCGCTAAATTGCATCGAAGCATCTAGCATGGCGTGCGCTGCACTTTTGCGGCGCCAGGCGGGAGATAGTGAATGCTTGAGTTAAGTACGGTCAATGATGTTTTCGTTTCGCTGACATCACGCGGAGACGAAACTGTAGCCTTGGCGCAAAGCGGCGCGGAGTGGAAGCCGATAACCTCCAAACATCTGTACGGCCGTGTTCGAGCACTGGCAGAAAAACTGCAAAGCTGGGGGATTCAGCGCGGCGACCGCATCGCGCTCGTCGGTGAGAATCGCTGGGAGTGGCCTGTCTCCGACTTCGCGATCCTCGCGATCGGTGCGATCGGCGTGCCGCTGTATCAAACACTGACCCCGGAACAGATGGGATACATCCTGAACAACTCAGGATCGAAAGCCATGCTGATGTCCACAAAGGATCAATACGAGAAGCTCGTCAAATCCGGCGCAACCACCATCGATCACGTTGCAGTTTGGGATGAAGGCGATTTCTCAAACGCGGAAAAATATTCCGAGATCATGAAGCGCGCCGCAGAGTTGGAAGAGCATGATGCGGCCTTTGACGCCATGGTGAAGCAGGCCAAGCCCGAGGAGATCGCCTCGATTATCTATACTTCCGGCACAACTGGCGACCCGAAAGGCGTCGTCCTTACTCACGACAACCTCGCCTCAAATCTTCGTTATTCCACAGATGGCTTGCAGATCAAGAAGGGCGATGTCTCCATCTCCTATCTGCCACTGAGCCATGCATTGGCGCGCCACCAGGACTACGCCTTCTACATGCTGGGCGCGACGATCGCCTACGAGCCGAAGTTCGACAATTTAACGAAGTCGATGAAAAGTGTTCGCCCAACGGTGTTCGTCGCTGTGCCTCGCGTCTTCGAGAAAGTCCGTCAGGCTGTCGAAGGCCGCGCTCACGGCTTCAAGAAAACAATTCTTACCTGGGCATTGGGTGTCGGCGCAAAACACAAAGATGAGGTCGCCGCAGGCAAGCAGCCCACAAACCTCGCCTGGACACTCGCCAACAAGCTCGCCTTCAGCAAGATCGCAGAGGCCTTCGGAGGCCGTGTTCGCGTTTTCATATCCGGCGGTGCGCCGCTCGGAAAAGAAACGACCGACTGGTTCCTCGGCGTCGGTATTCGCGTCTTTGAGGGCTATGGTCTCACCGAAACCTCACCGGTCATCTCGCGCAATACCTTCGAGGGCTACAGAGCGGGCACTGTCGGTAAGATCGTTCCGAACCTGGAAGTCCGCGTTGCGGGCGACGGCGAACTTGAGGTGAAGGGGCCATCCGTTTTTCAAGGCTATTGGCAGAACGATGAAGGTACGAAAAAAGAGTTTACCGAGGACGGCTGGTTCAAGACCGGCGACATCGGCAAGATAGAAGACGGTTTTCTCTCTATCACAGACCGCAAGAAAGAGCTAATGAAGACCAGCGGCGGCAAGTACGTCGCTCCACAGCCAATCGAAAGCAAACTCAAATCTGACGCGCTCGTCGGTCAGGCCGCGCTGATCGGCGATAACAAAAAGTTTGTTAGCGTCCTGATCTCTCCAAACTTCGGCTCGCTGGAAGGCTGGGCGCAGAAGAACGGGGTCTTCACCAAAGACCATGCCGCACTCGTCAAAGATCCTAAAGTTCAGAAGGTGTACGAAGGTCTTGCTGAAAAAGTGAATGGCAGCCTCGGTCATCACGAGACGATTAAGAAAGTTGGTCTCGTACCCGAAGAATGGACGGTTGACTCCGGCGAGCTCACACCCAGCCTGAAATTGAAGCGTCGCATTATCCTTGAGAAATACAAGGACATGATCGATGGCTTCTACAAGGAATAGTTCCGCCCAATCCCTCCTCGCATTTTTACTGATCGCCGGAACGGCGGTTGCGCAAGCACCGTCCGTTCCGACGGAGCACTACGGTCCACCTTCGTGCACCGCAGAGCCGAAGACACTCGCTCCGTACGTCGACTTGGTCGCTCGCGCTCATAGTGAACAACAGGAAGGCGCAACAGACGCCCACGCACTTCCCTCCGCCGAGCCACTCGAAAATTTCGGCATCCAGCGCTTGCGTCTCGCAGACTACGCAGACTGCAGAGGACCAAACGGCTGCTACTGGGCCGACCTGGACGCACAATATCACCGCGCCGAAGAAGCTCTTGACGCGCAAATAGCTCATAGCCACAACGGTGAAAAGCTGGCCGTCGTCATGGACATCGATGAGACGACGCTCTCTGGCTATTGCGAAATGAAGCGCGAAGACTTCGGCTATCTCAGCAACATGTTCAACGCGTGGGTCATTAGCCCCGATGCCTCCGTTGCGATACCAGGCGCACTTCGCTTCTTCAAGCGGGCGCAAGCCGCAGGTGTCGCAGTCTTCTTCATCACTGGTCGTCCAGGCGTACCTGACTACGGCGCAGCTACACAACAACCTGATCAAACCGCCGCAACGGCAGCAAACCTCAAGGCGGCGGGCTTCAGCGGGTGGACCGGCTTGCAGCTTCGCAATGGCAGCGAGAACAGCATGCACACCATCGAATACAAGTCTGAAGAGCGCCGCCGCATCGTGTATCAGGGATACCGCATCTTGCTCAGTGTCGGAGACCAGTGGAGTGACCTGCTCGGTGATCCTAAAGCAGAAGTCAGCGTAAAGCTCCCAAATCCGTTCTACTTCCTTCCGTAATCGCTGCTCTACTTGCGCCTTTTGTTGTCATTCCGCAGCGTAGCGGAGGAATCTGCTTTCTTGTCCGTCAACCAAGAGCTGCGTTCTAGCGACTGACTCCGCCCCTTGCGCATCGAACTCCTATGCAGCTGAAACGCGCGGAAAAAGAAGGCGGCAAGTTCCTCAACCCGGTCCCCACCACCGTTGCCAGCTCCAGCACGATGCGAAAGGTGCTTCCGCTCTACTTCAGCAACAAAGAGGAAACAGAACCGCGCACGCCGCTCGGCCCTTTTCACACCGACGCACGTACCTACGATGCAGAGCCCGCAAGCGGACTCCGTGTTACGTGGTTCGGCCACTCCTCATCGCTCATTGAGATTGATGGCTTCCGCATTCTCATCGATCCGGTGTGGGAGCAGCGCGCCAGCCCCGCACAATGGTTCGGCCCGAAGCGCTTCTTTCCTCCCACGCTCGCACTCGAACAACTCCCGCCCATCGACGTCGTCCTCATTTCGCACGACCACTACGACCATTTCGGCTCAGACACCATCCGCCGCCTCGCGCGCCTCAACAACATCGCCGGCGCACGTTGGATCACCTCACTCGGCGTTGGAAAACGCCTTCGCAAGCGCGGCGTACCCGAAGCACGCATCACTGAACTCGACTGGACTCAGAAAGCCGAAGTCGCCGGTGATACCTTCGGCCCATCGCTAAGGATCACGTCATGGCCCGCACGGCACTTTTCTGGCCGCGGCATCCTCGACCGATTCTCGACCCTTTGGGCATCGTTCGTCATCGAAGGCCCGAAGCACCGCGTCTATTTCGGCGCAGACTCCGGCACGTGGGACGGCTTCGCGGACATCGCCGCACAGTACGACCACTTCGACCTCACCATGCTGGAGATCGGTGCCTTCCATCCGCTGTGGGCCGCCATCCACCTGGGCCCGGACGGCGCTGCCGCTGCCTTCCAGCAGATGGGCGGCACACAAAAAGCCGGTCTGCTCATGCCGATCCATTGGGGGCTATTCAATCTCGCCCTCCACGCCTGGCGCCAACCCATCGAACGCCTCACCGAAGTCGCCGCCTTACAAAACATTCCACTCTGGTCTCCGACACCAGGCGTACCAACCGAGGTGGTCGCCGACCAAGCCCTCCCATTTTCTACGTGGTGGGAGGGCCCGAAGAGCGCCGCGAAAGGCTAGAGCGCGTAACGTCATAAACCAGTTCATCATTGGGACTCGTGGCTCAACCCAGAACTGCCATCTCGACCGGAGCGCGCAGCGCGTGAGGGGAGAGACCCCCGTATATGCGGTTGCGAGTGCGAAGCACGAGCCCGTCAGCGGAGACAGCCACCTATACTCACACCATGCTGTCGCCACTTTTCTTTGAGCTCGCAGCCTTCATCCTCGGCCTGCTCTTCGGCAGCTTCCTCAACGTCTGCATCTCACGCCTGCCCGAACACCGCAGCATCGCAAAGCCACGCTCGCACTGCCCGCAGTGCAAGAACACCATTCGTTGGTACGACAACATCCCGCTAGTGAGCTGGGTCATTCTCCGCGCAAAGTGCAGGGAATGTGGCGAGAAAATCTCGTGGCGCTATCCGCTCGTTGAACTTGCCGTGGGTTTCCTGTTCGTGGAGTGTGCAACGCAATATGCAATGGACGGTTTCAACCGCTTCTACTCCCCTTATCTCCCACATCTTGATCCAACAACTTCGCTGATCAACGACATCGCCGTCGCCATCCTCGGCTTCCTACTCATCGGCCTCCTCGTCATGGACTGGCAAACCCACATCCTCCCCGACGCCTTCACGATCCCCGGCATCGTTGTTGGCTTCCTGCTCGTCTGCACGCAAGCCATCTTCCTTCCTCTCGGCGCGGAAGACATTCACCTCACACCGCGCCGTAACCTGCGGCTCTCAAGCCCTGGCTCCTTCGCCGCCCATGGCAACGTGTTCCTCACCGGCACAGAGCGCCTTGTGTTCGGACGACTCGCTGCGATCGTCGGTGCCGCGCTTATCCTCATCCTCGTCCGCGCGCTCTACAAAGTCATTCGCCATCGCGAAGGCCTCGGCCTCGGCGACGTAAAGCTCCTCGCAATGATCGCGGCTTTCCTCGGCTTCTGGCCCGCTGTGCTGTCACTGTTTCTCGGCACCGTCATCTGTGGGTTCTACGCCGCAATCCTTCTCGCCCGCCGCCGCGCCGACCTCGCCACCCAACTCCCGCTTGGCACCTTCCTCTGCATAGGCGGCCTCGTCTCCGCACTAGCAGGCGAGCCGCTCATCGCCTGGTACCGCTCTCTGCTCTAACCCAGGCAACTCTTTATCTCTGCTCTTCTATCTCGCCACTCGCTCTTTACTGTCTACTGTCTACCCTCTACTGTCTAAAAGATGCGTTACGGTTTCTGGCTCCCTATATTCGGCGGTTGGCTTCGCAACATCGATGACGAACAAATGCCCGCCACATGGGAATATGTGCGCGACCTCACCACGCGCGCCGAAGGCCTCGGCTACGACCTCACACTCATCGCCGAGCTCAACCTGAACGACATCAAAGGCCCCGCGGCCGATTCACTCGATGCCTGGAGCACCGCCGCCGCACTCTCCGCGGTAACTCGCAGGCTCGAGCTGATGGTGGCCGTCCGCCCCACGTTCCACAATCCAGCGCTGCTCGCCAAACAAGCAGCAAACATTGACCGCATCTCCGGCGGTCGCCTCACGCTGAATGTCGTCAGCTCGTGGTGGCGGGACGAAGCCCTGAAATACGGCATTCCCTTCGATGAACACGACGACCGCTACGCTCGCACCAGCGAATGGCTCGACGTACTCGACGGCTGCTGGTCTCAGCAAGGCAGCACGCACAATGGCCGCTTCTACAAAGTCGAAGACAACATCCTCAGCCCCAAGCCCTGGCCCCAACGCACCTACTCCCCAGACTCCGTCACCCTGAGCGAAGCACAGGACACGTACGCACCAGGCTCTGTCATTCTGAGCGGAGCGCGTAGCGCGCAGTCGAAGGAACCCGATGAACTAGGCAGTGCCACAACTCGTGGCATCTTTCAGCCGAAGAATGGCCGCCCCACTCTTTACGCCGGCGGCGAATCCGAAACCGCCAAGAACCTCATCGCCGCAAAATGCGACGCCTACCTCATGCACGGCGATGACCCACGCACCATCGCAACCAAAGTGGAAGACATGCGCGAACGCCGCGCAAAGTACCCGGAGCTTCCGCCTCTCATCTTCGGCGTCACCGGCTACTGCATCGTGCGCGACTCCGAAGCCGAGGCAGAGCGCGAAGTGGATCGCATCACAGCTCCACCCGACCGCGATCAATCCCCCGCAGGTTTCGCCAACTTTGAGCAGTGGACCAGCGGTTCACAGCTCGAAAAGAAACTTTCTCTTCGTGACTACTCCGTATCCAACCGCGGCTTGCACTCCGGCCTCATCGGCACGCCGGAACAGGTAAGACAACGCCTTGCCGACTTCGAGGGCGCGGGATGCTCACTCGTACTCCTGCAATCCAGCCCGCAACACATCGAGATGGCTCGCTTCGCGTCTCAAATCATCAAGCGCGAGATCACCTAAGAGCCTCACGGGTTCGTCCCCACCGGCACACGTTGAACAGGCACATCGTGCGCTGCAACCATCTTGATCCGTGCCGCCTCAGTGACGGAAAAAGCACCACCAGCCTCAGTTGAGTGTGCCTCGCTCCTGTCTGCTTCAACACCCGCGCAAGTCGGCCTAAGAAAAGGTAGCCGCTGTCAGCTGCTGCAAACAATCTTTGGCTGCCTTGGTCTAGGCTCGCTGTATGATTACGGCGGATTCCTCATCAACAATGCAGCATCCAGGAGACTCTCGTGAAGTTGTTTCGCTGCCTTCCTCTTGCCATACTCGCGACAGCAGGCTGCGCCTTCGCGCAAACTGCGCCGCCTGCCTCGGAGCCTCGTTACGAGTTGCAGCACATCGATGTCAAATTCGTGGACAGCACCGTGAATCCCTGCGACAACTTCTATCAGTACACCTGCAACAGGTTGAAGGCTGCTAATCCCATGCCGTCTGATCAGATCTTCTGGGGTGTTGGAGGCATCTTGCAGGCGTGGAACCAGCAGACGCTCCACCAAATCCTTGACGCAAGCGCCACGGCAGATTCGTCGCGCACTGCCAATCAGCAGAAAGTCGGCGATTTCTATGCTTCGTGCACTGCGCAGGCACAATCGGGGTCCAATGATCTCGTTGCCATTCAGCCTCTGCTGTCTCGCATCGACGCACTTGCAGACAAACACGCCATCGCTTCCGTTCTTGCCGCACTGCATACTTCGTTTGGCACTGCATGGAACGGCAACGATAACCAAACATCCGTCGCTCTGTTTGGCTACGGTCCTCAGGCCGACTACAACGATGCACATCGCGTCGTTGCCGGTGTCGATCAGGGCGGCCTCGGAATGCCTAGCCGCGATTTTTACCTGAACGACGATGACGCGTCGAAGGGAATACGCGAAAAGTACGTTGCGCTGATCAACACTCTGCTCGAACTTGACGGCATGAAACAAGCCGACGCATCGAGCGCGGCGACCACGATCCTTCGTCTCGAAACGGCCATGGCGAGAGCGCAGATGGACAACATCACGCGCCGCAATCCAAACAAAACGAACAATCGCTACACCCTTGCGCAACTTAAGACGCTCACCCCTGCCTTCGATTGGGACACATACTTCGCGTCACTCAGCGCACCGCCCGTTCCGCTCTACGAAGTCTCCGCGCCAGACTTCTTCCGCTCGATGAATCAACTTCTCGAGCAGGAGAGTCTCGCAACATGGAAGCTCTACTTGCGCTGGCAATTGCTCAACTCAGCTGCATCTACGCTCGGCAATGCGTGGCGCGACGCAGCCTTCCAGTTCAGCAGCGCGCTCTCAGGCCAGCAGAAACAGGCACCCACTTGGCGGCGCTGTACGAATGGCGTCGACCACTATCTGGGCGAAGCGCTCGGTCAGGTGTACGTTGCGCAGGTGTTCCCGCCGGAAAGCAAGGCACGCGCGCAGAAGATGGTCAAAGATATCGAAGCTGCAATGGGTCAAGATATTGACAACGTAGTGTGGATGCAGCCGCAAACCAAGCAGCAGGCACACCTCAAACTAGCTGCCGTGTTGGACAAAGTTGGATATCCCGACAAGTGGATTGACTACAGTTCCTACAGCGTCACACGCGCCAGCTATGCCGAAAACGTTGAGCGTGGAACGGCCTTCGAATTGAAACGGCAACTCGCCTTCATCAATAAGCCTCTCGATCGCACGCAATGGGCAATGACGCCGCCTACCGTCGACGCGTACGAAGACCCACAAACCAACACCATCAACTTCCCTGCCGGCATCCTTCAGCCCGTGTACTTTGACGCCAAGCAGGACGATGTCATCAATTACGGCGCGGAAGGGTCGGTCGTAGGACACGAACTAACGCATGACTTCGACGACCAGGGACGCAAGTTCGACGTGAACGGCAACCTGCGTGATTGGTGGACAGAGGAAGACGCGAAGCAATACGACCAGCGCGGCTCCTGCGTCGCCTCGGAATACACCGGGCCAGTTCCCGGCCTTGCTGGCGTAACTCAGAATGGCAAGCTGACCCAAGGCGAAGACACTGCGGACAATGGCGGCATCAATCTCTCGCTCTCCGCGCTTACAGCAGACCTAAAGCAACAGGGTAAGACAATCAACGACAAAGACGCTAACGGCCTCACCAACCTGCAACGCTTCTTCATCGCCTACGGAACGAGCTGGTGCGACTACGCACGACCGGAGATGATGCGTACGATGGTGCTCATAAATCCGCATTCTGTGCCGGAGCTGCGTGTGAACAACGTTGTCGGCAACATGCCGGAATTTCAGCAAGCCTTCAGCTGCAAAGCCGGCCAAGCGATGGTTCACGAAACTCGCTGCCGCGTTTGGTAGACGTGTCCGTTCCAAGCGTCGTACTCTCGCAGGCATGATCTTGTTTGACCGACGGCGCTTCGTGGCTGCTTCCACCGCAGCCGTACTTACACTTAGGCCGCGGCTGGCGCTCTCGCAGGCCTCCTCCGCATCTGTCACACTCCGCCCGGATCAGGCCGGTCCAACCGTCCCGGCGAACTTCATCGGCTTGTCCTACGAAATCGAGCAGCTGTCCGACCCGGCTTTCTTCTCCGCCACAAATACCAGCCTCATCGCGCAGTTCCGCGCGCTCTCGCCCCGCGGTGTCCTCCGCCTCGGCGGCAACACTTCCGACGTTGGCTGGTGGAAGCCCTCGCCTGCTTCGCCAAAGCCCCCGATGAGCGTTCGCAAGGTTGTCGGCGAACCAAGCGCAGATTTGTCCTACGCGATCGAGCCCCAAGCCATCACGAAGCTGCGTGGCTTCCTCGATGCCTCCGGCTGGACCTGCATCTTCGGCATCAACCTTGCCACCAACACACCAGGACTTGCAGCCGACGAAGCAGTCTTCGTCACGAAGGCACTCGGTCCTAAGCTCGAATACTTCCAACTCGGCAATGAACCCGACCTCTTCCGGAACCACATGCGTGACCCCGCCACATGGAACGCCGACCGCTATTTCGACGAGTGGCTCGCCGCCGCAAATGCAATCCAGGCGAAAGTTCCCGACGCTCGCTTCGGCTTACCCGACACCGCAGGTAATCCGGACTGGTACGCGACTGTCGTGAGCCGGCTGCTGGCACTTCGCGAACGAACCTGCCCCTGCGACCTCAGTCCCGCTGCCGCGTGCAGTTGCGCTGTTGGCCCGAACGCACCAGCGCTTCGCCCACGCATTGCAGCGCTGTCGCACCACTACTACTTCGGTGGGCCGCCCGCAAATCCCGAGGTCAACATCAATCGCCTGCTCCAGCCGAGTCCTCAGGTCGATACACTCGCGCACGACATCCAAGCCGCCGCCGCGCAGCTCCATGTCCCCTACCGCATGACCGAAGGCAACACCTGCTACCGCGGCGGCAAGCCCGGAGTCTCCGATGTCTTCGCCGCCTCGCTCTGGGCGGCCGACTATGCACTCAAGCTCGCGAGCAGCGGCTACGCCGGGATCAATCTCCACGGAGGCGGCGGCAAGCAGGTCGCCAACTCACTCGGCGGCACACTCCCCGGCGAAGACCTGATGCCCGACCGCAACGCCCCGCACCCACGTCCTTTCTACACTCCAATCGCCGACATCAATGGCAAGTACACGGCCGAACCCACATACTACGGCCTGCTCTTCGCCGGACACTTCGCAGGCGCCACGATGATGCCACTCGCCTTCAACTCCGGCCCCGTGAACGCCACTGCCTACGCCGCCACACTTCCCACGGGCCAGCAAGTAGTCGCCATCATCAACAAAGACGAATCCAAACCTCTTTCACTCAACCTCCCCGGCTTCGCTCTCAACCTGGTCCTCAGCGCACCCTCGCTCACATCTACCCGCGTCGACCTCACCGAACCCGCATCGTTTCGTGAAGCCTCAACCATTCCCCCGGCGACGGCCTATCTGCTCTACAACACACGCAGCTGACAACTAACCCAGCACCTCGCATTGTTCACTGCTCACTATTCACTGTTCACTGCACTACTCGCACTTTACTGTCTACCCTCTACCCTCTACTGTCTAAGGATATGTGTGGAATCGTCGGTTACATCGGTCCTAAGCCCTGCGTCCCGGTCATCATGGAAGGCCTCGCCCGCCTCGAATACCGCGGCTATGACTCAGCAGGTATCGCCGTCTTCGGAGGCCCCAACGGCCTGCAACTCCGCCGCGCCCCCGGCAAGCTAGCCAATCTCGCCACGCTGCTCCGCGAAGACCCCGTCGAAGGCACCTACGGCATCGGCCACACGCGCTGGGCCACCCACGGCCGCCCCACCGAAGAAAACGCCCACCCGCATCGCGACGGCACCGGAACCCTCGTCGTCGTGCACAACGGCATCGTCGAAAATTACCTGCAGCTCAAGTCCGCGCTCGTCGCCAAGGGCCACCAGTTCTTTTCACAAACCGACACCGAAATCATCGCCCACGTCATCCAGGACGAGCTCGAACTAGCCGCATCTTCTGTCTTGAAGGGGACGGGCTTCAGCCCGTCCGTTACGCCAGTTCAAAGTGAAGGGGCTTCAGCCCCTGAGGTCACGCCGCTCCCCCGCACCGTCGACCTCGGCGGCGCCAACGAGGCCGCCGTCCGCTCCAACGAGCCCACCATTCCGCTCGAAGAAGCCGTCCGCCGCGCCGTCAAACGCCTCACCGGCGCCTTCGCCATCGGCGTCCTCTCCGCCCACGAGCCCGACAAGATGGTCGCCGCCCGCTTCGGCCCGCCCATCGTCCTCGGCCTCGGCGACGGCGAATTCTTTCTCGCCTCCGACGTCCCCGGCATCCTCCACCACACCCGCGACATTTACTTCCTCAACGACGGCGAAGTCGCCACCCTCACCACCGACGGCATCGTCCTCACCGACTTCAACAACAACGCCAAATCCCTCAAGCCGCAG
>CAJCIP010000087.1 GCA_903970445.1 Verrucomicrobia bacterium Tous-C9LFEB | reverse complement strand
ACAACCGGCGCGTTCTAAGTAGCCTCACCAGCAGAGATTGGCGGTCACGCCAATCTCTGCTAAACTAATTTGGTTTGGCCCTGAGTCTGCTGCGTTTGTTTTTGCGGCAGAGACCTCGGTCGAGTTTTCCGAACGAGTTCTAACTCGTTTCGCTCGCAATCATCCTCGTCAGCATTCGAGAGACGTGAGCAAACTCCTGGGCTTCATCATGCTTCATTCGCTGGTCTGCTTTGTAATTTCGCAGACTCCGGACCTCGGTCTGGCAACTTCGTCAGGCCTCGGCCTTTCGTTCAGATAAGGATTTCCAATGCTTCTGCCAAAGAAAGTAAAGTACCGCAAGCAGCAGCGCGGCCGCATGTGCGGCAAGGCGTGGCGCGGTTCCGACATCTCCTTCGGTGACTTCGGTCTCAAGGTCATGGAATGCGGCTACATCACCGACCGCCAGATCGAAGCGTCGCGCATCGCGATGACCCGCTTCATCAAGCGCGGCGGAAAAGTCTGGCTCCGCCTGTTCCCGGACAAGCCCATCACCAAGAAGCCCGCTGAAACCCGTATGGGTAAGGGCAAAGGTGCGCCGGATCACTGGGTTGCTGTTGTTCGCCCCGGCAAGATCCTGTTCGAAATGGAAGGCGTCCCGGTAGAGATCGCGAAAGAAGCTATGCGTCTCGCGAGCCACAAGCTCCCCCTCAAGACCACATTTGTTGTGCGCCCCGGCGTTTCCACCGAAGCTACGGCCAAGGCCAAATAGTTTGTTGTCATTCCGTAGCGAAGCGAAGGAATCTGCTTTTCGCTCCAGCTGCACAAATTTTGAAGGAAGCACTCATGGAACTCGATAAGATCCGCAATCTGAGCGATGACGAGCTCAAGTCCGAAGAAGCGAAGGCAGGCGAGCAGCTGTTCCGCATCCGCTTCGCAAAGTCCCTCGGCAAGCAGGATGGCCTGAAGAACATCGGCTCGCTGAAGCTCGACATCGCCCGCATCAAAACCATTCGCCGCCAGCGCGAGATCGCTGCAAAGGCAGGAAAGTAAACCATGGACGATACCACTGTGAATAGCACCGAGCAAACCACCGGCACCGCTGCCGGCGGCCGCCGCAACGAGAAGGTCGGTCAGGTCGTTTCGACCAAGATGCAGAAGACGATCGTGGTCGAGATCGAAATGCGTAAGGCCCACCCCAAATACAAGCGCGTGATGAAGTCGAACAAGAAGTTCTACGCGCACGACGAGCAGAACTCCGCACGCGTTGGGGACATGGTTCGCATCCGCGAAACGCGTCCGCTATCCAAGCTCAAGCGCTGGACGCTCGAAGAGATCATCCGCCGCTCAGCGCTTTCTTCGCTGGAAGAAAAGCCCGTAGCTGCTGAAGTGGCTGCAAAGTAGTTCGATAGGTCAGGGCTTTAGCCCTGACACTCAAATGCGCCAAGCACGGGGCTTTAGCCCCTGAGGCGAAGTAAGCGCAAGGAGAAACACCATGGCTGTACAAATGCGCACCATCCTCGCCGTCGCCGACAATTCCGGCGCGCGCAAGTTGCAGGTGATCCTTCCCCTCGGCGGCGGTCTCGGCAAGAAGGCCGGCCTCGGCGACGTTGTCACCGCAGCGGTGAAGGAAGCTTCGCCGGACGGTACCGTCAAGAAGGGCAAGGTCGTCAAGGCTGTGATCGTCCGCACGCACAAGGAATACCGCCGCAAGGATGGTACCTACATCCGCTTCGACGAGAACGCCGCAGTCGTCATCAACGATGCGATGGAGCCAGTCGGCACCCGCGTATTCGGTCCGGTCGCTCGTGAGCTTCGCGACAAGAAGTTCCTCAAGATCGTCTCGCTCGCACCAGAAGTTATCTAGAAGCGAGTGAATAGTGATTCGTGAACAGTGAATAAGGCCACTGCCACTAGCTAAGTTTTATTCACTATTCACTACACACTGTTCACTGCCGCTAGCGGATTCCGGCTCCGCAAATCGTCGAGGGAAAGAGTTAGCAATGGCAAAGATCAAGCGCAACGATCAAGTCCTGGTAATTGCAGGCAAAGATAAGGGCAAGAAGGGCCGTGTCCTTCGCGTCATCGGCGACAAGAACCGCGTGCTCGTAGAGGGCGTGGGCATGGTCACCAAGCACAAGAAACCCGACCAGCGCACCGGCGCTCAGGGTGGCATCGTCAAGCAGGAAGCGTCGATCCACATCTCGAACGTCATGCTGCTTGACTCCGATGGTTCGGTCACCCGCGTGGGCTACCGTACCGAAGGCGACAAAAAGGTTCGCGTCGCTCGCTCCAACGGTGGCGACATCGCAGAAGCGAAGAAGGGCAAACAGTAGACAGTAGACAGCGAGACAGAAAGTGCAAGCGTTTTATCTGTCTACCGGTCTACTTTCTACCGTCTAAATTGAATCCCCCACGAAACGGTACCCACTCCGGAACCGTGGAGAAGAGAGAAACAGAATGGCAGCACGTCTGAAAGAAAAGTTCAACAGCGAGATCAAGTCCGCTCTCCAGAAGGAGCTCGGCCTTGAGAACGTCATGGCGGTTCCGAAGCTCGAAAAGATCGTCATCAACATGGGCATCGGCGAAGCAACGCAGAACGGCAAGATGATGGACCCGCTCGTCGCCGATCTCAGCGCAATCGCCGGCCAGAAGGCCGTCGTCACGAAGGCGAAGAAGTCCATCGCGGCGTTCAAGCTGCGCGAAGGCATGCCGATCGGCGCAATGGTGACTCTACGCGGCGACAACATGTACGAGTTCCTCGATCGCCTCATCTCGGTGGCTTTGCCCCGCGTGCGCGACTTCCGCGGCGTTTCGTCCAAGAGCTTCGACGGCCGTGGCAACTACACGCTCGGTCTTCGCGATCAGCTCATCTTCCCGGAAATCGACTACTCGAAGGTCGACAAGACAAAGGGCATGAACGTCACCATCGTGACCACTGCCAAGGATGACAACAGTGCTCGCGAGTTACTCAAGGGCTTCGGCATGCCGTTCCGCCAGGGCGCTTAACCACCCCAGCGAGCAAGCTCGCCGGGGACCCCGGCCAGAAAGGTTTATAAGACATGGCTACCACTGCAAAGCGCGTCAAAGACGCACGAGTTCCAAAGTTCAAGTCTCGCCAGCACAACCGCTGCCAGCTCTGTGGTCGCCCGCGCGCGTTTCTCCGCAAGTTCGGCATCTGCCGTCTGTGCTTCCGCTCGCTGGCGCACAAGGGAGAAATTCCAGGCGTCGTCAAATCCAGCTGGTAACAGCTGCAAGTTCTCGCTCATAGCTTCTGCTGCGAGCGGCCGGTCCAGGGAGCTGCTCAGGCAGCTCCTAGCCAAGCCCGGCAACGAAACACCGGCGCGAGCAAAACACCGCAAGCGCCACAACCACTTCCGCAGGTTCTCCCGGCCGCAAGCCTGGAGCGAACGGGAAGTGAAAGGAAAACGATGAATCTCACCGATCCAGTTGCAGATTTTATTACTCGCATTCGCAACGCTCACCGCGCTCGCCACCAGAAGCTCGACGCTCCGGCCTCGCGCCTGAAGATGGAAATCGCCCGCATCCTCAAGGAAGAGGGCTACATCGCGAACTACAAGCCTGTTGAAGAGAACGGCTTGAAACTTCTTCGCGTGTACCTGAAGTATGGCGCGAACAACGAAGCTGTCATCCGCGACCTGCAGCGCGTGTCCAAGCCTGGTTGCCGCGTGTACATCGGCAAGGATGAAATCCGCCGCGTACAGGGTGGTCTCGGCATCAGCATCATGACCACGCCCAAGGGCGTCATGACCGGTCGCCAGGCCCGTCGCGAAGGTGTTGGCGGCGAGATTCTTTGCGAAGTTTGGTAAGAGCAGACAGTAGAGGGTAGAAAAAATCCTCGTGAGGCACGAACGGTAGGGCAGGCCTTTAGGCCTGCCACTGAACCGGAAGGTTGAAAGGGGCTTTAGCCCCTGAGGTTAAGGCGGGCAACCGCCGGCTGCAGTGGAACTCAGAACCTGAGGGACTCGCAAGCCAAAAGGATTTCGCATCATGGCTCTATCTCGTATCGGCAAGAAGCCCATCACGCTGCCCAAGGGTGTGAAGTACACCGTGCAAACGGGCTCCGTTCTGGTTGAAGGCCCAAAAGGCAAAACCACGGCACTCATCCCCCCCGGCATTTCTCTCGACGAGAAGGAAGGCGTGTTGAACGTCGTTCTCAATGAGAATGGTTCAAGCGCTATGCACGGTCTTGCTCGCGCGCTGGTCTTCAACGCTGTTGAAGGCGTCACCAACGGCTGGAAGAAAGAACTCGACGTCATCGGCATCGGCTATCGCGTGGAACTGAAGGGCAAGGATATGGTCGTGTTCACGCTCGGCTATTCCCACCCGATTGAATTCCCGCTGCCTGCCGGCATCGAAGTCGCCATCGACCCAAAGCAGACACACGTCACCGTCTCCGGCATCGATCGCCAGAAGGTCGGCCAGGTCGCCGCTGATATGCGCTCGCTGCGCAAACCCGATCCATACAAGAACAAGGGTGTTCGCTACTCCGACGAGAAGCTCAAGAAGAAGGTCGGCAAGACGGGCGCGAAGTAAAACTCTGGACGGTAGAGCGTAGACAGTAGACAGATAGAACCACTTCACCTTATCTGTCTCACTGTCTGCCGTCTACTGTCTCCCAAACCCGAACGTCACTGAAGGTCAGTGACGCCGTTAGGAAAGGTAAAAACTATGATCAACATTCCCAAGCGCAATGCCATTCGCCAGCGCGTCCATGATCGCATTCGCGCCAAGATGTCAGGCACCGCGGAGCGCCCGCGCCTCAATGTGTACCGTTCGCTGAACCACATCTACACGCAGGTCATTGACGACGCTTCCGGCACCACCATCGCCTCGGCTTCCACCGTTGCCAAGAAGGGCGCGGAATCAAAGGTCGGCGGCAACGTCGAAGCAGCCAAGACTGTCGGAAAACTCATTGCAGAGCGCGCCAAGGAAAAGGGCGTCACCAAGGTCGTTTTTGATCGCGGTGGCTATCTGTATCACGGTCGTATCAAAGCGTTGGCTGACGCAGCCCGCGAAGCCGGACTCGAGTTCTAAAACAGCTCACTCCGAAGAGAGTGACAACAGGCAACGGAAATGCACGTTGCAGCCCCGGACCGGTGTGCCGGGGACAAATACAAAAGGAAGTCACAATGCAGAAAAAGAGACTCGACGGAAACCGCATGAACCTGAAGGACGAGGTTGTATCCATCAACCGCGTCACCAAGGTCGTCAAGGGCGGTAAGAACATGAGCTTCGCAGCACTCGTCATCGTTGGCGATCCGGCCGAAGGCGTGGTTGGTTACGGTTCCGGCAAGGCGAAGGAAGTTCCCCAGGCCATTCGCAAGGGAATCGAAGCCGCCAAGAAGAACCTGATCAAGGTGAACATGACCACCACCACAATTCCGCACCAGGTGCTCGGTCACTACGGTGCCGGCCAGGTGCTGCTCAAGCCGGCTCCTGAAGGTACCGGTGTCATCGCCGGCAAGACGGTTCGCGCCGTCATGACCGCGGCCGGCGTGCAGAACGTGCTGACAAAAAATATCGGCACCGCGAACCCGCATAACGTCATCAAGGCTTGCTTTGACGCACTCACGCAACTGCGCAGCAAAGAAGACGTGGCTATCCTGCGCGGGAAGACTGTAGAAGAACTTTAGAAGTGAATAGTGAGCAGTGAACAGTGAACAATACGGTGTGTAGTGGCTTTGTTCACTACTCACCACTCACTCTTCACACTCTCCGGAGAAGAACAATGGCATCGGAAAACAAGATCAAGCTGCAGTACTTCCGCTCCAAGATCTGCACGCCAGTCAAGCACAAGCTCGTCATCAAGGGCCTGGGTTTCACGCGGCTGAATCAGATCGTCGAACGCGAAGACACACCGTCGATCCGTGGCATGGTGAAGAAGGTCCCTCACCTCGTCCGTTACGTCGACTAGTTCATCGCCTCTACTTGAGGCCACCACATGCGAGTCGTTCAGGCACTACGACCTGTTCGGCGTTAGCGAGGAAATTATGGCACTAAATCTCAGCAATCTGCGCGCCCCTAAAAAGGCGAACGAAAACAAGAAGCGCGTGGGCCGCGGTATGGGCTCCGGCATGGGTAAGACCTCGACCCGTGGTCACAAAGGCCAGGGTTCGCGTTCGGGCTCCAGCCTGATGCGCGGCTTCGAAGGCGGCCAGATGCCGCTGCATCGCCGCCTGCCAAAGCGCGGCTTCACGAACATCTTCCGCGTCGAGTACGCCGTCCTCGGCCTCGACCGTATCTCAGAGCTGAACGAGACAGAACTCACACTCGAGAAGCTGCAGCAGCGCGGCATCGTCAAGGGCCGGAACAAGCTTGTGAAGGTGCTGGCAAACGGCGAACTCAAGACTGCCGTCACCGTGCATGCGCACAAGTTTTCCGCCGCCGCAGCCAAGGCGATCGAAGCCGCTGGCGGCAAAGCTATCGTCATCGGCTCCGAAACCGCAGCAGCGTAGTTCTTTCGCAGGGGTTGTTTCTTAGCCTTTCTGGTTGTCATTCCGCAGCGCAGCGGAGGAATCTGCTTTCCTCCATTGCGCCACGGATGATGCCTTCCGCGTAGAATGTTCCTCAAGATTTCTTCCAGTTGAATGTGGCGGCTTCGCACAGTTCAACTCAAGGCCACACACCTCGATGCTCGAAAAATTTCAGAACATCTTCCGCATTCCTGATCTGCGCAAGCGCATTTTCTTTACCCTCGGATTGCTGGCGGTTTATCGCCTTGGCGCACACATCCCCACGCCGGGAATCGATGCTGCCAAGCTCGCGCAGTTCTTCAATCAGAATGCCGGCGGAGCGCTTGGCCTGCTCGATCTGTTCAACGGCGGCAACCTGCGCCGCCTGACGATCTTCGCGCTCGGTATCATGCCGTACATCACCGCTTCCATCATCTTCCAGCTGCTCACTGTTATCTATGAGCCGCTTGCCAAGCTGCAGAAGGAAGGCGAGGTCGGCCGTCGCAAGATCACGCAGTGGACGCGCTACGTCACGGTGCTGCTTGCGATTGTGCAGAGCTTCTTCATCGCGCTCACTTTGACCAATACACAGTCGGGCGAGTCGATGGTGACGATCAGCAAGAGCGCGTTCGTTCCCCTTTGCATCATCACGCTCACTTGCGGCACAGCGTTCATCATGTGGCTCGGTGAACAGATCACAGAGCGCGGAATCGGCAACGGCATGTCGCTGCTGATCTTCACCGGCATCGTTGTCGGCTTGCCCCGCGGCATCCAGGAACTCTACGAGAAATTCCGCACCAACGCCTGGGGCGGCTTCACACCCATCGCTCTTGTGCTGCTTGTCGTTGGCATGGTCGCGGTGGTTGCGTTCATCATCTATGTTGAGCGCTCCGAGCGCCGCATCCCGATCCAGTCAGCCAAGCGCATGGTGGGTCGCAGCATTCAAGGTGCGCAGACAAGCTACCTTCCGCTCAAGGTAAACTCCGGCGGCGTTATGCCCGTCATCTTCGCCGCCTCGATCCTATCGGCCCCTCTGCTCCTGCAGAACATCAGCCTGTTCGGTTCAGGCCCGCTTCGCGACACGGCCTTCGCCGGTCCGATCTTCCGCGCAATCGCACCGTCTGAACCCTGGTACGAAGTGCTCTACATCGCGGCGATCATCTTCTTCGCCTACTTCTACATTTCCATCATCTTCCGCCCCGATGACATCGCCGACGGCATGCGCAAGTACGGCAGCTTCATCCCGAGCGTCCGTCCCGGCAAGCGCACCGCTGACTTCATCAACGATGTGCTGACACGCATCACGCTGGTTGGCGCGATTTACCTGATCATCATTTCCATCATTCCAACGCTGCTCATCAGCGGTATCCGCTTCAACCATCTCTGGCTGATTGGCCCGGTGTTCGACCGCTTCCCGGCCTGGGTCACGAACGGTCTTGGCGTAACGTTCTACTTCGGCGGCACGAGCTTGCTGATCGTAGTCGGCGTGGCCATGGACACTGTGCAGCAGGTTGAATCGCAACTCATCATGAAGCACTACGAAGGATTTGCGCCGAGTTCGGGCCGCATCCGCGGCCGTAAAAGCTGGTAGCAAGACAAGAGTTTAGGGTACAGGGCCAAGGGTTCAGAAGGCTCTCTGTACCCTTGGCCCTAAACCCTAGACCCTTTCCTATGAAACCTCTTCCCAACGCGAGTGATTTCCTTCCCGGCCCCGTGCTCATGCTTGGCGCACCCGGCGTTGGCAAGGGAACTCAAGCGCAATTGCTGATGGCAGAGTTCAATATCCCGCAAATATCGACGGGAGACCTGCTTCGCGAACACCGCAAGAATCACACGAAACTGGGCATGCTTGCCGACGAGCTTATGAGCAAAGGCCAGCTCGTTCCCGACGACCTCGTCAACGACATGGTCGCCGAGCGGTTCAAGCAGCCTGACACAGAACACGGCTACATTCTCGACGGCTACCCTCGCACGATCAATCAGGCCGAATGGCTCGACACGCAACTCGTCGCTTATCTGCTCCCGGTAGTTGCCGTCCATATCGTCGTCCCGCAGCGAGTGCTCCTCGAGCGCATCACCGGCCGCCGCATTTCACCCGCCGGACGCATTTACAACATCTATACCAATCCACCGAAGGTCGAAGGCATCTGCGACATCGACGGCAGCAAGCTCGAGCAGCGCAAAGACGACACCGAAGAGGTCTTCCACGAGCGCATGAAAGCCTTCGATGCCAAGACTGCCGCCGTCATCGACTACTACCGCACGCACGGCGGTCGCTTCGCCGAGGTGAATGGTGACCAGCCGGTCGAAGACGTCACCAAAGCCATTCGCGCGGCACTGCTCAAGCTGCGCCACCACCCGGAAAGCGATAAGGACAGTGAGCAGTGAATAGTGAACAGTGAGTAAGGCTCGGCCTCGCAACGCATCACGGACTACGCATTGTTCACGAATCATTGTTCACTATTCACTCCCTCTATGGCCATCCTGATCAAAAGCGCCTCCGAAATCGAGAAGATGCGCGTCTCCGGCATCGCTCTCCGCAAGGTTCATGAAGCTGTTCGCTCCGCAGTAAAGGTCGGCGCAACCACCATGGACCTGGAGCGCGCCGCCGTCGCCAAAATCGATGAGCTCGGTGCCAAGTCAGCTTTCAAGGGCTATCACAACTACCCCGCTGTCCTCTGCACCTCCGTCAACAACCAGGTCATCCACGGCATCCCCAACGACAAAACAATCCTCCGCGACGGCGACGTTGTCTCGGTCGACTGCGGTGTCATCATCAACGGCTTCTACTCCGACTGCGCGGTAACCTACCCCGTAGGCAAACTGAGCCCCGCCGCGGAAAAGCTTCTCCGCGTCACCGAGGCCTCACTCTACGCCGCTATTGACAAAGCGCAAGCAGGCGGCCGCCTCGGCGATATCTCCAATGCCGTCCAGGTGATGTGCGAGCGCGAAGGCTTCGGCGTCGTCCGCGACTTCGTCGGGCACGGCATCGGCAAGAGCATGCACGAAGATCCGCAAGTCCCCAACTTCGGCGATCCCGGCAAAGGCCCTCGCCTCAAACCCGGCATGGTCCTCGCCATCGAACCGATGATCAATGCCGGCAGCGCCGACGTCCACGTCCTCGCCGACGGCTGGACCGCCATCACCCGCGACGGCAGCCTCAGCGCGCACTTCGAGCACACCGTCGCCATCACCAAAGACGGACCGCTGATCCTCACGCAGTAGCCTTCGTGAATTTCCTGTAAAACCGGGCTTCCACAACCGTTCTTTGCTGGATTGCCTGCCGTCGCGACGGCATACGATGTTATCGTTGAATCATTCTCACTCACCCAAAGTTGCCTGCCTAACGGCTCAGCATCTGCATGTGCGCATTGCATTGCAGTGTTTTTCCGGCATTTTCGGTAGCGAGTTGGCGAACGGTGAATCAACATCATCTGTCGCAGGTCCTAACTCAAGGGAGTTTCTCATCTCCGTGTTTTCTTTCTCTCGGTTGTCCCGTCTCTCCGCCGGTGTCCTGCTGTTCGCAGCAGCTTTGGTATTTTCTGCGGAAAGTGCCCTCGCGCAAACCGCACCGCAGCTTCTGCCTTACACCGTCTCCGTCGTAGCCGGCGGTGGCCCTGCGACCACCTTCACCGCGGGCGGCGCCTGCCCAACGACCGGTTACACCTCGACGGACACCATCGGCGATGGTTGCCCCGCAACCGACATCACGCTGACTACGGGCACCAGCACGTCATCGAGTCCAAACGGGCCTCGATATGCCATCGCGGACAGTTCCGGGGCCATCTTCTTCTCCGATGCGAACAACAGTGTCATTCGGCGCATTGATCCGGCCACCGGAGTAGTGAACATCATCGCGGGTGGCGTGAGTGCCAGTCCTTCAGCAGGCAAGGCCTGCGGCGCAAACTTGTCTCTCGATTCGCGCGGTGACGGCTGCCTGAGCACAGCGGTGCATCTCTCGCGACCCATGGGCCTGGCATTTGCTTCCAACGGAGACCTCATCTTCGCCGATGCCGGTCAGTATGATGTCCGCCGCATCGCCGCAACGAGCGGCTTTATTCCTTCGACAGGCGGCGTCATCTCGAACATTGCCGGCTACGCGGCCGGCGCGGCTTCCTACGGTTACACCGTCAGCAACGGCACGACGACCATCAACGCCGCTACGCAGAGCTACCTGGACGAGCCGACTGACGTGGCCGTAGATGCTCAGGGCGACATTCTTATCTCCGAGGAATACAAGAACGCAATCCTCGTAGTCAATCCCAACGCCACTGCCACCACGGTTACCGGTGTGACCGTCGCACCCGGAGCCATCATCAAGGTCACCGGCGCTTCAACAGGGGCTGCGTACGTAGGAACCCCCTATTGCCCGAATGGGACCAGCGGGACTTACGGTTGCAACTACAACCCGTATACCGAAGGCGCCAACGCCAACATGACGTACCTCGACAGCCCTTGGGCAGTGGCGGCAGACCCGACCGGTAATCTCTACATCGCCAACGAATACAACAATGTCGTTCCGAAAGTTTCTTCGACTGGCGTGCTGTCTACATACGCTGGGAATCAAACCGCCTATGGCAAGACACTGATGCGCGCCACCGCCGGCAGCTTCGGCATCGGATCTCCGTTCGGCGTCGCCGCTGATGGCAGCAGCAATATCTACATCACCGACGCTTTGAACGGCGTGATCTGGCGCGTGGATGCCGGAACGAAATCCATGTACGTGGTTGCGGGCGGCGGCACTGCCTGCTCCACATCGACGGACGGCGCCTACGGCGACGGCTGCCCAGCCACGCAGGCCACCTTTGGCAAATCAGGCACGACCTACGCGACTGCCACAAATCCCGGCATCTTCGGCGTCACCGTCGACACGTACTCCGACCTGTACGTTGGTGACACGATCACAGATCTGATCCGCGAAGTCTCCTCAGGCACGCAGTTCGGTCGCATCGGCCTCAACGGTGCGACACAGACCGTCGATGTCCACTTTGCTGCCGGTGATATGGAAGCGTCTGCCGGCCCGTTCACGATTACTTCAGGCTCGGCAATCTTCACAGTCGGAACGTACTCCTGCACCACGAACACAGATTCGACGCGCGACTGCCTGGTCCCGCTCACCGCGGTGCCGACAGTATTGGGTAAGTTCACGGGCACATTGCAGGTAGCGGCAACGAAGGGTGGAACGGTCAGCTTTCCCCTGAACGGCATTTATGTGAACACGCCTGCGACACGGACCACCGTAACGGCAACTCCCGTCGGCGCTGCATCCTGCTCGAGCACGACGTACTCCACGGCGACACAGTTCACGCTTACGGCAAAGGTTGCGAGCAGCGGTACCCCTGGCGGTACAGTCACGTTCTATGACAATGGAACGGCAATCGGAACCCCGCAATCGCTTTCGAGCGGAACGGCAACACTGCCCTACACGTTCTCCACGCCCGGCGTCCACACCGTGACAGGGAAATACAGCGGCGATGGCTATTACGTCGCCTCTACGGGAACCGCTGCGGCGTTCACAACAGCAAATCCGGGATTCACTCTCGCGACCGACCCGGCAACGACTGGGCCGGCGAGCACTGTCTCTCAGGGGGGCACTGCGCTCTACGGCTTTGTGCTGGCACAGAGTGTATATAGCGGCACCATCTCCTTCGCTTGTTCCGGTCTCCCGGCCAATGCAACCTGCGTCTTCAGCCCGAACACGATTACAGCGACGGGCTGCTCGACAACGAGCACCGTTGCTGTGAGCATTTACACAAAGCAGGGCACGCCGGTCGGGCAGTCGAGCTTCGCTGCGGTCCCAGGCGGACGCTGGCCGCTGTTCTTCTCCCTGATGGGCGTACTCGGCCTCGCAGGCTTCGGCGTGCGCCGGCGTGGCGCAGCGTCGCGGATCGGCCAGCTTGGCATCGTCTTCGCCGCTCTCCTCGCTGCTTCCGCTCTCGTCGCTTGCGGCAACGGAACGAAGACGGTTGCGGGTACGCCGTTAGGCACGAGCACCGTGACGGTCACAGCCACAGGCTCAGCCGGCAGCGTTGTAGCTTCCATGCCGGTCACGCTCACAGTTCAGTAAATACATTCCCGCCGGGAGCCAGTCTCCCGGCGCAGCATTTGTGCAGAATTGTCCCAATGTCTGGGACACAGTTTCAGGAGACTCGCTGGATGCTCTTCACGCTTCGCAACCTTGTTGTCCGTTCGCTCCTTCTTCCAGTCATGGTGTTGACTCTGCTTGGAGCGGGTATCACTGCCTCGGCTGCCCGCGCGCAGTCCGCCACCACAGGCGCCATCGCAGGAACGGTCTCTGACAGCAACGGCGCGCTATTGCCAAACACTGCTATCACTGTGTCCTCAACCGATACCGGGGTCACGCGCAAAGGCAAAACGAACTCTTCCGGCGAGTTCCGCATCGGCGATCTCCAGCCGGGCAACTACACCATCAGCTTCAGCGCCGATGGCTTCGAGACAGCCGAACAGAAGAACATCGTCGTCACCGTTGGCAACGTCGCCGGCGTGTCACCGAAGCTCACCGTCGGTTCCGTCACCGACAAGGTCGAGGTCAGTGACGAAGCTCCGGCAATGCACACCGCGGACAACGCGATCAGCACCACCATCGACCAGGCCACGATCGATAACCTTCCCATCAACGGCCGTCGCTATTCTGACTTCGCCCTGCTCACGCCCGGCGTCGTTTCAAACTCTGACGGCTTCGGCCTGCTCAGCTTTCGCGGCATCAGCTACCTGCTCAACAACACTACGGTAGACGGCGCTGACGACAACCAGGCCTACTTCTCTGAAGCGCGCGGACGTACACGCGCGTCCTACACTGTCACGCAGGCGGCAGTACAGGAGTTTCAGGTAAACACCTCGAACTACTCCGCCGAATACGGTCGTGCGGCCGGCGGCGTCATCAACACGGTCACGAAATCCGGCAGCAACAAGCTGCACGGCGAACTGTTCTTCTACGACCGCGATAACAACATCGGTGGCGCTTCCAACCCCTACACGCAGGTCTATAACTTCAACGAAGCGACAGGCATCAATCCGCAAAATGTAAAGCCCAAAGATGCCCGAAAGCAGTATGGCTTCGGTGCGGGCGGCGCCATCCTGAAGGACAAGCTCTTCTGGTTCTACGCATTCGATCAGGAAAAGCGCAATTTTCCCGGCATCGCTCGTACAAGCGATCCCTACGATCTCTTTGCCATTGCACACCCGCTGAGTGGCCAGGAAACATGCACACGAACCGCTGACCAGTACGGCACATTCGACTTCGGCGCCCCTACGTTTGGCTACACAAATCCCTCCGGAACGCTGACGAATGGGCTGTTTCCTACGGGCACGAGCTATGGAGCAAGCGTTACGGCGAATCTATCTACCCCGACGACAACGGGTGCCCCGGCTTATCCCATCGGGTACACGGCCTACGAAGGAAACTATGGTGCCTGCGCTCTTGCAGCAGCTTTGGCCCCCAACACGGCCCAAAACGCCGCGCTGCCGTACCAGCAGGCAATGGCGTACTACAACCAGGGCCTTGGTGTTCTTTCCACCTTCTTCGGCCAGGTTCCTCGTATCCAGGATCAAACAATCAACTTCCCGAAGCTCGATTATCAGATCAACGATCGGAATCGGCTCTCGCTCGAATACAACCGCCTGCGCGACGATTCGCCCAACGGTGTGCAGACGCAAACTTCAAACTTCGATGGCCGGGGATCCTACGGTAGCGACTTCGTAAAGGCTGACTTCGGCATCGTCCGTCTCACCTCGGTCCTGACCAACAGCCTGGTGAACTCTTTCCTCGTGCAATATGGTCGCGACATGGAAACCGAGTTCCCGTCCGGAACACTGCCGAACGAGCAGCGGCTCGTGAATCCGTTATCGCCAGGTGAGTGCTCCGCGCCAAGCGGCGGCTGCGTCGCTGGTTCGCCCGATCTCAGCATCGGCTACGGGTATGACGCCGCCGGTTTCGATGGCGGAACGTCAGCACTCTTCACGCGCTTCGCTCTACCCGACGAACGTCGATTGCAGCTGAAAGATGACATCACCAAGACTCTTGGCAGGCACACCTTCAAATTCGGTTTGGACTACAACAAGGTCTCCGACTACATCAACAACCTTTACAACGGCTACGGCACCTATGACTTCGATTGGGCCTACAGCTTCATCGGCGACTACCTGCACGCCACGACAGGCTTAGGCGGTGTCAATTATGCAGGCGGCGGAGCCGCGAATGGCGGTGACTACAACTTCGGCCTCTACTCCAGTTTCAGCCAGGGCTACACCGTTCCTTCGAACTTCACCGCGACCGGCACCAACCCTAACAGAGTGTTTTCCGGAACGGCCGATAATGTCGGTGCGAAATCACTCTTCGCGACACGCGAGTATGCCGGCTATGCGACCGATGATTGGCGCATAACACCGAGACTTACGCTGACACTTGGTGCGCGCTACGAGTATGAGTATGTGCCAGGAAATCCAACGCCGAACCCAGACTATACCGGCACACAGGTGATTGGTAACTTCAAGCCAAACACAACAGCGCATCCCGATGACCGCAATAACATAGCTCCGCGGCTTGGCTTCGCCTACAACGTGTTCGGCGACAGCAAAACCACGTTGCGTGGCGGCTATGGCATGTACTTCGGCCGCATCATCAACGCCAATGTCGAGCAGTCGTACCAGAACTCAGGTGGTCCCGGGTCTCAGGTGAACATCTCCGGACTGTTCCCGGATGCAAGCACCGGCTCTGTGGGAGCTTGCAAGATTCTCTTTCCACAGGTTGTAACGACCTACATACAAGCTCTCAATTGCGCGCAGGCTACAAGTAATGCGAGCTCCCATCCCAGCATCTCGTATCTGGATTCGCACCTGCAGAACCCGCAGGTCCACGAAGCCGATCTCGCCCTCGAGCAGGATCTTGGCAAAGGATGGGTGTTTGGGCTCACCTACATGGGATCATTCGGACGCGAGTTGGATAGCGCAAGCGATGTGAATCTTAATCTCGCCACCTCGCAAATAATTCCATTTTTCGTGAACAACACCGTCGGCATATCGCCTGGCATCACGAATCCCGTGCTTCCACACGGCGGAAAGCCTGCGCCGCTCATGGGACCGACAACAAACGTGCGTGTGTATACGGGCTCGCGCTTCGATTCGCGCTACTACCGCATTCTGCGTATCGCGTCGAACGTAAATTCCAAATACAACGCACTCGCTGCTCAGGTCACCAAGCGCTACAGAAATGGTTTTTCGTTGCTCGCGAATTACACATGGGCACACTCTCTGGATTACAACCCATACATCGGCACAGGTATCCCAGGTCCGAGCCAGTTGGATCCGAACGACATGTCGAAGGACTACGGCAACAGCTCGCTCGATGTCCGCGACCGCTTCGTTTTTGCGATCACCTATCAACCTGCAACTCACTTCCACGGCTTCAAGGACCAGGTCCTTGGAGGATGGCGTATCGCACCGCTCATCCAGGCACAGACTGGCCTGCCCTACACGCCCTATGTCAGCGGCTATCCCCATGAAAGCGCTTCAGGTGTTCGCAGCGCCAACGGCACAGGCGGCACGTCCGGTCGCATTGATGCGATTCGCCGGAATCAGTACTACCGTCCTAATACCGTCAAGGCAGACATAAGGCTCGGAAAGAACTTCTATCTTCCGGTCACGCATTACGGACTGGATCGCCTGCGCCTTGAGTTCTTCGCCGAAGCCTTCAACATCCTCAACAAGCAAAACATCACGGGCATTCAGAACACCGCGTACAACCTGTCGTACGGCACTGTGCCCGGTATCACTCCCGGCACTACGGCACCGGGCCTGGGCACAAGCGAGGACGTTCTCACCCTGCAACCGAACTTCGGCACCTACAACAACTCCAATAGCAACTTCACCTACACGCCACGGCAACTCCAACTCGCCGTTCGCCTGCACTTCTAACCGCGTTCCAGGTGTCGTCGAAAGATTCAACGGCGTCGTCCCAACCCTTGCGTGGAACGAAGCGAAAGGTGTGTTCATATTTCGTTCAGGGCAGAACGACAACTCCACGAGACAGCTCTAAGCGCAATGCTGCGGTGCTCATCAATGTGTGAGTAAATCCAGTGGCCGTCACCCACTGGAATCTTGTAGAACTCAACCGTGGCGCCTGGATTGACATGCGCAAGCATGCCCCACCGCCTTGCCCCGGAGGGCTGGAGGCCCGTCACATACAAGCCCAGGCCGCAGGCCTGGGTGCGCGAAGAGAAAACGCACAGAGCGCTGTAGGCGCGACACATCATGCTCTGCACAAATCTGAACAATTCGTCTAACTGTTCCTAGGGCCAACGGCCGACTTATTTCAGCCCAGGCCGAAACAGCCTCCGGCGGACGCTTCGTCCGCCGAGGCATTGAAGGCCTGGGTACAAGTGGCAACACCTCAAGCGCTGAAGGCGCGGCTCATATGCATGCTCAATCCACAAGCGCTCGCTTGACACGCGCGGTAAACTTAAGAAGTAAGTGGGACTGGCCGGGCAGAGATGCCCGGCCTTCACTTTTGCGTCACCGAACAGGCCAGGTCCGTACCTAAACCGTTTCTTGTGAAGACTTTGCGCACAAAGTGGCGGGGGTGGGCAGCCCAAGACGGCAAGGACATGCTCTTCATGGAAGACGAGCTTCGCAAGATGAAGCTGGAGAGAATACCCGCGAAGTAGGACCGGCTTACTGCGGCTGCGGCTTCTCTGCTTCCACAGGCTTCGCCGCTGCTGGTGTATCCGTTTCCGGAGCCACAAGGATGCGGTTGAGCACATGTGCCAGCCGCAAGCCACCCAGCGCTAATTCAGCGTCCACCACCTTTGTCTCTTCCTCAACATACTCATGCGTGATCAGTGCACCATTCGGCGCGTAAGCCTGCGTCGCATAGTGGTGCGAAACGTTCGCCCAGGTGGTCGGCTCCCCGCCGGACATCCGCTCCCAGTGGTTGTCCTTAATCTCCTGCAAGAGAGCCGCGGTATACTTCGGCTCGCTCAGGCCACGATGATCAATGAGCGATTCGTCCCACACGCCATGCAGGTTGCACTTGTAACTTCCACACGTCGACGAGCCTAGGAAGGTCACGGAGATCCCATTACCACCGCGGTCATCGCCAATGGTGTGCAGCGGCTGATGAACGTCCCCGATCAGGTGCACGAGGAACTTCAGCGCCATGGCCCGCTCGGCTTTGCTCAGCGTGTCGTCTCCCAGCCGCCCTTCGAAGTACAGAATGCGATCGGTCACGCAATCGCGCCACGGTGACTTCGGATCGGTTGAAGAAACAGGGCAATCGCGATTGCGATCGAACTTGTCTTCGGCCTTCGGTGTATCGACGTAGTGCCAAGGCGCCGTCTCAGGATGATTCACGCGATAGTCATCCGCCCACGGAGCAACATCCGCGAGCGTCTCACTCCCTAGCAACAGCTTCACCTGTTCTTTCGCCGTGGGCGTCAGATAAGCCTCCGCCACCAGCGCCGTAAGGCGATGACCCTCACGCCCCCAGGCCCAGCTCTTTGGCTCGGCGATGGTAAACAAGAGGGCTGCTGCTGTAATCGCTCGCACTGCTGTGTTGATTCGCACTTCTATCCGCTCCATAGCCACGCGTGGCTGCTCACAAATGATGGTACTGCGTTTCGATTTGTGCTCATGCGTGAAACAAAGTGGACGCATGGCGCGTCAAGCAACTGCTCCGTTTAGACTGTTGCCTTCGCGTGAAAGGGAAGCTTCTCCGTGCATTACAAAGTGCTGCGTTTCGTTTTGCCTGTAGCGCTGCTGCCGGGCTACTGTGCCCTTGTCGGCGCGCAAGAGGAGTCTGCGCCTGATCCGCAGTTGCCACACACAGCTACCATTACCGTGAACGCGCGTCTCGTTGTGCTTGACGTGAATGTCACTGACGCGAGCGGCAAACCAGTTCAGGGACTTACTCGCGATGACTTCCAGGTGGTCGAAGACAGCAAGCTGCAGAACATCCGCAGCTTTGAGGTGCCGTCTGCACATGCGCTTCCCGCAGATGTTGCAGCAGAAGGTGGTGCAGCGATCTTCGATCCTGCCAAGCCTGCAACCTTCGGACAGTCGCCCGTCACGGTTCTCGTTCTCGATCAACTGAATACGCACTTCAGTGACAGCGCGTTTGCACGTCGGGAGCTGCACAACTTCCTTGCAAAGCAACCGCCCGTGCTTCTTCAGCCGACCGAGTTGCTGAGCGTGTCAGAGGCTGGGTTCAGACAGGTCAACGGCTTTACACGCGACCGCGACGCGCTGATGAAGGCGCTGGATGCCGCGCCCGTGAAATACGACTGGAAACTTGAGCTCAACGGTCGTTCCGACTACGGCCCAGTTCAACGGCTCGATGAGACCTTGCGCGCGCTGGAGCAGATTGCGCAAATGAACGCCCGCGTGCGAGGCCGCAAAAACATCATCTGGGTGGGCGGAGGCTTTCCAAGCATCGACCCGCAACTGCTCATACCGAAGGATCAGGCGGAAATTAACGCTACCGTTCGCCACATCACCGACGTGTTGCTGGAGACGCGAGTCATTCTGTATGCGGTCGATCCTTCAAGCTCCGCAGCCGGCATGACGGAAATCACCAACGAGATGGAGCAGGACTTTGGTCTCGCAACGGCGGACTCCATCACAGGATCAAACCGCTCTTTCGATGCCGGTGAAGACTTCGATCGCCTCGGTCCTGCCACGGGTGGCCGAGTCACACGCGGTCTCAACGACGTGGCAGCACAGGTTGCCACGGCAGAAAGCCTCGGCACAGACTTCTACTCGATTGGCTACAGCCCCACATCGGACAACCAGGCCGAAGGCAAGTTCCGCAAGATCACCATCACGTGCCGCAGGCCGGGCCTGACTATACGAACGAGGGAGGGCTACTTCAGCGAGCCGGCGCAGCGGGCCACTTCGAACGATGCCATTGCATACGATCTCAGCACGGCAGCCGAGAGCACCGTGCCGCTGAATGGGCTGCGTGTCGCGGTGGAACGCAACCGCTCGGTCAATGCCGATACGGACACCTTCATCGTGCGCGTGGGCGCTGCCAACCTCACGTGGTCGACTCGCGAGGACGGCGTCTCCACGGCAAAGGTCGAGGTCCTTGCGGCCTCACTTTCGAGCAAAGGCAAGATGCTTGGCCACACGCTGCATGCCATGACCGCGACCGCAAAGGCTGGCGTGAACCTTCGCGATGAAACAAAGAACGCCGATTTCGACTTCACAGCAGAGCCCGCAGCGAAGGCCACAATGCTTCGTTTTGTCGTGCGCGATGCCGCCACAGGCCGCATGGGCTCTGTCGATCTGCCACTGGCGAAGAAGTAGCCGGCGGAAGGAAGAAATCCGCTAGTGGGCGGCCATCTGCTCGGGATCGATCTTCGCGCGTTTCGGCGGCAAACGCATGATCCACACCAGCGGCGATAGAACCACGAGAACGCCCGCAAGCAGTGCAAACGCGTTTCGATAGGCAAGCATGCCCGCCTGGAGCTGCATCATGCCGTAGATTTGCGCCAGAGCCGGCGCGCGTGCACCTGCAATGCTCGTGTGAAGCAATGCGGCAAAGCGATTGACCTCTGCATGCACCGCGTAGGAGCTCGGCGGCAAATTTGCCGCCAAACTGGTTTGCTGAACCTGTGCAGACCGCGCGAGGAAGGTCGTGAGCAAAGCCGTTCCTGCGGAACCACCCATGTTTCTCGCGAAATTAGAAAGCGACGAAATCTGATTGCTCTTCTCGCGCGGCACACCAACATAGTTCAACGTGCTGATTGGAATGAAGATGAAGGGCAAACCGATCACCTGCAGAGCGCGCCACCACGTGACTGTCGCAAAACTCGAGTACAGGTCGAGCCGCGTGAGGTTGAACAGGCCGGCCGCGACGGCCATATAGCCCAGCATCACCGTCAGCCGCGGATCGCTCTTGCCCAGCGTTCTGCCGGCCACTGCCATGCCCACCATCATCACCACACCAGCCGGCGACAGCACCTTGCCGGCGTTCTCTGCCGTGTACTGCAGCAGCCCCTGCAGGTACTGCGGAATCAGCACCGTCGACCCGAACAGCACCATGCCCAGGATCAACTGCAAAAACACCGCCGTCCCAAAGTTCCGGTTGTTCAAGAGCTTGATGTCCACAATCGGATCGGGATGCCGCCACTCCCAATACACAAAGAAG
>CAJCIP010000086.1 GCA_903970445.1 Verrucomicrobia bacterium Tous-C9LFEB | reverse complement strand
AAACCGCCATGGCCGAGGACCTGAAGACGCTGCCGTGGATGAGCGACGAGACCAAGGTAGAGGCGCGCAAGAAGCTCGACGCCATTACCGACAAAATCGGCTACCCCAACAAGTGGAAGGACTACTCGTCGCTCATGGTGAAGCGCGACGACCTGCTGGGCAACGTGATCCGTTCCGGCAACTACGAGCGCAAGCGTGAGCTCGCCAAGTTCGGCAAGCCCGTCGACCCCACCGAGTGGGGCATGACGCCGCCGACCGTGAACGCCTACTACAACCCGCCGCAGAACAACATCAACTTCCCCGCAGGCATTCTGCAGCCGCCGTTCTATGACAACAACCTAGACGCAGCCGTGAACTTCGGCGGCATCGGCGTCGTCATTGGACACGAAATGACGCACGGTTTTGACGACCAGGGCGCCAAGTACGACCTTCACGGCAATGTTCGCCAGTGGTGGACCGACGAAGACTTCGCCAAGTTTCACGAGCGCACCGAGTGCACCGCCAAGGAATACGACGGCTTTGAAGTCGCCCCAGGCCAAAAGCTGAATGGCCATCTCACGCTGGGTGAAAACACGGCTGACAATGGCGGCATCCGCATCGCGTTCCGCGCCTTGCAGGACACCATCGCCAAGGAAGGCCTCGCGCAGGCTGAGCCTGGCCTTTCCGACGGCAAGCGCGACGGCTTCACGCCCGAGCAGCGCTTCTTCATCGGCTTTGCTCAAGTCTGGTGCGCTAACTCCACCGAGCAAGCGGCTCGCGTGTTGGCTAAGACCGATCCGCACTCCTCCGGCGAGTGGCGCGTGAAGGGCACCGTGCAGAACTTCGACGAGTTCGGCAAGGCCTTCGGCTGCAAGGTCGGCCAACCGATGATGCCGGCCTCCGGCGGCTGCCGTACCTGGTAGTTCTTCAAGTCGCTCGTTCTCAGCCAAGTACAAAGCCCCGGACGTCCTCCGGGGCTTTTCTTGCCCGAGAGTGGAACGACGAACGCAATGTGCGCACGGCTGCCGTCGCGTTCTTTGCGCTCATGGCGTTCGCCGCCCGCCTCCACGATCTTGCTCATGCATCCGCCGCCCGCTCACGTCAGGGAGCGGGTTCCGTCTAAAAGCTCAATCTCCCAGGTTGATGCCGGAGCAGGCGGAAAATCTGGGAAGGCCGGCTTCGTAGACAGGCCTGGGTCGGCCTGTGAAAACTGGCAGAAAGGTCCGCGAGTCTCTACAATGAGAAGAAGATTTGCGTCTCCCGCGAGACATGTTCCGGTTCCGCTGCCCGTCCCGGGTGGCGAGGCGAGAGATTGAGGACGAGAATGAAGTTGAGTTTGTTTGGCCGCATGGCGCTTGCCCTGGTGGCTTCTTTAGCATTAGGCCTGGGCATGACCGCTTGCGGCGGTGGCACCATCGGCTACATTTGGACGATTGGTTCCCAGTACAACCAGATCGCGGGCTTCAAGGTTGACGATTACACCGGCAACCTGACACAGATTCCCGGCTCTCCCTTCTCGGTGAGCGGAGCCAACCCTGTTGACATTCTGATTCGGCCCGGCGGCCGGTACATCTACGTGTTGAATCAGGGCAGCGGCGGCTCGCAGGGCGTGCGCGGCACGTCAAGCGGCATCTCGGTCTTTGCCGTCGGCGGCGACGGTACGCTGACCTACCAGGTCGGCTATCAAAGCCAGGGCTTCGTGCCGATCTACGAGCAGTTCGACAGCACCGGAAATTACCTCTACGTTCTGGATAAGTACTCGCCCAGCGGCGACGGCAACGGTTCCATTACGGCCTTCCTGATCGATCCAAATACCGGTCGGTTGACCCTGGTGACCAACTCACAGACACAGATCAACGGCGTAAATACGGCCTACTTTGAAGTCGGCGCAAATCCCATCATGATGAAGTCCACTGGCGCATGTCTCTTCACGGTGGATGGAACCGCCACAGCGACGGGTGAGTCGATCACGCCCTACGGCATCAACGGAGCCAACGGCCAGCTCACGGTGGCAACGAATGGCGTTATTCCAATTTCGGCCACAAGCATTACATCAATCAACGGCAGCGGCTCTTACGTCTTCCTGACGGATACTAATTCGAACAGTATTCTGCCTTTCAGCGTGGGGTCGGGCTGCACGCTCACTACGTTGACTGGTGGCGTAGTCCCAAATCTGTCAGGCACTTCAAACCCGGTCTACACATTCCTCGACAACAGCAACAAGTACCTCTATGTGCTGAACCAGGGCACCGGATCCATCACGACCCCGAACAGCACGCTTTCCGGCTATACGCTGACAGCGTCGACCCAGCAGCTCACGCCGCTCCCTGGTGCCCCGTATCCGGTTGGTTCTGGGCCGGTGTGCATGGTCGAGGACACTTCCAACAAGTACGTCTACATCTCGAATCACAACGACGGCACAATCACCGGCAAGGTCATTGATCCAACCACGGGACGCCTTTCCGACCTGTCGCGCGGATCGTCCTTCGCCGCCACGGGTCAGGCCGGTTGTCTTGTGCTCAGCGGTGTCGTCAGCGAGTAGTTTCTGGCACGTCTCCGGAGATTGGGGCCGTGCGGTTTCAAAATGTTCGTTCAGGCCAATACCGGCTTTGATACTCCGGTTGCTGCACAGGACGCGTAAGGGAAATTCATGAAGGCTGCAAATCTTTTCCGGACAGCATTGGCTACCGGAACTTCTTTGGCGATTGCGCTCGGCACTGCATCCTGCAGCCGTGATTACACCAGTGCGTACGTTTACGTCACCTCGGCCCAGAACGCCTCGGTGTCGGCTTATGGCGTCGACTACCAGTCCGGTGTTCTCACGCAAATCGCCGGCTCACCGTTCACGGCAGGCATCGGTCAACAGCCGGTATCCGAAGTCGCGTCCCCGAACGGGAAGAACATCTACGTCATCAGCGAGAAAGATAGCGTCATCACCGAGCTCGGTGTCGGAACCGACGGCAAGCTGTACGGCCAGAAGGATTACACGCCTACGGGCACACTTCCTCTATCCGCAGCCATCGACTCGACAGGCAAGTTTCTCTACGTCGTCTACACGCTGCAAATGGGCTATTCCACCACCAGCGGAGGCCCTGGTGGAGTTTCCATCTTCCCCATCGCTTCTGACGGCACCTTGGGAACCCCAACGAATGTGAACGTCGGCGTAAACCCGGTAGCGATCGCGGTCTCCAAACCCGCAACTACAGGCGCAACCGCGGGACAGGTGTTCGTCTACGTTCTCGATCAGGAAGGCGGACTGACAGGCGGAACGACGCCCTACATCATCGGCTTCAGCCAGAATACTTCGACGGGCGCGCTGACTCTGCTGCCCGGTTCGACCTGCACGACCACGGCTCCAACGGTTTGCACCGGCTACCGCGCGGGCGTTCTGCCCAGCGCCATTGCCATCGACCCGACCACGAGCTATGTCTACGTGACGGACAAGAGCACCAATCAGATCCTTGGATACCGCGTCACCAATTCGAGCACCACGACCACGTTGAACGGCACGCTGACCGCGCTACCGACCAGCCCATTTTCTACGGGTCTCTATCCGGTCGCGCTGACGATTGATCCTCGTGGCAAGTATCTGCTGACCGCGAACTACAACGCGAACACAGTGTCATCGTTCTCGCTCAACCTCGCGGATGGATCGCTCGGTGGAACGGCGTCTGCCGGCTCTGCCCAGGTCGCAACGGGGCCAACGTGCGTCACCATCGAACCCGCACTCGGCATCTACGTCTACACCTCAAACTCGATCGACAATTCAGTCTCCGCCCTGCAAATGAGTCCAAACACGGGTTCGCTCAGCGCTGTGCCGAATACGCCGTATCCCTCGGGCGCTCTGCCTTCCTGCGTCGTGTCCGTCGCCAACGGCGATCACGCACAGTCCATCGTGAACCCATAGACGCGAAGACCATCGCACACAGATGGGAGCTTCGGCTCCCGTTTGTCTTTGCCACTAACCGCGGCCCCTTTGCGGAAGGTGCCATCTTCAGATGGCTGAGCAGCATGCGAATTTCTTTGCTCGTCATCCTGAGCCGTAGGCGAAGAACCTCCGTTTCTCGCATCTGCGGGATAGAAGCCGTCCCTTCAAGCCCGCGCGATGCCACCCAACTTCATGCTCCAATAAGCCTGTGACTCACTCTTCTACATTCAACGTCGGCGACGTAACAGTCGGCAGCGGCCATCTGTTCCTCATCGCTGGTCCCTGCGTGCTGGAATCCGAGCAGCACGCCCGCGGCCTCGCCGATGCTATCCAGCGCATCGCTTCAGACCTCAACATCCCCTACATCTTCAAGGCCAGCTACGACAAAGCCAACCGCACCAGCATCCACAGCTTTCGCGGGCCGGGCCTTCAGGAAGGCTGCCGCATCCTTCGCGCCATCGCCAGGGACAACGGCCTTCCGGTGCTCACCGATGTGCACTCAGCCGAGCAGTGCCGCGAAGCCGGCAACGCGCTGGGCGAAGTGGAAGCCATGCTGCAAATTCCCGCCTTCCTCTGCCGCCAGACGGACCTCCTCATCGCCGCCGCAGAAAGCGGCCGGGCCGTCAATGTGAAGAAAGGTCAGTTTGTCGCGCCATCGGACATGCGCCACGCTGTCGAGAAGGTGCGGGAAAGCGGCAACCAGCGCGTTTGCCTGACAGAACGTGGCGCCAGCTTCGGCTACAACAACCTCGTGGTCGACATGCGCTCGCTCCCGATCATGCGCGACTTCGCCCCGGTGATCTTCGACGGCACTCATTCCGTGCAGACACCGAGCGCAGGCAACGGCGTCAGCGGCGGCCAGCCGCAGTTTATCCCCGTGCTCGCGCGAGCGGCGGTCGCCGCAGGCATCGACGGCGTCTTCCTGGAGGTCCACGACAATCCGCCCGAAGCGAAAAGCGATGGCGCCAATGCTCTGCACCTGAACAAGCTCAAACAAGTACTCGAAACTCTTCTTGCCGTTCACCACGCCGTCCAGCAGACTTAGCGGCAAAAAATAGGCCCTCCGGTAGGAGGGCCAATCTGCCTTGGATCCTCTCCATTGGGGAGAGCTATCTGGAGAACGCACGCTCCACCGAAATGGATTTCCCTAGCGAGTGGAAACCCGAACCAGGCGAATGCTCGGCGGCTGATTGTTCCAGCTGTCGCTGACTCCCTCGAAGATCAGCCGGAAATCGGCCTCTGCGCCCGGTGCAAGCGGCGCCGCGCTCACAGGCTGCGTGTCAATGTACGGCTCGCGCATGCGAATAAGGTTCAACGGCACAGTCATCATCTGCGGCGCCGCGCCCTGATCGTTCGGGAACGATACCTGCGCCGTGATCCCACTGACCGTCGCCGGGCCGCGATTGGCGATGTGTCCGTCGACGTAGCTCACCTTGCCGCCTGAAATACTTTCCGACTCACTCAGCTGAATGTTGCTGATCACAAGATTTGGCGCGTAAGTCGCGGCTGCCTGCGGCAGGTTCGGGTCTGCATCAGCTCCGCCCTTGCGGTGTCCCAGCATCAACAGAAAGACAACCAGGATCACGATGGCTGCCGAAGCAATGGCTACGGCGGTAGTAGGAAAGCGCTTTTCCTTCAGCGGCTCGGCAAACATGCCGCTGGCGCGAGGCGATGGAGAAACAGTCTGTTCGTCTTCGGCCATACCCCGCGATTCTATCGCCCCGTTGCAAAGGCTGACGAATGTCTTTAGCGGGCGATATCGTGTACGCGGGAAGGCAGACGCACGTTTTCCCTCCGGCTAGCATCGTATGAACACCACGGCGATCTTCACCAGAGTGGTCCCGAAGCGTAGGCTGTGGGTCATGCTGCAGGATTGAGGCCGCCCAGGCTCAGTGAGGTAACCGATGACAGGCATTGTTCCATCAGCCCCGTTACACCTCCACCGAAATGACAAGCTGAAGCTCGGCGGTCTCGCCCCCATCCTGGAGAATGCCGCGCCTCCGAAAGAGGGCGACCGATATCGCGGCCTGAGCCTCGTCCCTCAGCGGGAGCAACCCCTAGTCACACCTGCTGCTGCCAAGTCCGAAAGTGTTCTCGCCCGCACCTGGCAGCGACTTCGAGCCGCTTTCGAAGGATCAGCCGAGCCGCAGACACGGCGCTAAGCGAAGCTCGCGCGCTTCACACGCTGGCGAAAATCTTCCCCTGCCATCTCCACCACGACGCACATCTCCTGCAGCCGGGAGCGCATGCGTTCCCCGATGCGATCTCCGAGCGTCTCTTCACGCAGAGCCGCTCGCGGTCCGGAAAGCTCCCCCCCAAGCGGCGGCAGATTCGCATAGTTGGTCGTGATGATCGTGGTCCTCCGGTCGTTGTAGCGCGTGTTCAGAATGTGCGCCACCGTGTCCCAGACCCAGTCTGTGGGCTTGCTTGCGCCTAATTCGTCCAGCACCAGCACCTCGGCATCAAACACCGGCTGCAGCACTTCGAGCTCGGTCACGCCCGCACTGCGGTTATAGCTGTTCTGCACTTGCTTCAGCAGGTCGCGATAGTCAAAGAACAATCCCTTCGCCCCGCGTTCCGTAACCAGCGCCTGCAACATGCCTACGGCAAGGTGCGTCTTGCCCACGCCGATAGATCCCGTCAGCAGCAAACCATTGCCGCTCGTCTCGAATGGATACGCCTTGACAAAGCTGCGCGCCTGCATCAACGCTGCACTCAGCAGGCGATTGTTCCCCGAGTAGTTCGGCACGTAGTCATCCAGCGTGCAATGCGCATAGCGCTGCGGAATGCGAGCCTTCTCCACCAAACGCTCGGCACGCTTCTGCGCGCGGCAACTGCACTCCTGCGCCGCACGCGTGCCGTCGGCGCGTTCCACCAGCCGCAAACCGGAACCTTCGCACATTGGACACGGATCAATCATGGATACTTCCTAGTATCGCAGCGGCTGTCGGCAGCTTCGCTTGTGCGAATGTGGAAGGCCGTACCATCGCGTGGAACTCAGGCAGCGGACGTCCTTCACCAACCCATCGTGCCCGGCGGGCCTTTGAACGGTCCCTTGATCCACGACGTAATCCAGCCACCATAGAAGTCTCCCGGCTGCGCTTGCACAACCTCACCATCGACGCTGCACTCGTCTACCTTGCTCGCATAGAACGCCAGATGGTCACGAATGGGCGCGAAGGCCGGCGTGGGATTCGCGTAGCTCCATGCGACATCGTCCATACGAGCACTGCTCTCAACCTTCGACTGAGGTGGCACATCAATCGACCAGTACGCCGCCACACCTTTGAACTCGCAAAAGCTTCCGCGCCGGGCCGATGCCTTCATGAACTGCATCGCCACATCCGCTCGGGATGTAGTACACCGGTGGATGGCTGGTCTCGAGCACTCGGTACGCAGCCGTCGACTCGGCAAGAGTAACGCCGCGGTGCACGATACGCAGCAAACTTGACGTGCGCTCCAGTCGCGGTGGCCGCGGATAATCCCATACCGATTCGACAGCGTGTTCTTCCAGCATGTAAAAGGCCCTCGCGTTCAGAATAGGCTTCGCATGCGGACACCATCTATCCCGTGATACTCATCAAGACACGCTATGAATGCTGCCGATAAAAAACTGAACGAGATGAACAGGCTTTCCGACATGGCGCACTTTCCGCCGCTCGTGAACGCTGGCGCCACAATCAACGTGCTCCTCACGATCACGGCAACATGGTTCCTCGTACCGCGCTTTCCTCAGGTCGCAGCGCCTATCCTCTGGCTCGCGCTCGTGCTGTTTCTCAATTTGTTGCCTGTCGTTCTCCTCCGCCTCACGCTGCGGCCCGACACTCCCTACCGGACGCTGCGCACGATGGACTTTGTCCACGATCAGCACAAGTTCTCCGATTGGGTCTACGTCGCGGCCTCCGCAAACATGGCGTTCTGGTTGCTCTCCGCTTGGGCGCTTTTCTCCTGGGGACGAAGTCTGCAGACGCTCGCCGCCCTACTTCTGCTTGCGTTTCTCTGCACGTTCGCGCCTGTGCTTCTGCGTCGCTCACGCTAGGCGCTTTGAATCGGTTGGATTCGTTATCAGATTGTCCTGGCTAAGCCACTGAGGCTCGATGCATCGACGGCAAATAGCGCCGAGGGCGCCTTATACCAGTATGGGGCAACGCCCCATGTATGCAGCGCAGTCGAGTTTGAGGGCTGAAGGCCCGACCTATAGGCAGCCACCAAACCTGATATCACGCACTCACCGCACAGACAATAGCCCGCCTCCATCGGCCCTCAAACATTCGGGGTAGAGAATCCACCGTCGCTGTGGGGCAAACTCGTGAAGGCTGCGCTCGCATTGAGCTCACGAGGAGGACATCATCGCTGCACGCATGGAGCTCGGGGCGCTGCTTGTCCGCGCGGAACTCATCACTGTCGAGCAACTGAACGATGCTCTCGAACGACAGGTCGGCCACGGAGGCCGGCTCGGTGAGCATCTGGTCGCCGCAGGCTACATCACGGAAAAGGTGCTCACCGCCTTCCTGACGAAGTTCCCAGTCGAGCCGGAGACGATCGAGGCCACGGGCCTTGATGAGACCGAACTGCTCGCCTTGATGATGAAGCAGATCTACAGCTTCCGCCTGCAGTCCACCCGCGAATACTCCGACGCCATCAAGCTCCCGGCACACATCATCGCCAAACTCGTGCGCACGGCTGTCGAACGCAAGCTCCTGTACGCAAAAGGCGTACGCCCGGACAACAGCACGGTGATGACCTATGACCTCACCGACGAAGGCCGCAGATGGGCGATGGATGCTCTCAACCGCTCGCAATACACCGGGCCCACGCCGGTCACGCTTGAGCAATTCAACGAGCGCGTCAACATGCAGAAGATCACGAACGAACTCGTCACCTTCGACCGCGTCAACGAAAACCTGCGCGACCTTGCGATGGAAACGAGCCTCATCGAACAGGCCGGTCCTGCGCTCAACTCCGGTCGGGCGATCCTTCTCTATGGGCCTCCTGGTAACGGCAAAACGACGTTTGCCCTGCGGCTCGTCAATGTCTTTACTGACATGATCTACGTTCCGTATGCCGTGGTCGTCGAAGGCCAGATCATTCGCATGTACGACCCCAGCGTTCACATTCCGATACAGCCGAAGGAAGGCAGCCTCGAAGGCTCGTCGCTGCTACGCGGCCAATCGGTCGACGCGCGCTGGGTTCCGTGCAAGCGCCCGTTCGTCGTCGCCGGCGGCGAACTCACGCTGGAAATGCTCGACCTCCGCTACGATCCCGTGTCGAAACTGTATGAAGCGCCGCTGCACATGAAGGCCCTCGGCGGATGTTTCGTCATCGACGACTTCGGACGTCAGCTTGTCAGCCCGACAAACCTGCTCAACCGCTGGATCGTGCCGCTCGAAAGCCGCATCGACTACCTCAAGCTCCATACCGGCAAGAGCTTCAGCATCCCCTTCGACGAGCTGGTCATCTTCTCCACCAACCTCGAACCCGAAGACTTGATGGATCCCGCATTCCTCCGCCGCTTGCCGTACAAGATCGAAATTGGGTCGCCGCCGGTCGAGATCTACAAGCGCATCTTCCAGAAGGAATGTCAGAAGCACGCCATCCATCTCGATGACGAAGTCTTCTTCGCGATCGTGCAGAAGATCAAGGAAGACAAGGGACTGGACCTCGCCGCCTACCAACCCAAGTTTCTCCTCGACCAGGTAGTCTCCTCGTGCCGCTTCATGGAGGAGCCGGTCGCATTGAATGCCCGCTTCCTGAATTACGCCATCGACAACCTACGCGTGAAGCGCGCCGCGTAAAGCCATTTCCTCGGTTCGAGATCACAGGCCGATGTAATCCTCCCGCCTTTGCTTCTCTTGTTGTCATTCCCGCAGTGAATCTGCTTTCCTGTCCCCCGCCAACAACGTTCCTAACGCGGTCATACGGAAGGGGCCATCTAAAAACGGCCCATAACAAGCCCACAAAAATAAAAAGGTTTGGCAGACTTCAGTCTGCCAGCCCCAGGTGTACCGCAAACGGCCTACAGCTTCTTCTTCAGGTCGTAGGCCATGTTCTTGTGCGCGGCCACGGCCGTCTTGCCCTTCACCACCGCCGTCTGCAGCTTCACGTCCTTGGTGTCCTTAGCTTCGGTCGTGAACGCATCCAAAGCCTTCGCGTGGTCGGTCACCATGTCGCCGATGTACTCCTTGTCAAAGTCCTTGCCGGAGAGGCCGTTCAGCTTATCCAACTCCTTCTGATGGTCTGCATCCGGTCCCATCGCGGGTGTCAGGCCGCGCGCTTCGGCAAATGGCTTCAGAGAAGCGCTCATCTTGGTGTGTTCGGTAATCATTTTCGTTGCGAATGCCTTCACGGCTGGATTC
>CAJCIP010000085.1 GCA_903970445.1 Verrucomicrobia bacterium Tous-C9LFEB | reverse complement strand
GCTGCGTCCGGCGCGTAGAACATTTCCGTGTTCGTCATCGTTTCCGCTGTCATGCGCTGCATGCGCGCGAACATCTCGGCTTCGAACGAAGCAATTGCGTCGCCGGGATCGCCCTCGCTGAGAAGTGCCCGTGATAACACGAGAGCATCCAGCATCGCCATGTTTACACCTTCACCGGCGTAGGGCGGCATTACGTGTGCCGCATCGCCGATCAGGGTGGCATTTGGTTTCGGTTTCCAGTGCTGATCGGATGGGCAAACCAGCAGCGGGCGCCAAATCAGAGATGAGGCCTTCGCGAAAAGAGGAGCCCAGATGTCGCTGTAGCCTGGAAAGTTCTCGCGGAACCAGGCTATGCGTTCATCCGCGCTTGCGGCTTGTTCGAGCCGTTGCTTGCCTTCTCCATCGTCCGTCTTCACACCCGCATAGAACAAGATGCTTCCGTCTGGCTTCGTCCCCATCCCAAGGGTCCGTTCGTTGCCGAGCGCGATCAGCGCCGCGCCACCTAGAAGCTCCCAGAGTCCCGGGACCGCTTTCTGAGCGTCGTACACCATTCCTTCGACAAGCGTGACGCCGACGTATTCAGGGCGAATGGGTGTGACGAGCGACCGGAGGCGCGAATTCGCTCCGTCGCTGCCGATGGCTATGTCAGCAAGGACGGTCTCTTTCCCCGCGAAGTGCAACGCTACCTTGTCGCCCCGAAACTCTGCTGACTCCAGCTTGCAGTCCCACTGCACCGTGCCGGGTTGCAATGAATCGAGCAGTAGGTCACGCAGCGGGCCACGTTCGATCTCGGGGCGTTTTCCCTCTCCCTGCATCTTGCGAGCGTGATCGTGCAGGATGTTGCCGTGCTGGTCGGTCAGGCGAAGTCGATCGAGATCAGGCCGGTGGTTCGCCCAGAATTCATTGATGAGTCCAGCTTCTTCGAGCGCGGCCAAGCCGGAGTCCTCATGCAGGTCAAGCGCGCTGCCTTGAACGCGAGCGTCCCGATTCACATCTCGCTCATACACAGTAACGTTGGCACCTCGCATCTGAAGCAGACGCGCCAACGTGAGGCCGCCAGGCCCGCCGCCGACAATGGCTATCGTTTTGTGATGGAGCGGGCTCATGCGCAGCATCTCGCGGAGTGTTCCGTTCTGGCGGTTACGAATTCGGTCTCAAGACGCAGCATTCGATGAGTCGCGCCTTCAGCGCTTAGGTGATATCTCCATCCGTACCTAGGGCTTCGCCCTAGGCTGTTATAAGACGGGCCCCTTGGCCCTGAAGCAAAAGCGAAACAATGACAAGAGCAAGGGCAACTACAAAAGCAGATCCCCGCTTTCGGCGAAGGATAACGAGTTCAGGGTCACGCCTTCGCCGCTGCGACGACCAAGTCCGCAGCTTCTTTCATCGTTGCGCCAACCTGAAATTTTAGGCCAGAGTCCGCAAGAATCTTGCGGCCTTCTTCTACGTTGGTGCCCTCAAGTCGAAGCACAATCGGAATCTGCACGTTCAGCTTTTTCGCTGCGGCGACAACCGCGGTTGCGAGAACGTCGACGCGTAAGATGCCGCCAAAGATGTTGATGAAGATCGCCTTCACGTTCGAATCGCTGAGCAGGATACCGAAGGCATTTTCGATCTGCTCCTGGTTGGCGCCGCCGCCTACGTCGAGGAAGTTGGCGGGTGAGCCGCCGGCGTAGGAAATGATGTCCATCGTGGCCATGGCGAGGCCTGCGCCGTTGACCATGCACGCGATGTTGCCATCGAGCTTGATGTAGTTGAGCGCGAACTTCGAAGCTTCCACTTCGAGCGGGTCTTCTTCGCTGAGGTCGCGCAGTTCCTTGAGGTCCTTGTGGCGGAACATCGCGTTGTCGTCGAAGTTGATTTTGCAGTCCAGTGCGGCGAGCTTGCCGTCCTTCGTGGTGATGAAAGGATTGATTTCCATCAGCGTCGCGTCGGTGTCGATGAAAGCGTTGTAGAGGCCCTGCATTAGTTTCACCGCGTCGCCAATCTGCGCGGGCTCGAGGCCGAGCTTGAATGCGAGCTTGCGTGCCTGATAGGGCTGTAGGCCGACTGCGGGCTCGATGTATTCCTTGAAGATGGCGTCGGGATTTTCGTGCGCAACTTCTTCGATTTCCATGCCGCCCGCCTGCGAGGCCATGAAGACGACCTTCGCGCTGGCGCGGTCGAGCACAATGCCGAGATAGAGTTCACGATCGATGGCGGAACCCGACTCAACGAGAAGGCGCTGCACCTTCTGCCCCTGCGGGCCTGTCTGGTGCGTAATGAGCTGCATGCCGAGGATGGCCTTCGAGTGCTCTACGGCTTCATCCAGCGACCTGGCCAGCTTGACCCCGCCACCCTTGCCGCGTCCGCCAGCATGAATCTGCGCTTTGATGACGACGACCTTGTTGCCCGCAGAAAAGAGCTGCTTGGCGGCAGTGTCGGCCTGCTCGATGGTCATTGCCATCTCTCCCGTGGGTACAGTTACGCCGTACTTCCGCAGAATTTCCTTCGCCTGATACTCGTGAATCTTCATAGAGTGATTTCCTCTTCTATGTACGCGAGTAATGGTAGCGACTGCCGGAAACGAGCGGCAAGCCAACCGCGCGATTATCGATTTTCCTGTCCGATGGCTGAACGGCATCGCCGTTCAACACAATTGGGTTCTACTCTGCGGTTCTGAGATGTTTCAATAGTGCGCGTAGGGTGGACGACAACAGCCGTTAGCGTTCGAATCTCTGTTGCCGTTTAAAGCTCAGTGATTGTAAGAGTCCTCTGTCACCCAGTGAAACCCGCGCGTATTCAACGCGAATGTCTCCGGGCTCGTCTGGCGCAAATGCAAAGATGCAGTCTCGCCCCTGAATGCACCGACGAAGTTCAGTTCCCCGCTCGCGTCTTTGCTCCACTGGAAACTGGCTGCTGACTTCTCATCGTTGATCCGCATCGTCTGCGTCGTCAGGTCATAAGTCACTGGAAACTTGATCGGCTTTTTGTCCGGTCCGATGAGACCGAAGTAGTGTTGGCCGTACCGATCATCAAAGAACGCCTGTGCCCAACGCGCGTCGGTGCCAAAGCCCTTCACCGCATCGACCGCGTAAACCCCTTGTAACGGGCCGACATTTGCCCTTGTCTGCGTCTCTGCGTAGCTGGTCCATATTACGAAAAAAAGTGCACCCACGACCACCAGCCCTTGAAGCACATGAGCGCCGATGCGCAGTGGCTTCCGCTCGAAGCGTGGCACCCACACTCCGGTAAGCGATGCCTCTTTCCGCTCCACTAGAAAGTTCCAGATCGGTCGCGCATCCGGCAAGAGCAGGAATAAGGACATCAAGAGCAGGTGCCCTGAGTACAGTTTCACCGGCACGTCATAGGAGAAGTTCAACATCACGACATTGAGCAACACAGCGGCCGCGCTCAGCAACCCAACGGTGCTTGTGCGACGAAACAGTAGAAGCACTCCGGGGACCACCTCCATCAAGCCGCCAAACATCATGTAGGGTCGCGATTGGCCCATGAAGGTCCATAGCAGGTGCATGGGCGATGAATCGCCATAGGTCTCCGTGAGGCCGTACGGACTCAAAGGACCGAATTGCGCTGGAAGGATTTTGGCAAAGCCATAGGAAAGAAGCGTCACGGCGAGGGTGAATCGCAGAATCAATCGCAGCCACGCGTACAGCGTCCAGTACTCTTTGCGCTTGGCCCGGGCCTCGCCCACGATGCTCCAAAACAGTGCGCCGGTCAGCGCCGCAACCACACTGATCGCTACGGTCACGTAGTCCATGGCCGTATCGCTTGAGCCAGTCGGATGCCAGTTCGCAGCTCCGCCGGTGAGGTGGAATATATGCCGGCCCACCCAGGGGGAGAGCGCATGCGGGGGCGACACCGCAGCCTGGGAAGGCAGCATGTAGATCACCCAGTAGAGAAATGCAAACCGGAACGCACACCGCACCCATGGATGCCATTCGCGCAAGTAAGACGTTGGCGGTGGCGGCACATACACCGACGGCTCGAGCATGGGGAATTTTACGCCAAACGCCTTATCAAACCGACCGCTGTCATTTTTCGCGACCATAAGCTTCCGTCAGGGCAGCTCGTATGATTTGCTGTTTAGAGCGCTCCTCTTCGATTCGCCACGAACGGGGTGACGATGGCCAGGAAAGCTCTGCTACGCTGACGGAACGGCATGGGCATTCAGCAAAATCTAAGGCAATTGATGGAGTCGCGGGGGACGCTTCGGTTCGACGAAGCGGCGGCCCTGATGCGGCAGATACTTGCGGGCGAAGCTGCCGATGTGGAGATCGCTGCGGTACTGGGAGCTATCAGTGGGCGCGGTGAAACAGGCGCGGAGATTGCGGGGTTCGCGTCAGCAATGCGCGAGGCAGCGACGACACTGCCGCTGACGATCGCCGAGCAGGAACAGCTTGTGGACACATGCGGTACCGGAGGAGACGGCAGCGGGACGTTCAATATTTCCACTGCTGCCGCACTGGTCGCCGCAGCGGCAGGGGCGAAGGTTGCGAAACACGGCAATCGCGCGGTGACGAGCACGAGCGGATCGGCGGACGTGCTGGAAGCACTCGGCGTCCCGGTCACGTTGTCGCCGGATCAAGCCGTGGCCGCCCTGCGCACGGACGGTTTCGCCTTTCTTCTTGCTCCCAGTCACCATCCGGCGTTGAAGGCAGTGAGTTCGTTGCGCCGCGCGTTGGGTGTGCGCACGATTTTGCATGTGCTAGGGCCGCTGTTGAATCCGGCGGGTGCGAAGCGCCAGGTGATGGGTGTGTATGCATCGCGGCTAGTGCCAGTGGTTGCGGAAGCGATGACGATGCTCGGAGTGAAGCATGCCATGGTAGTGCATGGCGATGGTGGCATGGACGAGCTGAGCATCAGCGGCACCAGCAGCGTTGCTGAGGTGCGCAATGGTGCGGTTCGCACGTACCAAGTGACGGCGGAAGAGTTCGGCTTGCAGCGAGCGGGCCTCTCCGCTCTTTCCATCCGCAATACGGCAGAGAGCGCTGAGGCTTTGCGTGCGGTTTTTTCTGGCGAGGAAGGCGCCCGGCGTGATGTAGTTGTCCTGAATTCAGCTGCGGTGCTGGTGACGGCGGGTCTGGCGGAGACCATGCAGGATGGCGTTCGACTGGCGCAAGAGACGATCGATGGTGGCAAGGTAATTACGCTGGTGACTCGCTTGCAGCAGGAGCGGGAATAAAGTAATTGGCGGAGACGGGAAATACAGAGGTCCTGCGCCTACGGCTTAGGATGACAGACAGAGAGGGGTATTGAATGGCACGAGTTACCGGCATTGGTGGTGTGTTTCTGCGGTCGGCGGATCCGAAGCGGCTTACAGAGTGGTACGTGACGAACCTCGGTATTGAGTTGACGGCATGGGGCGGCGTGAACTTCGAGTGGAAGGACGAGGTTCCTGAAGGAACCGGGTCGACCGCATGGACTGCGTTTGCCGCAGACAGCACGTACTTCGGCGAAACCACGCAGCAGGCGATGATCAACTACCGCGTGGATGATCTCCACACGCTTCTTGACAAGCTCGAGTCGGCCGGGGTGTGGATTGATCCGAAACGTGACGACGGGGACTTCGGCAAGTTTGCGTGGATCAAGGATTGCGATGGCAACCGCGTGGAACTTTGGCAGCCAATGTAAGGAAGGATAGAGGGTAAAGAGTAGAGCGAGAGAACGGTTCCACCTTCTACACTCTTCGCTCTACTCTCTTCGCTCTACTAACTACTTCGTCTGATAGACCCGCACATAGTCGACAAGCATTTCATTCGTCGCGGGTGTTGAAGCATCGGGATTTCCGGGCCAGTCGCCGCCCATGGCGAGATTTAGCAGGAAGAAGTACTTGCCATCGTCGAACGGCCATGTAGCGCCGGAGGGCAGGCTGGCTTTGGTGTAGGTGACGTACGGCTTGGTTGCATCCTCGACGTAGAATTGCACCTTGCCTGGCGCCCAGATCATGCCGAACGTGTGGAAGTCGGCGGCAAAGGCGGCTCCGGACGACGATTTCTCGATTGTGGTAAGAGAGTCACCTGTAAAGCCCGTCCCGTGTACGGAACCGTTGATCTGGGCGGGCAGCTTACCCACGTTTTCCATGATGTCGGCTTCACCGCAGGCCGGCCACGGCTTCTGGTTGATGTCGCTGCCCATCATCCAGAAAGCAGGCCATACGCCCTGGCCGGCAGGAATCTTGATCCGGGCTTCCAATCGTCCGTACTGGAAGCTTTGATGCCCCTGAGTTTTAATGCGGGCGGAGGTCCACTGACCCGAGGCATTTCGCCTTGCGACGATGTGCAGGTAGCCATCCGAGCCGATGAAGGAGTTCGGTTGAGACGGATCGCAGGGGGCATCGCCTGTTGCGTCGCTGTCAGGGCTGCAATAAGTTTCGAGTTCGTCGTTGCCCCAGCCGTTACCGCCGGTTTCGTATGTCCAGTTCGCGGCGCTGAGCGTGTTGCCCGGAGCAGAGAACTCATCGGACCACACCAGCTGTTCGCCAGAAGGCGCTGTCACGGTTCCAGTGCCGGCCGAAGCGGTTCCCTCGTTGCTGCCGCAGGCTGTGAAGCCAAGCACGGTGGAGATCGCGAGCGAGCGAAGCATCGGGTAGAAGAACGGGACCTGTGACATGAGGGAAAGAATACTCGCGCGGTCACGGTACTGACCATGCGCCTTACGAGTAATATAAGCGCGAGATGAAGAGGCGCTGCGCGGTGCGTCTCAGCTGATGCGGAACGTACCGGTGGTGCGCGGAGTGAGGTGTGAGCTCCAGTGCGGATTGGCCTGATTCTGGGTCACAGTGACGCGGTTGTCTTCCACGACGAGGATGGCGTCTTCTGCCGGAACCGGCTTCCCGATGAGATAACCCTGGAAAAGGTCGCAGCCAAGATGTTTCAGGATTTCAAACTTATCGTGGTCTTCGATGCCTTCCGCAACCACGTTCAGGCCGAGGCTCTTGGCCATCTGAATAACGGCTCGAACGATGGTGTAAGAACCGCTTTCCAATTCCAGCTCGCGCACGAACGATGCGTCGATCTTCAAGCCTTTGATCGGAAGTTGATTAAGGCGCGAGAGCGAAGAATAGCCGGTTCCAAAGTCGTCGATGGAGAACGTAACTCCAGCCTGTGCGAGTTCCGCGATGATTTCGGCAACGGGACCCAGCTTATTCATGATGGTGGTTTCGGTGAGCTCGAGCTCGAGCATTTCCGGCTGGATGTTGTAGCGCTTGAGCTCACGAAGCACCTCACCCACAAATTCCTTGCGAATGAGCTGGCGGCCTGAAACGTTCACGGCTACCGGACGCACGGAAAGACCTTGCGCGCGCCACTCCGCAATCTGCTTACAAACTTCACGAATGACCCACTGTCCAAGCTGAACGATCAAGCCGCTTTCTTCAGCGATCGGGATGAACTGGCCCGGACCGATCTTCGCGAGATGCATGTTCGGAGAGCGGAGTAACGCCTCGAAACGGCAGATGTTTTTGTCAGAATCGCAGATTGGCTGGAAGTACAGGCGAAAGCGATTGAAGCGTAAGTCTTCACGCAGTTTTGCTTCGACGAGCGAAGCCATTTCACTGGATTCAGAAAGCTCCTGGCTGGCGAAAACAACTTTATTTCTGCCTGTACGTTTCGCTTCGTAGAGCGCCTGGTCGGAACGCTTTCGCAAGGTTTCGCTATCGGTGCCGTCATCCGGATACATGGCCGCGCCGATGCTGACTGTCAGCGTCAGCCCGCGTTCGGAAAGAATCAGCGGCTCTTTGAACAGATGCAGAAGCGTGGTGCAGACCTTGTGCGCGTTCTCGCTGGAGCTGAGGCGTCCGATGATGACGGTGAATTCCTCACCGCCTGTGCGCGCGATAGTGTCCACGGTCCGGATTTTTGTCTTCAGGCGCTGCGAAACGGCCTTCAGACATTCGTCGCCGACGAGATGCCCGAAGGTGTCATTGATCTGTTTGAAGCGATCGATGTCGATCGTCAGGACCGCGGCCTTGGTGCCTTCGCGATCACAATCGCTCAGACACTCCACGATGCGTTCCTGCAACGTGAGCCTGTTGGGCAGGCCGGTGAGAACATCACACTCAGCCATATCTCGAAAGCGCTGTTCGCTTTCTCGGATGATGCGGGTCTGTTCGCGCACGTTGCGCGTCTGCACGATGTCGAGCAGCCCCACCATCAACGTGGCGACGATAAGTATGAGGAGAACAACAATGGCCGCGCGCGATCTCCAGAAAGGAGCGCTGGCAACGAGTTGCAGATCGTTCGGGGACCGCACCAAAAGGTCGAGAACAGCGGGCTCGTTGCCTAGAGTGGCATGCAACCGCGCAATGCCGGTAAACGAAACGGCTTCATCCGCAGTGGTGAACTTCTTATCCACCGTGCCGGCGCTGAGCGGAAGGTGCGCCTGAAAGATCTTGCCGTCCTGGCGGAGAATCCAGATGCGTTCCCCATCCTGGATGCGGCTGTCGATGACGGTTCCATCGATGTTGACGAGTTCTTCATGTGGGTCGCCGCCGAAGCTGCTCAACCATGACTTCAGATTCTTGGAATCTATGTGTTTTGCGGCAGAGGGCATGGCGCCCGCGAGCGCTTTGAACGTTGCGTTCTGCAGGATCAGCGCATTATCGCCATCCATCGGATAGCCTTCAGCTTCCACGAGCTGCCCGGGTGCTACTTTTTCAGTAGACGAGCTTTGCAACTCGATGCCGTCGTTCCCATCCTGCATATACAGGAAATGGCCAGGCACCTGATAGGTCGCTACGCCCCGAAGCTTCACGCGGCGCGAGACGTGGGCGCCGATGCCGTTGCGGACGACGTTCTGCACTGTCGTTGCCACGGACACAGGCGCGTCAGTCAGCGCCGCAAGAGCCGCCGACTGCGGCACAGCGGCGCGAGTGCTCTGTAGCAATAAACCCGCGGCGATGGTGAAGATAGTGCTCTTGACGTTCATGCGACCCGAGCGCTACGCAGTGCAATGCATAACGTTTCCGGCTGTACCAAAAGAATTTGGAACAGCCCTCAGCAAGGAATGTGGCGACCCAAACGTGCTGAGGCGGCTGCGCGAGTGAACACTCAGCCACTTACGAATCTACCGATTGGCAAAAGAGAGTCTGTACCACGAAAGCCGCAATGAAGGCGGTCATTGGTAACCACAAATGCGCATCACGGGATGCGGGGCATCAGCGTTCGCACTGTCGCAGATGGTTCAGTGTTGTGCTGGCAGTTGAAACAGGGTCGTTCCTGTTCAAGAAAGCACCCCGAACGCCGTCAGAGAGCAAACGCTGACACAGGCCCTCGCATGTGCAACGCGCGCACTTTCTAATGCGCAGCTCAGGCGTTGTGCCCGCTGAAGGCCTTCCAGAACATATAAAGCAGGAAGAGCACGAAGAGCCAGAAGGAGATGTGAATCGGCGCGTTTCGGCGGTTGATACGTAGTTTGTCTCGCACACACCATACGATGCAGAGAAGCCCATCACTTTGATGTGACTGTCATTGATTCGAGGCGCAAAGAGTAAGGCGAGCCCGAAATGAGCTCGCCTTTCTGATACGTCACAAATGTTACGGCTGGCCGCCACCGCCACCTGCGCCGTAGATGTTGCCGGTGGTGTAGGTAGCATCCTGCGCGGCTAGCTGGACGAAGATGCTGGCGAGTTCGCCGGGCTGGCCGGCGCGTTTGAGCGGATAGTCGCCGCCGAAGTTCTGGAACTTCTGCTGTGTCGCGCCGCCGGAAATCTGCAGTGGCGTGTAGATTGGACCCGGTGCGACACCGTTGACGCGGATGCCCTTCGGGCCGAGCTGCTTGGCAAGCGACTTGACGTAGTTCATCGTCGCGGCCTTCGTCTGAGCGTAGTCGTAGAGGTTCGGTGACGGATCATAAGCCTGCTCGGACGTGGTGCCGATGATGCAGGAGCCCGGCTTGAGGTGCGGCAGTGCGGCTTTGATGATCCAGAAGGGCGCGTAGATGTTGGTCTTCATTGTCCAATCGAAGAGCTCGGTTGTCATGTCGAGGATGGATTCCACCTGGTGCTGCCGCCCGGCGTTGGAAACGACGATGTCCAGCCCGCCGAGTCCAGCTACGGTCTTCGCGACTAGATCGACGCAGTACTTCTCCGAGCGTAGGTCACCGGGAATCGCAACTGCCTTGCGCCCTTCAGCCTTGATCAGCTCGATGACCTCGCGTGCATCCGGTTCTTCTGACGGGTAGTAGCTGATGGCTACGTCGGCGCCTTCGCGCGCGTAGGCGATTGCAGCGGCGCGGCCCATGCCAGAGTCGCCTCCGGTGATGAGCGCCTTGCGGCCAAGCAGGCGGCCGGAGCCCTTGTAGCTCTTTTCGCCGTGGTCGGGCGGTGGAATCATCTTGCTGGCGAGACCGGGCCAGGGCTGCTGTGTGGTGTCGTATGGAGGCTTCGGGAACTTGGAGGTCGGGTCCTGCACAGGCTGAGCGGTCGAGCCTGAATTTGTGCTCTGCCCGAAGGCTGGAGCGGTGGCAGCGGCTGCGGTCGCGATGCCTGCCCCGATGCCGGTGACTATCTGCCGGCGCGAAATCTGCTTGTCGTTTTGAGTGCTCATGTTGCTGGCGTTTCTCCCAGCTAGATATGAGGCAGAGAACGCGAACAGCGTTGTGCTCAACGCGCGAGTGGCTTTCGTGAAGCAAAAGCAAGTGGCGCGAACCACGCGTGGTTCTACCGTCCGTGGAATCGTCACCCGTCGGTAACCGCTGCAAGATAACGACATGTACTTCTGCACTCCCACTTCCGATCCATACGACGGGCTCGCGCGGGCACTCCAGGCGGCTTATCCGCTGTCGCAGGTCGCGCATCTGGTGCCGGCGGTGGTCAAGTCGCAAGCTTTGCCTGCAATCATCCATTGCGACTCGGCGCCTTCCGCTGCGTTTCCTGCGGCCGCCTGACTTGACCCTCCCCATCCCCCGTACTTTGGTCTCAAAGTCTTCACAATATTGGGGATAGGTGCGGACCAAGTCTGGTGCCGGTCGCCGGGCTTTTCGTTGGGCGAGGCTTTTTAGGCGCGACTTTTGTCAAGTCGTGCCGAGCGCGAAAGGCTGTCCAAGGTGCGTCGGCTTTCAAAATCGTAATCCACACAACCGCTCCGTTTTGCAGTTGCACGCACAGGCGGGCCACGCCTACTGTCATTCCAGCTGATGAGGGCGCAGGAAGTCGGACGTGAAACTCCGGAAGCGCAGAGAGGCAAAACAGCCGACGCAAGTCGGAGGGTTGGCCGCTCGGCAAAGCCGGAGATTAGTGGAAGACTAAGGCGGAAAATGCTCAGAAGGTTGAGCCTGGAAGCAGGGCAACCGGCGCGAGCCGGGGGCCAGGCATTTAGGAACAACTCGAAGATGCGATCTCCGCCTGCACTGCGAGTTCATCAATGATGAAAGCGCCAGAGACTCCGGTCTCTGGCGTTTTCGTTTGTGGCACTTGAAGGCTGGACAATCAGCTTTAATTCCACCGCGTCTGGATGGAAATATTTTCGAATCTCACGGTCGACGGTCAGAAGTGGAACATTCTCGGACTGTGCTTGAACAATCAGGACGCGGTCAGATGGGTCGCTGTGATGGTGCGGGAGTTCGGCAGCCGCTTTTATCTGCTCCATCGTGATGGGTAGATACGTGAGGCCGAGCGCGTCGATACGAGCGGCAACGTCACGCACGGTCCCAGTAGTCAGTCTCAACTTGCCGCGACCGACTTTATTCAAAAGTTCCTGCAAGGATGTATAGCTGAAGAGAAGCTCATTCGCGGGATCAGCGATAATCTCTTGGGCTTTCGTACTCAGCATGTCTGGTGCGTAGATTGCCCAATGACAACGTGTGTATCGAGCAGAATTCTCAGATTTCACCCGAAGAGACGAGTGGAGCATCCAGCATTTCACGCTCCAGTTCCTTGTCCATCGCATGCCACTCTTCCCAGGTAGGAACAATCATCTCGCCGCGTCCGGCTCCTAGAATGCGCCTCCCTGTTCGCTTCTGAGGGGCGGGGACATTGGAGACGACGAGCGTCAGTACCGGTTTATCAGGGCGTGAGATTTCGACGACCTCACCATTGTCAGCGGCCTTGGCAAGTTCGGCAAAATGCTCCTCGGCGTATTGGAGATTTACTTGCACAGCTTCAGGTTAGTTGCGCTCACACCTGCGGTCAATGATCGTGTTGCCCAATAGAAGTGAGAGGCGAGCATCTGATTACTTGCCAGTAGAGTTACGAGATGGACATGACAGGGTTTCTTGGAAAACGTGTCGGGGTTGTCGGTTTCGGAGAGTCCTACGGACGAGCGACTATAGAAAATGGTCTAGTACTTGGTCGCACTATGTATTTTGGCCACGGTTTATCCATCAAAGATCGCTCCCTGAAGTTCTTCGATGAACCAACGGATATGCGCGAAAGCGGCTACGCAATCTATTCGGATGTAGCTGCATTGCCTCAGTTCGAGGACGGGAGCGCTCTTTCGGTAAATCTTAGGGCATTCGGAATTGCGATCGCTTCTAAGTTGGCTTTCAATGCTGCAGCCATCTACTTTTCGAGTGAACACCGGAATAGCTTTACAAGGTCTTTGGGAGCAACGATAAAGGAGATGCTTTCTACATCCAAGACGGGCATTGACTTCGAAATGGTGACGTCGTATATGAAACAAAAGCAGACATCTCAATCAAAAACTATGTTGAATATCGAGCGGCCGGGCGAGGGCGACGTCTTTGCAGAGTACGCCCACGAAGCCGTCCGTTCGGAAACATACGGTATCGGATTTGTGCGGAACGGCGACATCGGATTCGCTCAGTTAGTAAAGCAACTCGCCGCAGAGACAGTCACCGGTATGAGAGAGGCAGGTGATCGGTTCGATTGGAAGTGAGGAGGGCAAACCCCAGGCTCGCGGATGGCGGGTGGACCATTCGTTGATGGCTTCTTCGTGCATGGCTGGTCTACATTGAAAATAAGGTAGGGCATGCTCTCCACACCAATCGCGTAAAGCGCGTTGAATGGGCCCACTCAACGATCAGGCGAAACCTGCTGCTAGCATAAGAAGCTCGATGCGAGCCGCGCTGCGAATGCTGGCCATTATGGGAGTTGTGGTGCTGTCCCTTTATGGCTTGGCGTGCGTGGCGCTGTTTGTAGTTCAGCGGTCGCTTATCTCCATCCGCAGCCAGGGGAGAACACGACAGCTAGCTCGTTCTGAGATTCCATGCCGGGACAATAAGGGCAATGGCATCGTTCCATGAACACGCGGGACCTGGGGCGGTCATCTACTTCGGCGGAAATGCTGAGGACGTTTCGCAGGATGTTCCCGACCTCAGGGGCTGAAGTGACGGCACGGCTGAAGCCCTGCCCCTTCCAAGCTTGGCTCACGATGATGACCTTACGCCGTGCCATTTTTAGGCGTAGTCAGGATTCCTAGCGCAGGCATGATGAGTCGCGCCTTCAGCGCTTGAGACGATTGCGCCTTGTACCCAGGCCTAGCGGCCTGGGCTGGTATGAAGTCGGGCCTTTGGCCCTCAAGCCCTATCGTCACCCTTAGCCTACCCTTCATTGCGTGGCGTTGCGGGCGGGTGTGGTGTCGTTCGAGTCCGCGTCCACCCCATGCGATCTCGATGGGGACCCCGGGTGCGCTTCGCTGGATCAGTTGCGATAGTTGTATGTCTCAGAGAGGGCGACCGGTGTGGGTGTCGATCGATTTCTGCGGTGCGATGGTTGCTGCTCGGCAAGTTTAAGTCGTGGCGGTATGCGCCGAACGTGAAGGCTCCTACGCAGATCATCGTGGCAGAACGTGATGAGTTGGTTCCGCGCTCTAGTTCGGAGCGTTTGCGGACGCGGTTCAAGGACGGGTTGGTCGCGGAGACGGTGCTGGCGGGCGTGGCTCACAACGACTTTAGGATGACCCCGGGTATTGGAGGGTCGCTGGGTGTTGAGCCGTAGTGCTGTGAGGCTCGGGATGGCCAGGCGTACCTTGGGGGCTGAAGCCCCTTGCAACCGGCGGGGATTATGGCACAGCTGAAGCCGTGCCCCTTCCAAGCGCGGCCCAGCGTGCTTAATCACGTAAGAGCATTATGAGTCGCGCCTTCAGCGCTTGAGGTACTTTTCGACTTCTACCTAGGCCTTCGGCCTAGGCTGGTTTGAGTCGGACCTTTGGCTCTCAGGGGCAAAGTATTTCGCAAGGAGATTTGCTCAATGCCGCCATGTACCTCACTCGTCGCTGAAAGCGCGATGAATGGTCCACCCAACGCAAGTTAGGCGGTTCTGAAGCCGGCGTCAGCGATGGCTCGCGAAATTTGCTCGTCCGCGATTCCCTGCTTGCGAAGGCTCTCTGTAAGTGCCTCGACTTGGGACCCGTTCAGTTGCTGCAAGTCCTTGCGAAGCCCCTTGCCGATGTACGAGCGCATCAAGGGCTGGTAGCCGGAGAAGCCAAGCATCGGCGCGATTTCTTTCAGGTCACCGATGACGTCCTCAGGCATGCGAAGACTGATTGTCGTCATCGGGCGATCGCGCTGCAGCTTGACCTTTACTCGCTCACGCATAGTTTTCATATTCGCTCCGTTCATGGATCGTTGCGGCTCTAGCCGAGATGATGCGGATGGCCTCATTGTCACGTTCGATGTGAACCACGAAGAGCAGTGCTCCATTTTCTGTCTCGCCCACGACTGCGTCGCGAGCTTCGTCCGTTACACCTGCGTCGATAGCATGGGCAAGCGGGTCGAGAAACACTTCACATGCTCGCTCGAAGCGGATGCCTTGCTTTGCGATGTTTGCAGCCGCTTTGTGCATGTTCCAAACGAACTCTACCCCGCCGTACTGATAGAGAACGTCCACAAACAATGTATATA
>CAJCIP010000084.1 GCA_903970445.1 Verrucomicrobia bacterium Tous-C9LFEB | reverse complement strand
CAGTTTGACGGTGATCGCCACGGCAGTCCCACCTTACCACGCAGCCCGCAGGATTCACCCCACTGCGAGTGTCCGATGGAACAGATCCAGCGCTAACCCAAACATAGACCGTGCCAACTCCGGGTCATAGCGAACGCCCTCGTCGCGCAGAAACGCATGCGCGCCGTTCACCTCGTGCCAGTTCAGCCTCGTTCCTGCCTCATTCAGCCGCTCCAGCACTTTCATCCGGCCCTCGGTCGGAATATGCGGATCCTGGCGTCCCCACACCATCAGCAGCTCGCCTTTGATCTCGCTGGCACGCTGCAGTGAATCATCACTCATGCCAAACCCAAGGGAGCTCTTGTGGATGTCCGTCGCATAGAAGCAAACGGTGCCCAACACCTCAGGATTCATCGCCGCACGAAAGGCCAGGTGCCCACCGATGCAGATGCCCATCACACCCAATCTGCCGGTGCAGTCGTTCCGCTGCCCTAGGTGCGCGAGCGCAGCACGAGCGTCTTCGTCATACGCGGCGAGGGGCTTTTTCGTCTTCAGCGCATTGCCACGATCGGATCCCGCCTGGTCGTACGCGAGCACCGTACCTGCAGGCTCGTACTCGTGATAAATCTCGGGTACAGCAACAACATAGCCATAGCTCGCAAGCTGTACCGCTATGCGTCGCACAGGCACAGTCACTTGAAAGATTTCCGAATACAGCACCACGCCCGGAAACCTACCGTCTGCTGAAGGTCGCACTATATGCGTACGCATCGGTCCGGCCGCTGTCGCAAGATCAACGTACTCGGAATCAACAACAATCATTCCTACTCCTCATGCCCGCGTGTTGTGCACAATGCTTGCCAGCTCAGAAATCGTGTGATGCACTTCGTCATCCGAAGTATAGAAATGCGGCGCGAGGCGTACGCCGGCGCCCGGCCGAAAATCGACGAGGATCTGTCTGCGGATCATTTCCGCAGTCGTCTCCTTTCCATTCGGCACATCGAGGATCACCGCGCCTCCGCGCAGCTCAGGATCGCGAGGACTGCGCACCTTGATGCCCGCCTCTTCTGCTAACGAGATAAGAAGTTGCGTCTGCCGCTTCGACTTTTCGCGGATCGTCTCGACGCCAATCTTGTTCACAATCTCGTACCCCGACCGCGCGGAATACATTGCCGGAACATTTGGCGTGCCGTTCAGAAAGCGGTGAATGTCAGGCGCATATTCCATCGGCCCATTTGCAAATTGAAACGGAAGCGCGTGCGCGGCCCATCCTGTCATCGCTGGTTCCAACTGTGCATCGAGATCCTGGCGCACGTATAGATAGCCGGCGCCCGGGCCGCCCAGCAGCCACTTCACCGAGCCGCCCGTTGCAAAATCAACGTTAAGCTTCACCACATCTATCGGCACGATTCCAGCGGACTGATAAATATCCGCCAGAACGTATGCACCAACCTCGTGCGCGCGCTTCGTCACGGCCGCAAGATCATGCAGGTACGAGCTTCGGAACGCTACATGAGAAATGCTGACGAGCTGGGTCTCTTCATCAATGGCTTCGAGTATCTTTTCCAGCGGAATCGTCATTCCGTCCGGCGTGTCCACCGACACGATCTCTGCGCCCTGGCGCTTGAGCCCGTGATAGATGTAGTCGTTCGAAGGAAAGTTCAAGCCATCGGTCACTAGCTTGTTTCGCTTCCCGTTCCAATCGAAACACGATGTCACGATCGACTGGCAAATGGAAACGTTCTGGTGCATCACGACGCGCCCTTCCGGTGCGCCAATGATTGAGCCGATGAGATTGCCGCACGTTACCGGCATTTCCCACCAGCCTTCTTCCCAAGCTCGAATGCCTCGCGTGGCCCACGTCTGCGTGAACTCGGCCATCGCACTCTCCACTTTGCGCGGCATTGGACCAAGCGAGTGACTAATCATGTACGTTGTGTGCTCAAGGATTGGAAACTCTTTGCGCCAGACAAGCAGCGGATCGGCGTTCGCCACGCCTTGTAAGCCCGTCTTCATCTCGGATGCATCCACCAAGTTCGTCACCTCGTACCAGCCGATATCTTTATGTCGTCAACCTGAGCGAAGCGGCGCCGCGGGGTTGAAGTGCGGGTACCGAGGCAGCTTGCTGACTGCGGTGCAACGACCCTTGCATTTGCGAACGCAATCGCTGCAGGCACGAGCATGTATTCGGTCTTCAAGACTCCTCCTCCACACCAACCTCACCCACCGCCCTTTGCTGGCGCAACACATAGGCGCCAGTCATCACCATCAGGAATGGCAACCCATAAACCAACGTCGCATGAAACGCAGGCACGAACGCTGTGGTGACAATGGCAGCCAGCATCAACAGCGCCCCCAGCACGCTTGTATAAGGGTAGCCCCACATTCGAAAGGCAAGCTCTCCACTATTCCTCTGGCGAAAACGCAAGTGCGTCACGAAGATCATCATCCAGGCGAACAGCGGCCCAAACATGGAAATCGAAAGCATTAGCAGAAAGGCGTGCTCATGGTAGAGGGCGTTCAAGACTGCGGCGAGCCCAATGCCAGTGCAGGATGCGAGCAGCGCGGCCACGGGAACACCGTTTCGTGAAAGCACCCCAAATCGTTTCGGCGCAAATCCTGCTCGCGAAAGCGAAAACAGCATTCGCGCCGTGATGTACATCTGGCTATTCATCGCGGAAAGCGCCGCTACCAGAATGACGAAATTCACAACGCCAGCCGCATGCGCAAATCCAGTTCGCTCCATCACAGTCACGAACGGTGACTGCGTGCCTCCCGATGCAGTGACAGTCCACGGAACGATGGCAAGTACCAACGTCAGAGTGCAGATGTAGAACACAACCAGCCGCAGCATCGTGGCGCGAAATGCATGCCGAATCGCGCGTCGCGGGTCTTGTGCCTCAGCCGCAGCGACAGCGATCATCTCGATGGAGAAGTAGCTGAACAGTGACACCAGCACCGCCACCCACATGCCGCTCACACCTTTCGGCAAGAAGCCGCCAAAAGCGGTGTAATTGCGAAAACCACTAGTTGCGTCCGAGGTGAGCGCTCCGTGGTGAGTTGCGGAGGTCAGGAGCCACCCGCCCAGAAGCAGGAATGCCACAATCGCTGTGATCTTCAGCAGAGAAAGTCCGTACTCGACTGCGCCGAAGAACTTCACATTTGACGCATTCACCAGCAGAAGTATCAAAGCGAAGCCTGCAATCCACACCGGCCCAGGAACGGTCGGGAACCAGAACCGCATGTACACCGCGACAGCCGAAATCTCGGTGCCAAGCGCGAACACCACGCCAGCCCAATATGCGATCCGCACAAGGAACCCGGCGAGCGGCGAGATATAGTGTTCCGCCCAGGCTCCGAACGACCCCGCTGTAGGATGAGCAACCGTCATCTCCGCCAAGCAGCCCATCAGCAGAAGCGTAATGAACGCGCCAATCAGGTAGCTGACCAGTACCGCAGGTCCTGCAAAGCTGATCGCGAAGCTCGAGCCAAGGAACAAACCAGTTCCTATCGCTCCGCCGATCGCAATCATCGAAAGCTGACGCGCAGAAAGGCTTCGCTTCAGTCCCTGCTCGCGTTCGCTGATGCGCGAAAAGTCAGCCCGTTCTGCTAGCGCCATGTTGCCACTCTACAAGCTCTGTAAGAAAGGGCGCGCGACAATGGAAGCATGGACATCCTCTCAAAGCCCGTCCTTCCTGCTGACCACCGCATCCACTACGGCCCGAACGATTCCCAGTTCGGCGACCTCTGGCTGCCGGTAAAGCCGAGCTCTCCTCCTCCCGTCATCGTCTTTATTCATGGTGGATGGTGGAAGTCGGCATACGACCTCGGCTACGCGGGCTATCTATGCGACGCCCTGAAGCGCGCCGGCATTGCCATGTGGTCACTGGAATACCGCAGAGTAGGCTCGACCGGCGGCGGGTGGCCAACTACGTTTCAAGACGTTGCTGCCGGTTTCGAGTACCTCAAAGAGGTTTCGAAGAAATACCCGCTCGACCTTTCGCGGGTGTACACCATGGGCCACTCTGCTGGCGGCCATCTTGCCTTCTGGCTCGCTGGACGCTTCCACATTGATCCGCACAGTGAACTTTCGCAGCCACCGCCAGGTATCCCGCTCAGAGGAGCCATCGCACTCGCCGGTGCCGTTGGGCTGCAGCTCACGATTCGCCTCTCGGGCTATGGCATGTTTGCGCACGACCGCTCCGAAGTGATCGAGCTGATGGGCGGCGGACCTGAGCGATTCGCAGATCGCTATCGGAACGGAGACCCCGCCAGTCTGCTTCCTTTAGCAGCACCGCAGCTTCTCGTCCAAGGTAGTCAGGACGACCAAATCCCACCCGACTTGCCGTCGGAGTGGGTAAAGCTCGCACATCAAAGAGGTTCAACAGCATCCGCTCACATCATTCCCGGTGCTGATCACTTCGACATCATTGATCCCGACAGCAAGGCCTGGCCCTCAGTCATGGAAAGCATTCGCACCATGATTCGTGTTTAGAACTGTACGATTCACGAGATGTTGAAGCCCTCGATAACGATGCGCGGTTTTTCTCCTCGCGTGTCTGCGTGTTTTACCTGCGTTAGAAGCGTCTCTTCTTCTCCGGGCATAAGGGCGATGTAATTGTCGCTGTAGATGGCCGGCAGAATCCGGTCGCCCGTGTAGACCCGCACCGCGCGAAGCCGAACCATCAACGCCGGCGATTGCGAGGTATTTCTTAGCTTTGTTGTTAGCTTCCACGCATCACCCTCGCGTACAACCTCTGTACTCCCTACAACGTTGGCCGGTGGGAGAGCCCGAATGCCGCGGTGGTTCCCCGAATCGCACCCGCGCAGATAGAAGTTCTTCGAAAGAGTGTGACCGCTTTGGCTGAGACTAAGCCGCAAGAAATGGATCCCAGTGAGCTGAGCAGGGTACTTGATTGGGAACGCCTCGATAAGGCTGTCTTCATGGCTGTCAAGCGCAGCTGACTGCGTGCCTACAACCGCGCCGCTTGAATTAAGGATCTCGAGCTTCGCTGACACAGCGCACTGGTTTCCGCCGCTCGTATTTACAACTTCAACTCTTTCGGTCACCGGGTTCCACTGGATGTGGAGTGGCTCGCAAGCTTTCTTGCAACCAAAATATGCCGCAGTCGGATCCAGGTAATAGTCGTAGGTCTGCCACACAAACGAAGGCCAACAAGGATGGCTCATCCACAGCAGTACACCCATGCGGTCCTTGCCCTGGGCCTCGAACATTGCCCTGTATGTGTCGTAATTCACGAACTGGGCGAGTTCCATCCATTCTTTTGCGCTCGCTGCGCCACCATAGCTTTCATCAATGATGGATCGGAAGCTCTCCCCACCTTGTGCTCCCTTCAGGCAGAAGTCGTGCAGTCCCCAATCAAGCGCCTGCGGCCACTGCGCATCAGCGGGCATCATCAGGCTCAGGCTCTCGTACGTGGGAATGTTTGGCGATCCGATCTCGCTGTGCAGCTTCGTATCCGCGCGTCGAAAGTATGTCTGCGGCGGGAGCGCCTGGTATGGCCCATGGCCGCTTACCGGCCCATCGGCTGAGCTGCCGATATAGTGCAGATCGGGATGCAATTCGTTCAGGAGTGAGCGTAGACCCTCATCGAGAGGCTTCGGCGGAAACCATTCGTTACGTCCGCAGTAAATACCAATACAAGGATGCATACGGATGCGAAGCAGCAGATCGCGAGCATTCTTCAGGAACATCTCGTTGTCATCAGGGATCGGACCGTCCCACGGATTTGCGAGCCAGAAATCCTGCCACACAAGGATGCCGTGACGATCACATGCTTCGTAGAACGCATCTTCTCCGATCTGACCAACCCAGTTCCGAATCATGTTGAAGTTCATCTCACGGTGATAGCGAACAGCAGCGTCATATTCACGCGCGCGATAGCGCAGCATGGATTCGCTGAAGCCCCAGTTCCCGCCTTTCGCCACGATGCGGCGACCATTCACCCACAGCCGAAGCGCTCCACCATCTTCACTTGCTGTGATCTGCCGAATGCCTGCCTTGAACTTCAGCGATTTCGATTCGCCTCCGTTGTCAGGCTTGAAGACGAGTTCAACGTCGTACAGCGACGGCTCACCATAGCCAACTGGCCACCAAAGCCTAGGGTTCGTTAAGGCAAGCTCACTGTGCAATCTTGGATCAAACACAACCAGCTTCTGCTCTCCACCCGCGAGACTTACGTCTTGTGCAACGACGATGTCCCCCAAACGGCAGTGCAAGGTTCCCTTCACACTTGAGTTGCTGTGATTCGTTACGGTCACGCTGACGGTGACGTCCGCGCGTGACGTGTCCGGCAAAGGCAGCACACTTGTCACCGCGGGGTCTGTCACGGTGACGCTCGTTGTCTTGGTAAGGCGAATGGAGTTCCAGATGCCGGTATTGCGGCCGCGAATGGTAGGAATCCAATCCCAGCCGACAGAGGAATGGAAAGTTGGATTGTCGGCACCAAGCGCACCACCATTCTTCCCTGGCGTTTCATAGGTCTTCTGCTTAGCGCTGCCAGGTGTGGCATTCTTTTCAATGAGGACGGCCAGCGCGTTTGGCACTCCACTGTTCAGCTTTCCAGTAACGCTGTAACGGGCGCGCTGAAAGGCGCCTTCGATGCGCCCCAGGCGCTCGCCATTGAGGAACACGTTTGCTTTCCAGTTGATTCCCGAGAACTCCAGCCACTGCAATTCATCCGGAGCGGCGGATGGCGCGTGAAACTCCGTGCGGTACCAGAAGTCTGAATAGAAAAAGGAATCCGAAAGGAAAAGCTGATTCTCGCCAAAGTTCGGGTCGGGGATTGCTCCGGCATTGAGGTATGACGTCAGAACAGTGCCGGGCACGGTCGCGGCTATCCAAGAGTCATCTTTGAATCCAACGCGAGACAGAATGTCTCCTGTTGATGGTGCGAGATCAGCGCGTTGCAAGCGCCAGCCGCCTCCAGCAAGATGAATATCGCCGTTCGAATCGGGCGGTGGCATCGGCTTCGGTTGCGCCCTAAGACCGCCGCGACCGAATACTTCAAGCTCGCTGAGGACGTAGCCTTCTGATGAGGCGGGTCGCGTCATCAGGACACGCACATAGCGCCCACGCGCGGAAGGCTTTATGGCAATTTCTTCCTTGCTGCTCGCTCCGTGCACAGCCGCAACATTCCGCCATTCCTTCGCGTCGTTTGAGACCTGAACATGACCCGCGGCCGCAGGCACGATCCAATGCAGGATTACGTGATCGAAAACGCATATCCCACCAAGATCGACGTAAACCCACTCTTCGCCGAGCCCACTGCTTTTCCAAGCACTTGTAAAGCTGTAAGGCCCGCCAACTTCAACCCGGTTTGCACCGTTGTAGAACGCCACCTCGCCAAGCCCCCAATGCGACGAAAAGTCGCGGTTCGAGGCTCCGGTTACTTCCATTTGCAGCCTGTAATTGCGAAGGTGTTGAGGCTGAGCGAAAGCGATCTCCGGCAGGAGCAACACGTTGCCGCGAACCAGATCAGGCGGGTAGTTCTCACCTGGAATCGGCGTTGGCGCGCCTGCGCTACCGAGGTTCGACCATACGTAACCGTCATCCGAGCCGAGGATTGTGAAGCGGAGAGCGTCTCTGTCTACATGTTCTGGCACCGCAACGAAAGCCGTGACGCGATCGATCGTTGGTGCGGAATCCCCTCCCGCAAGATGAAACTCAACCACAGGCCGCGCGCCTATTATTTCCATCTGGCTCGACTGAAAGTGATCGAGCACAGTCTCGCGCTCGGGCTTGGCAAGTACGCGGCCGTCGACTGACACGGATACATACTCGGGCAAACGTGTGTGCTTGATGCCGTCCGTGATCAGCTGCGCCGTCAAGTTGTAGTCGTGGCTGCTGGAGTGATACGCAGGCCGAAGGAGCGAGAGATTCCTATATTCCTGTCCCGCTGCTACAAGACTCGGGCCGAAGTTCTCGTCCAGCGCGCCGGGATAAAGTCCGACGCCACGCGTAAACTCCGCAGCCCCGGCCGCCATCGCGGTGCGACTGTCCGTTTCGGGTATGCGTGACGCACCCTGTCCTTCTGCGGCTTTTCCCGTTGCAGCTCCGACGCCTGCTGCGATGGACGCCTTCACAAAATCCCGTCTGGATGTCGACATCATTTTCCAATCAGTTCAACGCGGTAGCACTTACTTTTTCTTCTTAATACTTGAACGACTTGTCTGGGTAGGGTGGTGCTTTCGGTACTGGTCGAGGATCGGCTGCTATCTCTTTCTTCAGCAGATCGATGCCGGCCTGCAACTGTGCATCATCGCCCATGAACGTTGCATGGGGCAAATTATCCACGACAACGTCAGGATCGACCCCATGGCCTTCAATTAGCCACTTGCCTTCCGGCCCGTAGACACCGGTCTCGGCTGCGGTCGCAATGCCTCCATCCGCTTCGCTGTTGCTTCCGCTAAGCCAGATCTCACCGCCCCACGTGCGCGTTCCGATCACCTTGCCCAAATCCAAACGGTGGAATCCTTCACTGAAGGCTTCCCCATCGGATGCTGTCGCTTCATCACACAAAACCACGACGTGTCCGCGAAAGGCATACTGCATGTTCCAGTCCGGATCGCCCACGCGCGGCTGCCAGTAGAACCACGCCTTCCGAAGCAAATCACCCAGAAGCCATGAGTCGATGTTGCCGCCGTTGTTGTGCCGTACATCGATAATGAGGCCCTGCCTGCGATACACGGGGTAATACTCGCGGGCCCACTGCTCGATATCCTCAGAGCCCATCGCACGCAAATGGACATAGCCAATCTGATTACTTGATCTGGCATCGACAGTTTGACGTCTTGAGTATTCCCATTCCGCATAACGCAGTTCGCGATCGTCTCGCGCTTTGATCGGCTTCACCAGGATTTCCCGGGTCTCGCCTTTTGCCGACTTCACTTTGATCAGTACGGGAGTATCCGCTTTGCCGCGAAGAAGCTCGCGTTCATCATGAACGCTGAGCAAATCTCTGCCATCAATGCTAAGGATGGTTTCGCCTTCGTGCACCAGTGAGTCGGGTCGCGCAAACGGGGGCGCGTGATCTGGCAAATCAGGATCGTACTGATAGATGTGGGTGACGGTGTAGCCACCCGCCTGCTCATCACGACGCAGCTCCGCGCCCAGGGCCGCCAGGTCGACTTGATCGGTGGGCTTGCGTGCATCGCCTCCAAAAACAAAGGTGTGCAGCGCGGAAAGCTCGCTGACCATTTGCGCGATGACATCGTTCAACTCATCCCGGTCCGCGGCCCGCTCTGCCAGCGGCAGATAGCGATCGCGCATGGCGACCCAGTTCACTCCATGCATGTTGCGGTCGTAGAAGTAGTCACGCTCCAGTCGCCACGCATCGAGGAAAATGCCACGAAACTCTTCTTGAGGAGTCGTTGTGATGGCCCAATGAGACAGGTCGATCTTCTGCTTGCCGAGTGCCTTAGAATCCCCAAGCCCCGCTCCCTTCGCATCTGAGTCAACCATATAGAAGTCATCATTCTTACGAATCAAAATCTTCTTCCGGTCCTGCGTTACCTCAAAGCCTGCAATCCTACCCATGAGCGTGTCGGGGTCATCGCCCTTGTTGGCTACGTCTAAACACTGCAGCGCATTTTTCGGATCTGCATCGTCCGTGGCGCTAAGCCAGCAAAGTCGCTTCTCCGTTGCCTGCAGGCTCCGGTAATTGCCTGCCGGGACTGGCACTTCGTTCAGGCGCGCAGCGATCCCGCTGAAGTCGATTGCGACCTCGGGCACCTTCTTCTTATCGGCATCATCGGATGGCTTTGCGTCGTCCTTCTTTGCCTTGTGCTTTGCATCATCCTCAGCCTTATCCTTTGTCTTGTCGCCGGCCTTCTTCTCGTCGTCTTTCTTGGCTTTGTCTTTCTCTTCGTTCTCCGGCGTATCCGGGTGAAGCTCATCTGGAGCTAGAAACGGGGATCGCATGTCAGGCTTGAGCGCAAGCTCATAGATCTTTACTGCATTCGGAAAATGAGGCGCCGGCTGACGCGGTCCCCACGGCGATTGCACCGAGGTCTTCAGCGAACGGTCCGATAAGAAATACATCCACTTTCCGTCTGGGCTCCAGACAGGGTTGGCGCTGTTGTAACGGTCGGATGTAATGGTCTCCATCTTTCCGGACTCGACGTTCAGGATCTTGATTTGCGCGTTGTGGTTCGCGGCAGATTCCACATAAGCAAGCCACCGGCTATCCGGTGACCAGTTCAGGTCTTCAAAATCACCGTTCCTGGATTGGGCAATCAGCTTGTTTTGCTTTGTCTTCGTGTCGAAAAGCCAGAGTTCCTGGTCTTTGTTGAAGTTCGCAAGCCAGCGTCCGTCAGGCGACATCATGCCGTCCCAACGTAGAACTCTTGCATCTTTCGTGAGCTGCTCAGGTCTGCCGTCACCGTTTGCTGGATATTTCCAGAATTCTGTTTCCCCACTGGTTGTGGATAGCGCGATGACGCTCTTGCCATCCGGCGAGAAGCGTGCGGAACGGTACCGTACAGATGAATCTGCTGCAACCTTGATGATGCGCCCTGCTTTTGCCGGCACGACGAAGACTTCTCCGCGCGACGTAAACACGGCACTATGACCATCCGGCGATGCGTGAGTGTCTGTTACATAGTGGATGGGGTCTTTTACCCAGTGCTCTCGCAACTGATCAAAGTCGGAAGTCAGCGATATCGGGATGACTGCTTCCTTACCGGTCCTTACATCCAGGTTCCAGAGATCTGCAGCACACGCATAAACAATGTGGCCACCAGAGATTGAAGCGGACTCCACATCAAAGATCTTCTGTTGGCTTTCTTGTTTCAGGTCTTTACCAGAAGGGTCGACGGAGAAGACATTCATCACTCCATTGCGATCGGAAAGGAAGTACACGCGGCCGTTCCAGAACATTGGATTGTGCGAGATTCCGATGTAGTCGCCGGCTACCGGAACGGCCTCCCCAGCGCCATCGTAGCGCCATAGGTTTTGAATGAAACCGCCCTTATACCGCTTGGTGCTGCTTCCCTGATTTTGAAAACGCGTAAAGAAAAGCGTGTGGCCATCTGTCGAGTAGACGGCCTCCGATCCACTTGCCAGAGGAATGACTTCATGATCGCCTTGCGTGCCAATCAGAACAAGCCTCGGTTCTGGCAGAGTGGAATAGCGCCTTGTCGTTACAATCAGACGTCCGTCTGGTGCCCAACCAGCAGGTGCGGCGTCGCCGTCCCAGGTTCTGCGGCGCGGCATGCCACCAGCAAGAGGCATGGTATACACCTCCGAAGGACCCTCGTAGTGGGCGAGAAAAGCTACGGTTTGTCCGTCGGGCGAGATCATGCCCGCGCGCTCGATGCCGGAATTTGAAGTTAATCTCTGCGCAGCACCGCCATGAACGTTGGCAGTCCACAGATCGCCCTCAGAAGTGAAAACGATGGTGTCGCCATGAACTGCTGGATCCCTGTAATAGCCGATCCGAGGCGAGGTTTGCCCTTCAGCCACAAGCATTGTGGCGACACAACCGAATGCGATAAGAACGCGGCACAAAGGACGAAGACGCAGCATGGCTGGATGTTCCTTCTCGTTTACAACGGGTTTGCAACGGTGAAGAAATAGTAACGCGCTGTTCAGCCCAACGACGTGTTGCATGTCCCAACTGTATGTAGGCCTGGCGGAATTTCCAGGCGCAACAAACCATGACTTATGATTGATGAGTGGAAGTTGCGTCCAATCTAGTCTGGCTGATCGTCGCCAGTATGGTGATGGGTGGAACTGTGCTTGCCATTCGGCGAGGACGCACACCACTCTCGCCCACGGCTGCCATTATGCTGGCGTTCGTTGTCTGCCTGCTGTTGCTGCCAGTGATTTCCATATCAGACGATCTCCTGGAAGCCCGCCAGGCGGCTTTGCCGGCCAGTTCCCAAACGTGGCGCATGGCTTCGGACGGCGCATCCGTCGGGCTCGAATTGGTGCCCGTATTTTGCGCGTTCCTTCTGTTGTTAGCTTCCTTCCTTGCGCTCAAAGCGATTGTTGAGGAAGGCGATTGGGATATGCGTCCGCTCTCAACGTGGCTGATGCGATCCTTGCGATTACGACCTCCGCCTTCCCTAGCACTCTAGCCATCAACCCGTTCAACATCGGCTAGCCGCTTATTGCGGCCAAGACACCTGCGGAGGTGCCCCTGTGCGCCCATCTCTCCTTGCAATTCTGCTTGCCTGCGCTTCAAGCGTAGTCACAGCGCAAACATCCCCGCCCGCGACGACGCTAATTCCGTCGGCGATCATCGCCTCGTCTGCTTCTTCTCCGGCATCGGCGCCACTCACGCTCGTTCAGGCCCTCGAACTTGCCCACAGAGCCAATCCAACGCTGCTCTCCGCCGCTCAACATCTCGCGGCAGTGCGTTCCCAAGAGGTCACGGCAGGGCTTCGCCAGAATCCCGTAGGCATCGTTGGCGGACAGATGTTGACCTTGGGACCGGACGATCCCAACGGTCCCAATTTCTACCAGGGCGGGGTGCAGCGGCTTTTCGAGCGCGGCAACAAGCGGCAGATCCGAGTTGAAAACGCCCGCTCCACCACATTGGTCACGGGCTTCCAACTTGACGACCAACGGAGACAGATCGACCTTTCCGTTCGACAGGCTTTTTCACGCATGCTGTTCGCGCAAGCGGCGTTGCGAATCTCCGAAGACAATCTCGAAAGCTACCGCAAGACAGTGTCTCTTATGCAGGTGCGCCTCGATGCAGGCGATGTAGATCGCACAGACTTTGACCGCATCGAGTTGCAACTGGCCGGCTTCGAAAACGACTTCGACAACGCAACGCTGGTTCTCAAACAAGGCAGCATCTCGCTGCAAACGCTGCTCGGCGTCACATCGCCGACAGATGACTTCGCTATCCGCGGAACGTTGGAGCCACCATCCATCACTGCTACCCTCGACGATCTTCGCAACGAGGCGCTCGCTAATCGTCCCGACTTGAAAGCTGCAGAAGCTCAGATTGCAGCCAACGACGCCGCAGTGAAACTGGCCGTCGCCAACGGTACTGCCGACCCCACCATCGAGGCAGAGTACGAGCGCAGCGGTCACGCGAACACTGCGGGCGGAAGTATCAACATTCCGCTGAGGATGTTCGATCGCAATCAGGGCGAGAAGGAACGCACAAGATATGAACTGGAAAGTAGCAGGCTCGCGCTGGCCGCCGCGCGCAATCAGGTGCTTTCCGATGTAGATGGCGCGTGGGCTGCCTACCTGGCTGCCCAATCACAGACGCAGCGCTACCGTTCAAAATACCTCGCGGAGGCGGCGCATGTCCGCGACAACCTTGAGTTCAGTTATCGCAATGGCAACACGGCTCTGCTGGACTATCTCAGCGCGCTTGCCGACTACCGGCAGGTAAATCTATCCGCCCTAAACGCGAATCTTCAACTTTTGCTGGCGCTGGAGCAACTCAGCTTCACCGCGCAGACTGAGGTCACTCCATGACGACTCGTCTCAAGAGTCTTGCAGCATGTACTTCGATTACGCTTCTTGCGCTTGCAGGATGCAAACACGCGCCGCCCGCGGAAGATGCTGCACCGCCATCAGCAAACGTGAAAATTTCCACTGTCCACTTACAGCGGGTAGAAGACGTTCTCAAGCTGCCTGGACGCGTGGAGGCAGACCCGGATCATGTCGTTCATATCTATGCTCCGCTCAGCGGCCGGCTGCTGAATATGACGCTTGTACCCGGTCAGGAGGTACGCAAAGGGCAGACCGTAGCCATGTTGCAAAGCGGTGATGTCGCGCAGGCGCGCTCGGATTTTGAGAAGGCGCGCATCGAAGTGTTACGCGCTGATCGTGCATTGGAACGAGGCAAATTGCTCGCAGCGCATGAGGTCCTGTCGCAGGCTGACCTGCAGGAACTCCAAGCGGTAGATGGCGCAGCGCATTCCGAACAGGAGCGTACGCGGCAACGCATCCACGAGCTAGGCTTTTCCGAAAGCGGAACAAGCGACGTGACTGCGGTGACTTCGCCAATTTCCGGTACGGTCCTAGACATCGGAACGGCAACGGGAGAACTGCAGCGCTCTCTTGAGACTTCTCCAGGTATAGCTACCGTCGCGAACTTGGACACGATCTGGGTGACTGGCGACCTGTTCGAACAGGACCTCGGCACTGTTCATTTGCATGACGCCATTGCCGTCACCTTTGCGGCGTATCCAGGTGAACTTTTCCATGGCACAGTAGCCAATATAGGCGATTCACTCGATCCTGCGACACATGCGGTAAAGGTGCGCGCGGTTCTGGCCAATCCAAGCCATCGGCTGAAGCCGCAAATGTTTGCGACGCTTCAGATATCGCGTCCATCAGCAAGCCGTATCATGCTGCCGCAAGCTGCGGTCCTTCATGATGGCGACGTGACCGAGGTTTACGTCCCCAACGGACCCGGCAAGTACACACTACGCAGAGTGAGCGTCGGCGCGGCTCAAGGCGATAAGGTCGAGATCACCGCAGGACTCAACGACGGCGATCAGGTGGTCACAGAAGGCGCTGCGTTCTTGCGCGAACCGGTAGGAGACTAACCGTGGACGCCTTCCTCAATACCTTATTGCGCTATCGCACCATGGTGCTCATTCTGCTGGGTGCAGCCCTTGCTGCGGGCACTTTCGGAGCGCTGAAGCTAGACGTCGAAGCATACCCGGATCCTTCTCCGCCGCTCGTAGAGATCATCACGCAAAATCCGGCATGGTCTGCCGAGGAGATGGAACAGCAGGTCACCTCGCCAATCGAGCTCACGCTGAACGGCACGCCTGAACTTGAGCAGATTCGCTCAATCAGCATCTTCGGGTTGAGTGACGTCAAGCTCTACTTTCGCTTCTCAAGCGATCTTTTTCATGACCGCCAGGAAGTGCTCGCTCGCTTGCAGACACTCCAGTTGCCCAACAACCTTCAGCCGCAGCTTTCACCGTGGTCGCCGATCGGTGAAATCTATCGCTACCAGCTTACAGGTCCCTATTCTCTGAACAACCTCAAAGCCACGCAGGACTGGCTCGTACGTCGTGAGCTTAAGCAGGTGCCGGGCGTGGTCGATATCACCACCTTTGGCGGCACAACAAAGCAGTACCAGGTCGAACCTGACCCGGATAAATTGCTGACGTACAGCGTGACGTTGCCTCAGGTCATCACAGCCATTCAGAACAGCAACGCGAACGCGGGTGGCAACTACCTTTCCATCGGAGACCAAAACGTCAACGTTCGATCGCTTGGACTGCTGAAGAACACAGACGATCTTGGCAACATTGTTGTTGCGGAAAAGAACGGCACGCCGGTGCTGGTCCACGACGTTGCGACGGTGAAGGAAGGCTTCCAACCGCGGCTAGGCAAAATCGGGCGCAACGGAGAAGACGACATTGTTGAGGCCATCGTTTTATTGCAGAAAGGCGAAGAAAGTCTTCCCGCACTCGACGGGTTGAAAAAGAAGATTCACGAATTGAATCACGGAACACTGCTTCCACCAGGGATGCACATCAGCACCATCTATGACCGCACCCGGCTTATCGATCTGACGACGCACACGGTGAAGCACGTCATTGTCACGGGGCTCATATTAGTGACGCTGATCTTGTTGCTGATGCTAGGCGACGTTCGCACCACGCTGATCGCTGCGTTCACCATACCGTTTGCCGTGCTGTTTTCGTTTTCGATGATGGTCCTCACAGGCAGGTCCGCGAACCTGATATCTATCGGAGCGATCGACTTCGGCATACTCGTAGACGCTTCCATCGTCGTACTGGAAAGCGTCTTCCGCAGACTCGCTCGCCGTGAGCCAGGAGCAGACGCAGGACCTGCGATTGTGCGGGGTGTTCACGACGCTGCGAGGCCCGTACTCTTTTCCACGTTGATCATTCTTGTCGCCTTCATTCCGCTGTTCACCATGGAAGGCGTACCCGGGAAAATCTTTGCACCCATGTCTGTGACATACGGATTCGCGCTAACCGGAGCGCTCATCTTTGCGCTTGTTTTCGCACCAGTTCTAAGCGCTGTCTTTGCGAAAAGATTGGTAACGAAGCAACAATCTCTCTCGCAGGAGCAACACGAAGAAGGCACTCATCTCAGCCGCTTTTTCGCCCGGCACTATGCACGCGTGCTCAGCTTTTCGGTGGGGAAACCGAAGCTTGTCTGGATGATTGCAAGTCTGAGTTTGATTACCGCAGGCTTCGTCTTCACGTATGCCGTTGGTGGTGAGTTCATGCCGCCGTTGGAAGAGGGAAATCTTTGGATACGTGCGACGCTTCCGCAAGACATCTCGTTCGAGCGCGCAGCGAGCCTGGCCGATCAATTGCGCGGAGACATCACAAGCTTTCCCGAGGTGACACAGGTCGTCTCACAGGTTGGGCGGCCAGATGACGGAACGGACGTGACGACCTTTAACAACGTCGAGTTCGGTGTTGACCTCAAGCCGTCAGATGAATGGCCGAAGTCCGTTCATGGAACCAAGGACAGGCTTATTGAACAGATGCAGCACGTCTTTGAGAAATATCCCGGTGTTGTCTTTGGCTTTTCCCAAACGATCCAGGACAACGTTGAAGAAGCGATGAGCGGCGTCAAGGGCGAAAATTCGCTCAAACTCTTTGGCGATCAACTCGACGAGCTTACTCGACTTGCGAACGAGGTTCAGGGCATCATGACGCAGGTACGTGGCGTAGCTGACGCCGGAGTCTTCAAGGTGAATGGGCAGCCAAGCCTAATCGTGAACGTCAATCGCGCAAACGCGGCTCGGTATGGCATTGCGCCTGCCGATGTCAACGCTGCCGTTCAAGCCGCCGTAGGTGGAGCACCGGTGACCCAAATGATTGAGGGCGATCGCCGCTTCGACATTGCCGTGCGTTTCCCCGAAGCGTATCGCTCTGATCCCGATGCGATAGGCCGCATTCAATTACCTACGTCCGATGGTGGCCGTGTGGCGCTGTCTCAGGTGGCTGAAATCGGGATTCGTGAAGGCAGCTTCATGATTTATCGCGAAGGCGGACGGCGGTACATACCCATCAAATTCAGCGTGCGGGGCCGAGACCTCGCAACGACCATCGTCGATCTGCAAAACCAAATTCGCGACAAAATAAAGCTTCCGCAGGGTTACACATATTCCTGGGCCGGTGAATTCGATTCTTTGCGCAAAGAGCAGCAACGGCTGGCGATCATCATCCCGATCAGCCTGGGCGTCATCTTGCTCTTGCTCTACCTGCAGTTCCAGCGGTGGGGAGATGCGCTGATTGTGCTTGCCACGCTTCCCTTCTGCGCAATCGGAGGCATCTTTGCTCTGCTGCTCACGCATACATCGTTCAGTATCTCGGCGGCGGTTGGGTTCACGTCCCTTACCGGAGTCGCCACGCTGGCCGCAGTCGTATTCCTATCCGGGATACGCCGTTTGCAAATGAGTCAGCCGGGGCCGGCGGGAGTGCGCGCCGGTGCCCTGGATGAATTGCGTCCCGTGCTGATGGCATGCTTCTCCGCAGGCTTGGGCCTGCTTCCGGCGGCAACCATGAACGGTATTGGTGCGCAGGCGCAGCAACCGCTTGCTCGTGTCGTCGTGGGAGGAATGGTCACTACTATCCTCGCTGTGCTTTTGCTCATTCCTTTGATGGCTGGCGGTCGCCCACGTTCGGCGGAGACCACGGCGTAACGCGTTTACGGGAGATTGACGCCTCCCATCGTGCTCGGGCTTGCTCGCGCGAGTTGCAAGCTGCCGTTTGCTATAGGAACATTCGAAGGGAGCTCTTCGCATCCGATAGAGAGCTGCTCGGGAGAAATTGTGTCAGAAGCTTTGAACTCGCCACAGAACGCCAACATCTCTGTCCAGGACAACCGCTCGGCGGAAGGCATTCGCGCTGCTTTTCTGCGGCATATGCGGCGTACGATCGGCAAGCCCGTTGAATTCTCGAAGCTGATGGATCAATATCGTTCGTTCGCGCACCTTACCCGTGACCGGGTCATGGATGACTGGATCGAGACAGTTGAAAGCTACAAGACACATGACGTACGTGTCGTTTGTTACATGTCCGCTGAGTTCCTGCTTGGGCCGCATCTGCTGAATGCTCTTCTAAACCTTGGCGCGACAAGGGCCGCAGAGGTTGCGTGTGAAGGCCTCGGCATCGACCTGAATGCAATTGCCGACGAGGAACCGGAGCCGGGCTTGGGCAATGGCGGCCTGGGCCGTCTCGCTGCTTGCTATATGGACTCCATGACAACCTTAGGAGTGCCCGCAATTGGCTACGGTCTGCGCTACGAGTTCGGGATCTTTCGTCAGGAGATTCTGGACGGCTGGCAGGTCGAACATTCCGATAAGTGGCTTGAATACGGAAACCCATGGGAAATTACCGCTTCTGATGCCAGCCAGAGCGTGATGTTCGGCGGCACAACTGCGTCGACGAAAGATGATGACGGAATCCTTCACTGGACATGGACACCGGCGTTCGTCGTAAAGGGTGTCGCTTACGACACACCCATCCCGGGCTTTCGCACGAAACAGGTCAACAGGCTGCGCTTGTGGAAGGCGGAGGCGCAGGACAGCTTCGATCTCCAGGTCTTCAATCGCGGCGACTATATGGGAGCAGTCCACGAAAAGATGGAGTCGGAGACACTCTCCAAAGTTCTCTACCCACCTGATGAGACGGACCAGGGAAAACGCCTTCGTTTGATGCAGCAGTACTTCTTCACATCATGTTCCCTGCAGGACATGATCCGTCTCCACAAACTGCAGCATCGCCCGTTGAATGAGTTCCACGAGAAATGGACAGTGCAGCTGAATGACACGCACCCGTCCATTGGCATCGCGGAACTCATGCGGTTGCTTACAGATCAGGAGAACTTCACTTGGGAGGAAGCCTGGGATATCACTCAGAAAACCTTCGGCTACACCAACCATACGTTGCTTCCTGAAGCTCTTGAGAAATGGCCTCTTCCGCTATTCGCCAGCCTTCTTCCTCGGCACATGGAGATCATCTATGAGATTAATCGACGCTTCCTAACGGCCATGCAGGTGAAGTTCCCCGCGCAACCGGAGCGCCTGGAACGGATGAGTTTGATCGGAGAACAGGGCGAGAAGCAGGTACGCATGGCCAATCTGGCCGTCGTAGGAAGCAAAGCCATCAACGGCGTGGCTGAGCTGCACACGAAACTTCTCAAAGAAACAACCCTGAAGGATTTCTACGAAGCGTTCCCGGAACGTTTTTCCAATAAGACCAACGGCGTAACTCCGCGCCGCTGGCTGATGTTGAGCAACCCGCCACTCACAAGGCTCCTCAATGAGGCGCTTGGCACCAAGTGGCATACCGATCTTGACGAACTGCGCGGTCTAGAAAAACTCAGCGAAGATCCAGGTTTTCTGGAGCAGTGGCGTAAACGTCAGGAACAGTCCAAAGGACGTCTTGGTCATTTCATCAAACGCAGCCTGGATGTCGATCTGAACCCTAGCAGCATGTTCGATGTACAGGTGAAGCGGCTGCACGAATACAAGCGCCAACACCTCAACGCACTGCACATTCTGAGTCTTTATTGCAGGATCAAAAGCGGAGATCTCACAAGTTTTCAGCCCCGTACGTTCTTGTTCGGCGGTAAAGCAGCGCCAAGCTATGTGATGGCGAAACTCATCATTAAACTTATCTGTACGGTCGGTGAGCTCGTCGGCCGCGACCCTGCAACGAAGGATCTTCTACGCGTCGTCTATGTTCCGGACTACTCCGTTTCTCTCGGCCAACGGATTTATCCTGCGGCCGATCTCAGCGAGCAGATTTCGACTGCAGGGAAAGAAGCGAGCGGTACGGGCTGCATGAAATTCATGATGAACGGCGCAGTCGCGATAGGAACGCTTGATGGCGCCAACATCGAGATACGTGAGGAAGTAGGCGAGGAAAACTTCTTCCTGTTTGGCCTGAACGCACAACAGATAAACGACATGCAAGCAGCAGGCTACCGTCCACGGGATTACTACGAGAAGAGCCCGCTGCTAAAGGAAGTCATGGACGGCTTGGCCGCAGGGCGATTCAGTAACGGTGACAAGAATCTTTTCGCGCCTTTGGTAAACGATCTCTTGAACGTCGATCGTTTTTTTGTCATGGCCGACTTTGACGATTACGTTCGCGCACAAGCCGAAGCTGGACAGGCGTTCTGTGATGCCAATCGCTGGAGCAAGATCAGCATCCTGAATACTGCGCGATCAGGAAAGTTCAGTTCAGACCGTGCGATTCGTGAATACTGCCAGGATATATGGAAGGTTACGGTCCATCGCTAAGTACAACGATTTCGTTCGCGGGTGTGCATCAGCGAGCGATCTAGGAAGCTGTCGTAGTCCCGGACTGCATGAGGACTTCCACCTCATGTAGCGTTGGCATTGAGGCCTGTGCACCCAACCGCGTGACAGCGACGGCTGCAACCGCGCAGGCAAAACCTGCAGCTTCCTTGGCCGGTTTCCCTTCGACCAGCGCGCAAGCGAATCCGGCATTGAAGGCGTCCCCAGCCGCCGTTGTATCTTTCACCGCAACGCGGTGCGCAGGTATGAGAGAGCTCTCAACATCGGCGCCAGCAAGGTACACACCCCGCCCGCCGAGCTTGATGGCGACGTTGCGCAGACCGGTATCCAACAGCACTTTCGCAGCTTTGGTAAGGTCATCCTCCGAAAGTAAAGTCTTTCGAACGGGATGTCCCATGTGTTCCAGAATCGCGCGAAGTTCACTTTCATTCGGCGTTAGCCATGTGACATTCCGCAGAAGGCTTTCTGCCATCTTGGCTGCCGGAGCGGGATCAAGCATGAGTGGAATTGCTAAGTCGCCAGCGATTGTTGCAAGCCGTTCGACTGTGTCCATCGGAACTTCCAACTGTGTCAGCAGCATTCGAGCGCCTTTGAGTGCTTCGGTAGCGTCATCCAAATCATGAGGCATGAGCGCCGCGTTCGCTCCGGGATTGATGACGATGGAATTGTGACCATCCGGTGTCACCAGAATGATCGCGGAACCGGATGGGCCGGAAACATTCTTCACAGCACCTGTGCTGACGCCGGAAACTTCCAGATCCTTCCGCAGAGACACTCCGAACACATCGTCGCCTAAGCATCCCAGCATGGTGACGTCGGCGCCGAGTCGTGCAGCGCCAACTGCCTGATTGCCGCCTTTGCCGCCGGCGTAGGTGGCGAACCCAAGCCCCGCAAGAGTTTCGCCTTCCTTTGGCATACGTTCAACACGTGCGACAAGGTCTAGGTTGATACTCCCTACGACTACTATTTTCCCGTTCATCGTCACAGCTCGCGGTTCATCTCTTCCCTTATTCAGGAAGTATTGCTTCAAGGCCTGCGATCGAACCGAGCCGGAGTGCTACGGCAGTCGACATCGTCCCTACATACGCTGAAGAACCGCCGCGCCTTTTCCTTCGACGATCACGAAGAATCCGTCAACAGAGGCTGGCGGAGCAACCTGCTCGATTCGTCCACTCGGCCAGTGGATCTCGATCTTCTCAAGCTTGGTCGCAGGTCCTAAGCCGAAGTGCGGCCTCGGATCAGAGCTCGAGGCGAAGCTGCCGCCGGCAATTAAATCAGCGCGCTGCCGAAATCCATTTGCGGTCACATACATTGTTGCTCCGATAGCATCGCGCGGACTGCCCGCCTTCTCCGTATCAAGCGATGAGGAGCCGACAAGCTTGAATGCTATCCAATGATTGCCATTTTTCACCACGTTCCGAAACAGCGATGGCGGACTGTCCATGTTATTAACGACGGCGTCGATGTGGCCATCATTGAATAGGTCGCCATACGCCATTCCGCGAGACGGAGCGACCTCGGCGAGAGCGGTTCCTTCTACTGCGGGCATTAGAGCCAACTTGCCTGCTTCGCTATGAAACAGGAGAGGCCGTTCTGCCCAGCTAGTTCCCCAGTTTTGTTGATCTGCCTGCGGATAGACGTGGCCATTCACCATCAAGAGGTCAAGCCAGCCGTCATTGTCATAGTCAAAGAACGCGGTGCCCCAGCCTAAGAACGGTACAGTGGGTTCCGCGATGCCGGCGTCAAAGGCGATATCAGTGAAGTTGCCGTCGCCATCATTGCGGTAGAGCGGATTGTAATCATCGGAGAACGTGGTGTTGTAGAGGTCGATGCGGCCGTTGTGCGTCATGTCACCTGCCGCGATACCCATCGTGGCTGTCTCACGTCCACTTTCATTCAACGCATATCCGCTCGAAAAGCTGGCGTCCTCGAACGTCCCGTCACCCTTGTTGATGTAAAGGTAGTTCGGAGTGGAATCGTCGCCCACAAGCAGGTCAGGTTTACCATCACCGTTCACATCGATGAAGAGCGAAGTCAACCCGAAAAAGTTGTTCTTGTCTCCCACGCCGGCATGTTCGCTGACATCCGTGAAAGTGCCGTCGCCGTTGTTGTGGAACAGATGATCAGGCTCACCGGGAAGGCCACGCGGGCCGCACATCACCTTCACTCCACGGAACTGGCAGAAGTTGAACGAAACGGGTGGGTTCGCGAGATCGTAGTGCACGTAGCCAGGAACGAATAAGTCCAGCTTGCCGTCGCCGTCGTAATCACCCCAGGTCGCGCCCGTGGACCAATTGCCAAGCGCAACACCGGCCTTCTCAGCAACGTCTGTGAAGGTGCCGTCATGATTGTTGTGGTAGAGCCGATTCTTCCCAAAGTTGCTGACGAAAATGTCTGGCCATCCATCATTGTCATAATCGGCGACAACCGCACCAAAACCCCAGCGGTCGTTCGATACGCCGGCCTTTGCCGTCACGTTGGTGAAAGTGCCATCGTGATTGTTGTGAAAGAGCGCGGCGTGCGGCGACGGAGCTCTCCCAGCTACGGCCTCGGCAGTTGAGCCGTTGACGAGATATATATCCAGCCAGCCATCATTGTCGTAATCCAGCAGAGCCACACCAGAACCGATGGAGTCCAGGATGTACGGTTTCGTCGGGCTGCCCATGTGATGACTCCAGCTGGCGAGCCCGGCTTGAGTTGCTACGTCTTGGAAAACAGTCGGTCCTGACTTCACGAAGCCGCCTGCCGTGATGGGCCGATGCTGGGCATCGAGAACCGGCGGGTGTGCTCCGCCTGTATTGACGCCGCTCGCTGAAACAGGCTGCGATCCTTCAACGGGCCTCTGTGCCTGCTTCTCAAGCGGATTTGTGTTTTGCGCCGTCAAGGCGCACGCAGGTCCAAGCAATCCGAAGAATAGGAGCGTAAGCGATGAATGATGTAATTCGCGCATGTTGAAGAGGTTCCAGTGCCAGTGTATTCGGCGCGAGACTATCGCGAACCCGTTGCGCCCAAGCTGCCGACTGCCGGCTTGGCCACACCATTGTTGGTCAAATCATGCGCATGCCAAGGCACACTTTCGTTCGCGAGTTCCGGATGTTTCCTCAGAAATTCGAGCGCGTAAGTACTGGCAGTTGGATCGTCTTTTTGGTCCGCGAATTGGGCTGCTTCGCTCGCAGCTTTCTCCTTCATGCCCAGGCGCCGGTACAAAATGGAGAGATTGTAGTGCGCCGCTAAATCGTCGGGATCGATAACCTGAAGCGTCTGGTATTCCGTCAATGCGAGCGGATACTTGTGCTGCTGGTAGTAGGAAAAGCCCAACTCCCGATGCGCATCTCGGGATTTTGGAAACGCGGTCACAACCGTCTGCAAATCGGCGACTGCTCCATCCAGGTTGCCTTCGTTCCGCTCCACGAGTGCGCGGTAATACAGCGCCCTGGAATTGCCAGGCGCTAGTTGCAAAGCCTTGTCCAGATGCGGCCTTGCATCGTCGTATTTCTCCCACTGGATTTCTACAATCGCCATGTTTGTATAGGCGTCCACATAGTCTGGACGGAGCGTCGCAACACGCTGAAACGCGCCGAGCGAGGCGGCGTACTGCTGCGCATCCAGCAGGGCTACACCATAATTATTCCAACGCATCCACTCTTTATTTTCGTTCTCTACCGGCGCAGTCGCGGGATTGTCACCGACCTGAATCGTGCGGGTGGTAGACACCATGTCAACAACCGGCTCTTCATAATGCTTACCCATACCGAAATCGATGAAGTGCTGATCGAATCGCCGATATTTCACGGTGGCCGTCATAACAACTTTGTCAGTGGCGCCTTCTGGCATTCGGAAGGTAAAGCGTACAAGCTGTGAGCGGCCTGACTGGATCGAGTTGTTGTAGGCAACGACACGATTGTTCCAGACCTGATGAAGGTCGTTGAGGCCATTCTTCACATTGATAAGACGATTGGTGAAGCTATGTGCACGCTCGTCAAGGTCCCCGCCGGGCTTCAAGAAGCCACTCTCGAACAGCACCTTTCCCTGCGAATCTTTGACAGTAAAGTTCACCCAGGACTCGTACATATCGCGTTGCTCAGGCACGTGGCTGTGGGCGATGCCTTTGTTCTGAATCACAACATCAGCCGTGAGGCGTTCGCCGGAAGCGACTTTGTACGCAACGGCGCCAAGGGGAGCCGAGAGTTCCTGCGGTTTGCTCATGTCATCGCTATCGCCGTGCTCAAGCGCGAACAAATCGACGTTGAATACTCCGGCCCGCAGGAACTGCACGATACGTGCTGCTTGTTCATCGAATCCGTAATACTGCGGGATCAAGGAGTTCGCGCCGAGCCAGCGATGTGAAGCTAACTTTCCATCTTTCGCTCCTGGATCAACTCCTTTGAGCGGATCGCGCTGCATGTGACAGGTTTGGCACGTTGAGACTGAATCTTTCACGTAGAACGGCAAAGGGGATTGCTTTGCAAAGGACGATGCCTGCCATTCGTCATAAACAGAAAAGGCACGAAGCCATTTGTAATCATTCAACGTACGCGGCAACGCTGCCTTATGGCATGAAGCGCAGAACTCCGACGTCCTATAAAAGTCCTTCATCACGGCTTTGCTATGCCGATCCAGGTGCGCGAGAATCTCAGCATCGCTCACTGGCCGCGTAATCGGCTGCCCGCCATCATCTACCAGAACGGCGGGGAC
>CAJCIP010000083.1 GCA_903970445.1 Verrucomicrobia bacterium Tous-C9LFEB | reverse complement strand
GACGGGCTGGAACTGTCCGACAGTCAAGCTGATGGTGAGCGTTGCGGAGGCGGCGTAGTTTGTGTCGCCTGCATAGTTCACCGCGATGCTATATTGCCCCGCAGCCAGCGTATTTGGAACGGGCACAGTCACCATGCCGTTGGTGATCGTCGTCGATCCGGTGGCCACGGCTGCATTCGAGGCGCTGATGATGCTGTACGTGATGGACCCGCTTGGCGCAGCGACCGCTGAGCCGCTATATTGCCCGGCAATACTCACTGCGACAGAGGAAGCGGAGGAAGTGCCCACGACCACAGGCGAGGCTGGTCCCGTCAGTGTCGCTGTCGCCTTGGCGATGACGACCGTGCGCTGAACTTCGGTTGCTGTGCTGTAGTTGGCATTCCCGGTTTGATCGGCAGCTACCACGATGCTGCCCGCAGTCAAGATGGTTACTGTCGAGCCGTTGATTGTCGCGGGCCCACTCAGTATGGAAAACGTTACCGGGTTCCCACTGGCGCCGCCGGTGGCGGTCACCGTGAACGTCATGGCCGAACCGTACGTGACAGGCGAGGCAGGCTGCGGGAAGGTGATGGTCTGCGCAGCCGTGCTCACCACGATGCTGCGCTGCACCTCGGCGGCGGCGCCGTAATTCGCATTGCCCATTTGATCCGCGGCGACGATGATGGTTCCTGCCGCCTTAATCGTCAGGATGTTTCCGCTGATCGTACCCGGACCGCTGAGCACAGAGAAGGTGACTGGGTTGCTGCTGCCGCCACCCGTTGCGCTGAGAGTCACAGTAGAAACGGAACCATACGCGATTGGCGAAGCGGGCTGGGTGAAGGTGATCGTCTGCGGTGCAACGTTCACCACGATGCTGCGTTGTACTTGCATCGCCGCGAGGTAGTTGCCATTGCCGGACTGGTCTGCGGCGACGACGATGGTCCCCGCGCCCGTGATCGTCAGCGTGCTGCCGCTGATCGTGCCGGGACCGCTAATGACCGTGAAGGCAGGTGTGAGATTCGAGCTTGCGGTGGCGCTCAGAGTGATTGCGGTTGTTTGTCCGTAAGTCACTGGCGATGCAGGCTGCACAAACGTGAGTGTCTGCGCCGCCTGATTGACGGTCAGACTCACCGCGCCAGTGGTTGTGGTGTAGTCAGCCGTGTCGGTTGGCGTAAACGTCACCGAATAGCTGGCCGTCCCACCATTCGGCACGAGCGAGCTGTTCGTCCATGCAAACGAACCATTCGTTGAACCTGTTCCTCCAGTTAGTGTCGATGAACCCAAAGTCTGGCCGTAGGTGATCGCTGAAGCCGTTGGCAGGGCCGTTATCGTTGGCGTCGCCTTGCCTACCGTCAGACTGACGTTCAGGTTGATCGTGTTGTAGTCCGTCGTGTCATTTGGAGTGAAGGTGACGGTGTAGTTGGCAGTCCCAGCCGGAGGAATGGTCGCTCCGTTGGTCCACGCAAATGTGCCGGCAGGCGATCCCGCACCACCGCTAAGGGTTGAAGTGGAGAGTCTTGCCCCATAGCTGATGGGAGATGCTGTTGGCGGAGTTGTGATGGTCGGCGTCGCTTTGCTGACGATCAGGTTCACGTTCACGGTCGTTGTGTTGTAGTCGGCAAGGTCCGTGGGAGTGAACGTCACTGAATAGCTCGCAGTGCCGGCAGGTGGAACCGTGGCACCGTTCGTCCATGCGAATGTCCCGCCCGTCGAAGCGGTACCCTCGCTCAGCCTGGAGGTGGAAAGTGTCGCCCCATAAACGATGGAAGACGCGATCGGCGGCGAAGAGATGGTCGGCGTGGCCTTGTTTACGGTTACGCTGACGGTCGTCGTGGTCGAGCTGTAATCCGCGGTATCGGTAGGTGTAAATGTGACCGAGTAGCTGTACGTTCCAGCGTTCGGCGCGATCGTGCTATCGGTCCATGTGAACTTGCCCGCGACGACAACTGATCCGTTCATCACCGTGCCGCCGCTCAGCATGGACGAAGCCAGCGTTTGCCCGTAAGTGATCGAAGAGGCGGTTGGCGGGGTCGTAACAACCGGCGTAGCTTTGCCGACAGTGACACTCACGTTTACGGTTGTTGTGGCATAGTCCGTGGTATCGGTTGGTGTGAACGTTACTGAGTAGCTCGCTGTGCCTGCCGGCGGTATCGTCGAGCCATTCGTCCAAGCGAAGGCACCGCCAACAGAAGCTGTACCGCCCGTCAGCGTGGAGGCAGACAGCGTTTGACCATAAGTGAGCGAGGACGCCGTCGGCGGCATTGTGATGGTTGGTGTGGCCTTGTTGACCGTTACCGTCACCTGAATCGTATTTGTGTTGTAGTTTGATCCGTCCGTCGGGGTAAATGTCACCGAGTAAGAAGGCGTTCCCGCGTTCGGCGCGATCGTGCTGTCAGTCCAGGCGAAGCTGCCGCCAACGGTGACCGTTCCGTTCATTGCCGTGCCGCCGGTCAAGGTGGAGGAGGCTAGCGTCTGCCCATAGGTAATGGCTGAGGCCGTAGGCGCGGTCAGAGTTGGAGTCGCCTTGTTGACCGTGGGTGTCACGTTGACCGTCGCCGTGTTGTAGTCGGTCGTGTCGGTAGGGTTAAACGTCACCGAGTAGGCCGTTGTGCTGCCCGCGTTTGGAATCGTGGCGCCGTTCGTCCAGGCAAAGCTACCGGAGACAGTAGTTGTTCCATTCATGGCTGTGCCGCCACTCAAAGTCGACGCCGAAAGCATCTGCCCGTAAGTGATCGTCGAAGCCATCGGCGCAGTAAGCACCGGTGTCGCCTTGTTGATGGTCAGCGTTCCAGTCGTTACGGTGAGGTTGTAGTTGTTCTGCGCGGTGGCGTTGCTGAGGCTTGCGCTGATGGTGTAGGTACCCACCGTGCTGGTGTTGGTCGTGGCAACGGTTGTGGCGTAGGTCAATCCCGTGGAGGCTGCTGTGTCGTTGTTGACAAAACCCGGCGACGCTACGGTCCCGGTCAGCGTTGGGTACGTTCCGCCATAGGTAAACGCGGCGTTTGCCACAGTAACGTTCAGCGGAGCTTTGCCGATGGCAACGGTGTAGGCCTGAGATGCGCTATAGCCATTGCTATCCGTCGACGTAATGGTGAAGTTGTAGGAGCCGGCAGAAGTTGGTGTGCCGGTGATGGCGCCGGTGCTATTGTTCAGCGAAAGCCCGGTCGGTAGCGTACCTGCGGTTACGGCATAGGTGTAGGGTGCGGTTCCCAGTGAGGCGGAGACTTGTCCGCTGTAGGGCGTGCCGTACATCCCACTAGGCAGCGTCTGCGTCAGGGTGATTGAAGGGACGATGTAGGTGAAGCCGTTGGGCTTCGTGTCCAACCCATCAGTGTTGCTGACTGTTACATCCACCGGTCCGGCAGCACCAGCGGGCGTAATCACCGTCAGCGAGGTTGCCGTATTGCTTAAGGGAACAATCACTCCTGCTACGCCGCCGAAGGTGACAGTGGCATTCGACAGGTCAGTTCCGGTGATTGTTACCGTGGTGCCGCCGACGGTAAAGCCTGTGGCCGGATTGATGGTCGCGATGTACGGGCTCGCGGGAACCGTTCCCTTCAGAGTGACGGACTGTGTCGTGCTTGAAGCATTCAGGTTGTTGTCGGTGAGCGTCAAGCTGCCGCTGACCATGCTGTTTTGCGTACCTTCGACCGGCGTAAAGTTTATTGGCAGCGTGCAGTTTGTAGCGGAAGGGAGGGCGCCGGATGCCATGGCCGTGGAAGCAGTTATCGGGCAAGTCCCACTTCCCAGCGTAAAGCCTGCGGAGATGCTTGGATTGTTGCCGGTCGTTGGGACCGGAAATGTGAGGAAGTCAGTTCCGATGTTGTACAGCGTTGCCGTCTGCGACGTGCTGACGGCGCCAACCTTCGTGTCGGGGAAGGTGAAGGTTTGTGTATCGACAACATCCAGCTTGACGACGCCGAAACCCGATGTGCCGGCGGCATAGAGGTTCCCGGCCGAGTCCAGTGCCACACCTTTCGGTTGCATGATTCCAGTGAGGACCGGGCTTACGCTGTAGCCGCCCGCAGAAGGACTGGCGATGGTCACCCGATTGTTGCCGTTGTCGGCGATGTAAAGATCGCCGGCCGCATCTACAGCCACGTCATTCGGACTAGACAAACCTGAAACGACAGTGCTCTGGGTGTATGCACCACCATTCGCGGGCGATAGTTCAACAACGTTGTTTGTCCCGGCGTCCGTGACGAATAGATTACCGGCACCATCCACGGCTATTCCCGTTGGGCTGTTCCCTGTGAGCGGAATTGCCGAGGATGTAAAGCTTCCAGCGGCTTGAGAAAACTTGGTTATCACCAGCGGATTCGCGCCGCTCGTGACGAAAACATTTCCTGCACCGTCCACAGCCACACCGGTTGGAGCAGCCACGCTTCCAACGACGCTCTGGGTGTACGTTCCTCCCGCGAGGGTCTCCTTTACAACCTGATTGTTGTCCCCATCCGCAATGTACAGGTTGCCGCTGCCACCGAGTGCGAGATTTCCGTTCGTACCCAAACCCGACCCGACCATGGTTTGCGTATAGGTGTTGCCCGACGGTGAAGCCTTGATGACAAAACCATTGGTCCCGAAAGCAAAGATGTTGCCGCCTGGATCTGCCGCAACGCCATTTACCTGAGCCGTAATCGGCGTCGTCTGCGTACCGGGATAGAGCACCGCCTGCGGGCCCGTGCCGTTGCCACTGACGTAGGCCGTGGCAACGATATTGCCGCTGGCGTCGGTAAGGTTGACCGCGCCAAGGCGTAGCCCGGGCGCAATGGGCTTGAAAATCACGTTCACGGTGCAGGTGCTGCTGGCGGCGGGCGTTCCGGTGCAGGTGCTGCCAGTGCCCAGAGTGAAGTCAAGACCGGTGATGCCCTGTGTGAGCACGTTGCTGTTGCTGAGCGTCCCAAGAACGGTGCTGCCCGTGTTCGTATCGATCGCGAAAGACACTGGAGTGGAGGCTGTGGCTGTAGCTACGGAGGTAGTTGGTAAGCTTTGGCCGACAGTGGCCTTGCTGGTAGTGGAACCGGCGGCAAAGTAGATATTGCCGCTTGCATCATCAGCAAGACTCGACACGTTGGACGCCGCAGTACGGAAGGGCACCGCCGATGTAGCTCCGGCAGGAAGTTCGGTGATCGTGCCTGAAGCACCGGAGCCGTAGATGTTCCCGGCTGCATCAACGGCCACTCCGGTGGCAGGGGCGGTGACGGTGAATGACGTAGCTGCTGTATACGACGCCGTTGGAGCACCGACGGAAGTCAGTTTGGAAATGTTGCCGTCACTCGCGCTTAGGTAGATTGTCCCGGAAGCTCCTACGGCTATGCCAGTTGGGGAAGCGACGCCGTCAGTCGGGGTCGTAGTAATAAAGCCTGCGCCTCCTCCAAGAGCCGTAAGCGTCAACAGAGTCCCGTTGTCGAGTGGAGCGTAGAAGTTGCCGCCAGCATCCACGGCAACACCCCGAAGGCTGGCGCCGGCGATCACGGTATATACGTTCGTCGCTGCTCCGTTACCCATCGCAAATTTTTCTATGGAGTGCGAGGCCGTAACGCCTGTACCGCTGTTCTCAGACACATAGACATTGCCGGAAGCATCCACGGCAATGCCGGAAGCCGGGTACGTAGGAGTGCCCGTGAGCGTCGTGTCAGTGTAGACACCGCTCGTGCTGAACGATCCCTTATGAATGGGGTTGGTGCCCTGCACGGAATACACGTTCCCTGCGGCGTCGACCGCGATGAACGGGTTTGTCAGTGACGTGGTCCCTGAGACGAAGGTGTTCGCGCGCGCTGTAATCTGCGCTGTCGCTCCCCGCGCTCCTGCCAAGCTCATCATGCCCAGGACTGCCGCGGAGACCATCGCCTGCCGTGCGGTTCTACCGCGAACCTTCGACAGGACGGTTCGGTCCCTAAAAAGGAAGGCGGAAACCGGCTGGGAGACAAACGAGGAGACGCAACGGGCAAGAGGCAGAAGTACAGACATGATAAAAACTCCAAAATCTTCGGGTTTTGGAGGTTCAGGCCCGAAGCAATGCTTGTGCAACAGACACCAAAATTCCACTGCCTAGAAGCGGCAATGGCATCTGTAAGGATCCGAAGCGGGCTTCGGGCGATAGTCTTCCGGGGATAGACTTCGGAGATCCGGGCAGAGGTAATTTGAAGGTCAGGATGAGACTACCTGACAGATGCGCCTGTGTCGCCATCAAAATCGTCTGATTTCTCCCTCAAGCAGTGAAAAACGAAGAATCTCTCTCAGCGTATGTTTCAGGAGTATTCATTCGCTGAACACAGCCAAGGAAAGGGCTTCGACCCTGGCACACCAATCAAAAGAACCCTGCGGTCACGTGACCTCGGTAAGACCACCCGTAATGGCGGCGAAGTGTCATGGTCGCACGGGGAGGAGGTGCTTATTCTCGTACAAGGCCTGAGTTTCCTGCTTCCGCTGAGTTGTTTTTGGATCTAGCCGGTGCCTGTTTCTTTCCGTCCCCAGCCTGGAGGCAGTGTTCTTCCCATGCGGTTTCATACGCGAGCATTCCTATTCAGTTTCGTGCCGTTCGCGCTTCTGCTGGCATTGAGCTTCTTCCTTGTGCAGAGCCACGTGCAAAGCACGGTGCGCGAGGGTTTACGGAACACGCTTCGCCAGAACCAGAGCAATGTGGCGCAATTGCGCGATGTGAACAAGGTACAGAACAGCCAATCGCTGCGAAGTGCAGTGAGCGACGCGGACCTGCTCGCCGCGGTGCAGGCTGCTGCTGCTCCTCCCGTAGAGTCTGCCGATGCTCTGATAGAACATCCTGAGTTGATGGCAAAGAAGGCACTGGAAGATCAACTTCTTCGCATCGGCGTGCACGCCGGCCACGATCTGCTGATTGTTACGGGAGCAGACGGCAAGCCGCTGGCGGGCGCGGTCCGTGCCGGCGATGGCTCCGCAGAACTGGTGCCGTTGTATGTGTTCCCTGAAGTAGAGGATGGTGGTCTCCTGCTCTTCCGCGGGGAACCATTTCAAACCGGCACGATGCCGTTGACTCTGGACGGCAAAATGCTCGGTTCGCTCACCGTCGGGGAGCGGCTGAACCTGTCGCTCTTCGCTACTTCGGCAGCTCTGATGCATCGCAATCGCGCGTTGAGATCGAACATCAATGGCCTACCACTACTTGAATTAGGAACTCAGTTGAGCCGGTGTCCTTTCCAAGGTGAGTGCAATGTGAGGCTCGGCGGAAATGAGTGGATGGCGCTACCAATCCTGCAAGGATCAAAGCACAGTGGATGGACTCTGCACAGCCTGGTCAACGTGGATGAAGCTACGGGACCCGTCAGCCGCTCCCTGCGCGAAATTTTCCTGTCGGTCGCCTTCGCCGCGCTGCTTGTTACTCTCCTTTGCAGCTTTCTTGCTTCACGCGCTGTTGTAGAACCGATCGCCATCATGGCGGCGCATCTGCGTCGCACTGCGCAAACGGGTACGCTGCCTGAATTTGATGGAAAACTCGTCAATGTACTCGAAGTAAAAGAGTTGGCGCAGAGCTACAACCGGGCCGCTGCGTCGGTTCGCGGGGCTCACGGCGGCCTGCAGAATGCCTATGCTGAATTTGTCTATGCGCTTGCCAATGCGCTCGATGCGCGCGACCGCTATACAGCCGGCCACAGCAAGCGCGTCAGCGATCTTTCCTGCAAGATCGCTGTAACCATGGGATTGAACGAAGAAGACATAGAACGATTGCGCATTGGAGCGTTATTGCACGACATCGGTAAGATCGGCGTAAGCGACGTGCTGCTGCAAAAGCCGGGACGTCTTACCGATGATGAGTTCACGCTCATCAAGAAGCATCCGGTTGTCGGGCGGCGCATTCTCCAGAGCGTCCAGGGGTTTGCAAAGTACCTGCCCGCCGTGGAACTGCATCACGAGAACTGGGACGGCACCGGTTATCCGAAGCGCCAACGGGGACAGGAAACCCCGCTCGATGCCCGCATCATTCACGTGGCGGATGCCTATGACGCAATGACAACAGACCGTTCGTACCGGTCTGGCATGAGCCACGATCGCGCGATGGACATTCTGGCGGAGAACGCGAGTGTGCAGTTCGATCCAGATGTTGTCGCTGCGCTCGTGGCAGCGTCGACAGTTGGTGTGGCCCATGATGCCCCGCCCGCGGGCCTCGCATCTCCAGTCACTCAGCACCTCAGCACTCATCACTCCACAGGGCCGGTGATCGCGCTGAAGCACAACTATGTCATTCCGGAGCTCGCCGATGAACCACAGCTCGTGGAATTCGCCGCGACCCATCATCTACCGGTCTGCTAGACGCAAGCCCCAAGTTGCGCTAAGCGCGGACGCGCTCGATGGATGATGAGGCGAGCAAAGAGAAACATCTCTGGCTAGCCAGAGATGTTCATTCGAGGCGACGGGCCTGATCTCAGTAGAAGCTGTAGAGGAGTCCCGCAGACATCTGGAGCATGTCGAGGTTAGGGCTGGTGCTTTGCCACACCCGCAACCAATCGGCCTGGGTGCGAAGGGCGGCGTGGTGACCGCGCGAGATTGGAAAGTCAAAACCGCCGCCAATGGCGGAGCCAAAATGATTTGCGCTGTTTGTCACTGCAGGCGTCAAGCCGACGGCTGGATAGCTGGTGCTGGTAATGGCTGCACCGAAGAGCGCATGGCCGGTGGGTGCGATGCCACCAACGCGCGTTGTGAACACCGGCCCAACAGTGGCTGTATAGATTTTTTGTGCAGGCACATAGGTGGTCAATGTGGGATCGCCCGCAGCTTTCGTGTACACGGCGCTTCCCTGGATCATTCCGCCGAGCCAGTGCCGCGAATCATTCCGCTGCGCGAGCGAGCCATCCCATCCATAGTTGTATATGGGGTTTCCGGAGTTCGACTCGCGGTTGGCAACGAAACCGCCGTAGACATCCCAGGTGCGGGTCCGGTCGACCTGCGCGTGCGCGAGCGCTGGAGTAGCGAGAGCTGCGACCGCCAAAACTGCTGAACAAAATTTCGACATATGGCCCAAAGTAGCGTGCTGCAATGGCGCGGGCCATACAACTTCGGCACAAGCGGCTGCCCCGTTCAGACTCCTGATGTGAAGCAATGGAGGACTAGAAACGTTCCGCATCAGCAAAGCTCGAATGGGCGCGAAGCATAACGAACCCCATTGTTATTAGAGTGAACTAAGACTTCCTCAGCACCTTCGCGACGCGTGACTGCATTGTGGTTCCAAGCGCGGTGCAAATGAATGTACCGGCGCTGATCAACTTCAGCAGGTCCACTCCTGTTTCGAAGCCCATGCTGTGTAGGAAGTAGACGAGGTCTTCACTGGCGACATTGCCGGAAGCGCCCGGTGCATACGGGCATCCACCAAGTCCGGCGACTGAGCTGTCGAAGACGCGAACGCCACACTCGAGCGACGCGTAGACATTCGCAAGGGCGAACCCGTAGGTGTCGTGGAAATGTCCAGCTAGATGCTTGACTGGAACCTGCTCAGAGACGGTCTTCATCAGCAGCGCTGTGCGATCAGGCGTGCCGGCGCCAATTGTGTCTCCGAGCGAAACTTCGTAGCATCCGCTGTTGAACAACTTTGCGGCGATCTTAGCTACTGTTGCGGGCGGGACATCGCCTTCATACGGGCAGCCGAGCACGCATGAAACGTAACCCCGCACAGGAATACCAGCGACCCGCGCGGCTTCGAGCACTGGTGCAAAGCGCTCGAAACTCTCGGCGATGGAGCAGTTGATATTCTCTTGCGAAAAGGTTTCGGACGCGGACGCAAAGACCGCAGCCTCGTTTACTCCTGCTGCCACGGCTGCTTCAAACCCTTTCAGATTTGGTGTCAAAGCGGAATACCTGACGCCGGGTAGTCGACGAATGCCGCTCATCACCTCCGCATGATCCGCCATCTGCGGCACCCACTTCGGGGACACAAAGGCTGCAGCCTCGATGTTCTGTAATCCCGCGTCGGCGAGGCGCTCGATCAGTTCAATCTTCACGGCTGTAGATACAGAGCGCGATTCATTCTGCAGGCCATCGCGCGGACCGACCTCGACGATACGAAGCTTTTTCGCAGCCATGAATCTAGCGATCCTCCTGCGCCGCAGGCTCGAAGCTGAGAAGTTGAACGCCATCGGAAACCTGGTCACCGGGTGCAAAGAAGAACGCCTGCACACTGCCTGCTGACGGAGCCTTGATGGTGTATTCCATCTTCATCGCTTCCAGCGTAAGCAGCGGGGCTCCGCGTTCAACCCGTTCGCCCGGCTTGACAAACAGATTTATGACCAGCCCAGGCATGGGAGCGAGCATGCCTGCGTCTGTTGTTGTTTGTGCAGCAGAACTCGCCAGCGGATCGATGAGTGTGTAGGTGTAACTTCCGTAGCCGTTGAAGATGGTGAGGTCGCCGTGCGCCCGGATCAAAGTCGAATGTGTTGTCAGGCCGTTGATCGTTGCGGTAAGCGCGCTGTTGTTCGTGAGGCTTCCTCTCAAAGCGAACCTCTGATCGCTAACCGTCGCGGCAAAGCCGTCACCACGATACTCCACCAACACCTCATGAATTTGGTCGCTATGCGCCAGCCGGAGCGTTCGGCGCAAAGTACCGTTCATCCGCCATCCGTCGCGGATGCTCCAAGGCGAGAG
>CAJCIP010000082.1 GCA_903970445.1 Verrucomicrobia bacterium Tous-C9LFEB | reverse complement strand
GCCGAATCGCACGCGCAATAGGGTCTTCTTATAAGCCGTTCAGCTCGCCGCTCTCTTTCAAGGCGGCGAAACGTTTCCTGGTACAGAAAGCCGAAGAGAGTTGCCGTTGAAGAATCAAGCTGGAGCTAACAATCAGAAGATCGCGAATCAGCCTCGATTCGGTCGGATGGATCTTGGACTGGAAGCAGTCGCTGGGGGGATTGAACAGGCCTGCGAATGGCTCATGAGCCAGCAGCACTCTGAGGGCTACTGGTGCGGTGAACTCGAAGCCGATTCGATGCTTGAAGCCGACTATATCTTCATGCACACGCTCCTCGGTACGGGCGATCCTGGTCGCATGGGGCGTTGCATCAATGAGATTCTGCGCCACCAAAACGACGATGGCGGATGGAGTCTCTACCCCGGAGGCCCGTCGAACGTAAATTATGGCGTGAAGTGCTATCTCGCCCTGAAACTCATGGGCTGGAGCGCCGACCACCCGGCACTTGTCAAGGCTCGCGAGTGTGTTCTGCGGCTTGGTGGGGTTACGCAGTGCAATACCTTTACCAAGATCTATTTATGTTCGCTCGGACAGTACGACTACGACGCGGTACCTGCCGTCCCACCCGAGATCGTTCTTTTTCCAAACTGGTTCTATTTCAATATCTACGAAATCAGTTCCTGGTCTCGCGGCATCCTCATGCCGCTGACAGTCCTCTACGCCAAGAAGCCGATGAAGAAGCTCGCTCCCGAACAGGGCATCGACGAGCTGTTTGTCGGCGGACGTGAGAACGCAAATCTCCATTTAAGGTGGGACGGCAAGCATTGGGTCTCGTGGCGCAACTTCTTTCTCATGTGCGATCGCCTCGCTCATTGGGCGGAGAGAATACATATCCGCCCATTACGCAAGCGGGCCCTGCGCAAAGTGGAGCAGTGGCTTCTTGCCCGCTTCGAAAAGTCTGACGGTCTCGGCGCCATCTACCCCGCGATGTTGAACGCCATCGTCGCTCTCAGGTACCTGGGCTACTCAGCAGACGATCCACAGGTCATTCGGGCGATGGACGAATTTGAGAAGCTAGGAATTGATTGCCCGAACGGCACACCCGACTACCCGACACCTACTTTCCGAATGGTCCCGTGCTTTTCCCCTGTATGGGACACGGCGCAGGTTCTATCCACGCTCGGCGAAGCAGGTGTGGCGAAGACCGAGCCTCGGCTCCTTCGTGCGGCTGACTGGTTGCTGTCGAAAGAAGTTCGTCATAAAGGCGACTGGGCGGAGAAGGTTCGCAATGTAGAACCTGGTGGATGGTACTTCGAGTTTAACAATGAGTTCTATCCGGATGTTGATGATACGGGAGAGGTTCTACTGGCGCTAAGGGCTGTGGAAAACCCTCGTGAGCGGTACCAGCATGAGGTCGAGCAAAGGGCGATCAACTGGGTCTTCGCGATGCAGTGCAAGAACGGTGGATGGGCTGCCTTCGACAAGGACAACACCAAACGGATCTTCCAGTACATTCCGTTTGCCGATCACAACGCAATGCTCGATCCGCCGACGGTGGACATCACGGGACGCATCTTGGAAATGCTCGCCTCTTATGGCTATAGCCGGCGAGATAAACGAGTCGAGGCGGCAATTCAATTCATCCTGAAGGAGCAGGAGCCGGACGGCTCCTGGTTTGGTCGTTGGGGAGTCAACTACCTCTACGGAACATTCCTTGTTTTGCGTGGTCTGCGGGCCATGGAGTATGACTCCAACGAAGTTGCCGTGCAGGCTGCTGCCGAGTGGATACGCATGGTGCAGAATCCGGACGGCGGATGGGGTGAGACCTGCGAAACCTACGACCAGCCGGATATGCGGGGTACGGGGCCGTCAACGCCTTCGCAGACCGCCTGGGCGCTCCTCGGCCTGCTCGCCGCAAATGACACACGCTCGGACTCCGTGGCGAAGGGTGTTCGCTGGCTCGTAGAGCGCCAGCATAAGGATGGTTCTTGGGATGAGCTGGTACCTGGCCGGAACGGCGAAAGCTATTACACAGGAACGGGTTTCCCGCGAGTGTTCTATCTGGGATACCACCTCTACAAGCAGTACTTCCCGCTGCTTGCGCTCACGACATACCGTAAAGCGATGGACCATGAGAACGCAGCAGCATAACCCAGTGATCGTAAGACATGACCGCAGAACCATCTGCGGTTCTCGCCTTGTTTGGTGAAGCGGTTAAAATAGAGCCACTTTAGAAGGAGCAGTTTCCTCATGCCCGTACCCGTATCCCAGGCTTGGACCGTGGCAAGCTACGTGCTGAAGCAGAAGTTTTCAGGCCGTAAGCGTTACCCCCTAGTGCTGATGCTCGAGCCACTATTCCGCTGCAATCTGGCATGCGCTGGATGCGGGAAGATCCAGTACCCTGCGCACATCCTGAAGTCAGAGTTGACGCCGGAACAATGCTTCCAGGCGGTTGAAGAATGTGGCACACCGATGGTTGCTATCCCCGGTGGAGAGCCGCTGCTTCACCCGCAGATGCCGGAGATAGTTCAGGGACTGGTAGACCGTAAGAAGTACGTGTACATGTGCACCAACGCGCTTCTGCTGAAAGAAAAGCTGCACCTCTTTAAACCGTCCAAGTATCTGAGCTTCTCCGTTCACGTAGATGGTGAGAAGGAGCATCACGACTTCAGCGTCTGCCGTGAAGGCGGATACGATATAGCGATGGAAGGCGTTCGTGCTGCCGTCGACGCCGGTTTCCGGGTGACGACGAATACCACGCTATTCGACGGAGCCGACCCAAACTCTGTACGGCGCCACTTCGATCAGCTCATGGAAGCGGGAGTTGAGTCGATGATGGTGAGCCCCGGCTACACGTACGACAAAGCTCCAGACCAGCAGCATTTTCTGGGCCGTGCAAAGAGCAAGAAGCTGTTCCGGACCATTCTTTCCAACCGGAAGAATTCCTGGCGCTTCAATGCTTCGCCTATGTTCATGGAATTCCTAATGGGTAAAAAAGAGCTGACGTGCACCCCATGGGGCATGCCCACCTACTCTGTGTTCGGTTGGCAAAAGCCTTGCTACTTGCTGCAGGATGGGTATGCGGACTCCTTCCAGGAGTTGATGGAGGAAGTGGAGTGGTCGAATTACGGAACCGAGAGCGGCAATCCGCGCTGCGCGAACTGCATGGTTCATTCCGGCTATGAAGCCAGCGGAGTGAATTACACGTTCGGCTCATTGAAAGGTCTGCTGCAAACCGCGAAGGCGATATTCTTCAGCAAATATGAAGATGCTGGTGCGCAGGACCTGCTCAACAAATGGGAGTCACCATCGCATGGACCACTCGTGCAGATCAACGCTGGGCCTTCGACGCCGGTAGTTGTGACAACATCGGTGAACCAGCGTGTCGGCAGCACGGTGAGGAGCTAGAGCCATGGCGACCACCCAACAGGAACATCTGAAGATCGAGCAACTGCAACATGCCACGCCGGATGAGCTTGAGGTTGCCGCGGGACGGGAACGGGAAAACCTTGAGGGCTGGATACCAGCGCTCGCAACGGAGGCCGAGATTCGCGAAGCCTTGGAGAAGGCTTTTGACTACCGCGGCGACGTAACGATCACGCGGAAGGACGGGACGACCGTTGAAGGCTATCTTTACGATCGCCGCAGCGGGAGAACCCTCGACGACTCCGTGGTGCGTTTGATGCCGACCCCTCCAAAGAGCTCTCCGGCGAATACCGCACTTGTTCGCCTGAATATTCCTTACAGCGACATCGCTGCGCTCAAGTTCTCCGGCCGTGACACGGCAGCTGGAAAGAGCTTTGAGGCCTGGGTGAAGAAGTACTGGGAAAAGAAAGCCGCCGGCGAAACTAACATCCAAATCGCGCCGGAAAAGCTGGACTAAGCGCCAAGAATGCGGCTCTTCATTACCGGCGCGACGGGTTTTGTGGGTTCGCATGTTGCAGGACTCGCTGCAGAGCAAGGCGCGAAGCTCCGGCTGCTTAGCCGAAGCACTTCTAACCGGAAGCATCTGCCCATCTCAGCCGATGTGGTGGACGGCGATCTGCGCAATCCACAGGCTTTCGCTTCTGCGTTGCAGGGGTGTGATGCCGTTATCCATGTCGCGGCTGACTACCGTCTGTGGGTTCCTGATCCAGCGGAAATGTACAAGGCGAATGTAGAGGGCACTCGCGAGCTACTGCGGCTTGCGCGCGAAGCCAATGTCTCTCGTGTCGTATATACGAGTTCCGTTGCCACCATGGGATTCAAGCGTGACGGCACAATCGTGAACGAGGATACGCCTGTTAGCGAAAGCGACATGATAGGCCATTACAAGCGGTCCAAATGGCAGGCCGAGCAGGTCGCAATCGAGGCGGCGCGCTCAGCCCAGCATGTCGTCATTCTGAACCCGACAACTCCGATCGGAGCGTTCGACACAAAGCCCACGCCCACGGGCCGGATCATCGTTGATTTCCTGAAGAAGAACTTTCCCGCGTATGTCGAGACTGGTCTCAACCTAGTGGATGTGCGCGAGGTAGCGCGCATGCATTTAGTAGCGCTGGAAGCCGGATCTCCTGGCGAGCGGTACATTCTTGGCGGAGAAAATCTGACTCTTAAGCAGATCCTGGACAGGCTTGCTGTGATCACCGGATTGCCGTCGCCGAAGGCGAAGGTACCGCACGCGGTGGCCATGGCGTTCGCCTACTTCGACCAGACAATCACCGGCAAGCTGCGTGGCAAGGAACCACGAGCAACAGTCGAAGCCGTTCGCATGGGGACGAAGATGATGTTTGCTAGTTCCGCAAAGGCGGAGCGCGAGCTTGGGTTTCAGGTTCTCGGAACTGACGACGCGCTGCGAGAGGCATGTTGCTGGTTCATCGCGAACGGCTACGCCCCAGCGACACCAAAGGCCGCATGAGCATCGCGATCGTGGCAGCGCTACCGCGCGAGATTGCTGCCCTGGTGCGCGGAACAAAGCCCGACAAGACGCTGCAAGCACGGGGGATCTTTCTTCATAGGGTCGCTGATGCAGTAATCGTCGCAGGTGGTATGGGGGCAGCTCGCGTCACACTGGCTGTGGAAGCGGCGCTTCAAACCGGGCAGGTACATGCGCTGATCTCTGTCGGCCTTGCCGGATCTTGCAAGGCATCCGTGAAGGCCGGAACGCTTCTTCGTGCAGGCGTAGTGATTGATGAAATGTCAGGCGAGCGCTTCAATACTGCGGGCGAGGGCGAAACAGCAGTGCTGGTCAGTACAGATCAAATCGCTTCCACGCGCGAGAAGTTTCGCTTGCATGAGAGCTACAGAGCTTCCATGGTTGACATGGAGGCTGCGACCGTCGCAAGATTTGCGTGTGCACGGGGACTCCCATTTCAGGCGATCAAAGGCATCTCGGATGCGTATGATTTCGAGTTGGCGTCGCTTGCCCGTTTTGCTGGCGCAAAAGGCCAGTTTCAGACATTGAAGTTCGCGGCGTACACAGCCATTCGCCCGCGTACCTGGGGCGCAGCGCTCCAACTCGGCCGCAACAGTACTACTGCTCTCAGATCGTTGACTGAAGCACTTCTTCCCCTCATCGACCCGCAGTAGCACTGGTCGTGAGCTTTTGCTGATGTTGCAGAAAAGTTAAAATGGGGATGATGAGCTTTGCAAATCCAAAGACTATGAAAGCCGCCGTCTACCGCGGAGTTGATGACGTGCGCACGGAAGACGTTCCCATTCCAGACATCGGCGCAGGTGAGGTACTTGTCCGCATTGACGCGTGCGGCGTCTGCGGCACTGATCTCAAGAAGATCCACACTGGTTCACACTCCGCGCCACGGATTTTTGGTCATGAGATGGCGGGCACAATCGCAGCCGTCGGCGAGAATGTTCGAGGCTTCGCCTTGGGCGATCGTGTCATGGCCTTTCATCACATCCCATGCGGACAGTGCTTCTATTGCCGCAAGCAGACCTTTGCGCAATGCGAGCGATACAAGCTGGTGGGCACAACTGCGGGCGTGGGAGCGGCGGCGGGCGGAGGATTCGCACAGTACATCCGAGTAATGGATTGGATTGTCGGTGATGGCCTGACACCCGCTGGCCTGATAAAAATCCCAGAAGACATTCCGTTCGAGCAGGCCGCGTTCATCGAACCAGTGAACACGTGCTTCAAGGCCATCAAGCTGTTAAATCTACAGTCAGACGACACTGTCTTGGTAATAGGGCAGGGAAGCATTGGCATTCTTCTCGCTGCACTTGCGAAACAAATGGGTGCTGCCGTGTACACCTCTGACATGTATCCGGAGCGGCATCAGATTGCGGCGAAGTTTGGTCTCGACCATCCGCTTGACGCGCGCGGCGATGTCGTTGGCGCGATGAAGGACGCCACGGACGGACGCGGAGCGGATGTTGCGCTCGTCGCTGTGGGATCTGACAAACTGATCCAGCAAGCCATGGATGCCATCCGGCCCGGTGGCCGCGTGATGCTCTTCGCAAGCACCCAACACGGCACCGCTCCATTCGATCCCGCTGCGGTGTGCATGGATGAGAAGACGCTCATGGGTTCTTACTCCGCTTCCGTAGCGATCCAGCAGGAGGGCATCGACCTTGTGTTTGAGGGTTACCGTTCAGCCAAGCTCGATCTAACGCAGCTTATATCGCATAGGTTCTCATTGGACGATGCTGCTGATGCCATCCACCTCGCCTCGAATCCCCAACCAGACTCGATGAAGATTGTGTTCAAGCCATAGAAGCGATCATTTATGGATCGCTCCACAGCAGCAATGCGCCGGCGACGAAGACCGCAACGCCCGCACCGCCAAGCAAATAGATCGCGTGTCTGTACGCAGCCTGCACAGCCGGTGGGGTCGCACGTGTGCTGTCGAGACATTGCGCGCAGCCCTGCGCGTAAGACCGCGTTGTACTAGCGATTGCCAGGATCGCAATGAGTGCGATCCCGCGCAGAGCACGTATGCAGTTCATTGGCCGTATTCCAGCAAAGCGAAGAGGAAGATCCAGAGCACACCCATGGCGTGCCAGTACCAAACCGTTCCATCTACCAGCACCTGTCGCGTAGCCATCACTCTGGAGTGCTTCAAGGTAACCAGCGCCGCAATGAGAGCAGCAATCCCAAGGAACAAGTGAACGGCATGCGAGATCGTGATGATGTAGAAGAAATGGCTGCTTGGATTTGCACGAAGAAACGCGTGGTGGGTGGAAAGCTGACCCCACGCCACCCATTGTCCAGCGAGGAACATTGCTCCGAGCAGCAGCGTGACCCAGAGCCAAATGCCGGCACGCTTTGACGTAGGTCGGCCAAAGCCGAACCACTCGTCCATTACATCGATTTCGTGAAACATGGCGCGGCGGGCAACTTCCGCACTTACAGAGCTAAGAAGAAGGACGGCCGTATTTAGCCAAAGGATTGACGGAATGGCCGTCGGAAGCCACTCATTGATGTAGCGGTTGTAGGCATCGAAGTGGCCCGAAGCCTTCGTCACGAAGAAGACGCTGACGAGAGCGATGAAGAACATCAGATCGCCGAACAGCGCAAAGAATAAGCCTGTGCGGGCACGTAACAGGCGTTCGCGGGGTCCGCGTTTCCCTTGTGGGCGATTGCTCCAGCCGTCGCCATCGTTGTCACCGTTGCCGCCGGTGCGTTTGTCGGTGGGCGGCTTGCGGCCTGAGCCGTTGTCACCCTCAATGAAATCAGGGCGGCGGGGTCGGTCGATGTCAGGCGGTGTAATAGTTGACGGCATGGATCGTCAGTGGCTTACATCATCAGAGTACGCTGGAATGGCTTTTCACGCGCCGCCGTCGGCTGTGGATGATGGTTCTTCCCACTGTGGCGCAAATTCGTTGCCGTCTTGTGAGTAATGGCAAGGTCCACGGTACGCCGCGGGGAGTTTATCCGTCTTTGGCGCCCACTCCATCGTGGTGGCGTTCCAAAGGTTCTTCGTAGTCCGCACCGGCCTGAGTACCGATAGCAGAAGGTTCAGCAGAAACGGAAGCTGAGCCAAACCAAGGCAAAGCGCAGAGACTGTGATGTGCCGCTGTAGCGGCATCGTCGCTGCGAGCAAGGTGCCTGTGGGTCCCGGAATTCCTGTGAGCTGTGCGTAGTGTCTTGGTTCACCAGCTAACCCGGTGAAGTGCATCGGCAAAAAGGTGCTGTACGCGAAAACGATCGTTCCCCAGAAATGAACCTTGCCAATGCGCTCCGAAAGCGCGCGGCCAAACATCAACGGAAACCAATAGTACGTCGCGCAGAACAGTCCGAAGACCCCGGCCATCGCCATAATGAGATGGAAATGCCCGACGACGAAGAACGTGTTGTGCAGGTATTCATCGAGTACCGGCTGCGCGAGAATCGGTCCGGTCAGCCCGCCAGCGACAAACAGGGAAACGAATCCCAAAGCAAACACCATCGCCGTTGTAAGCTGCGGACGCGACCGCCAGACCATTGCCAGCCAACTGAGTACCTCGGCAGTCGCAGGAATGGCAATGGCCATGGAGGAAAGCGCGAACGCCGATCCGGCGAATGGATTGAGCCCGGCGACAAACATGTGATGTCCCCAAACAACAATGCCCAATAAGCCGATGAGCAGCGTTGTTGCGATCATCAACCTGTACGCGAACACTCGGCGACGCGCAAAGTTCGCGATGACCATCGAAGTCAGGCCCATGCCCGGCAGGATGGCAATGTAGACCTCGGGGTGGCCGAAAAACCAGAACAGGTGCAGCCACAGGAGCGGAGAGCCGTCGCCGCCATGTTGGCGCAGCACACCATTCATCCATTCCGTATGCGGCAGGAAAAATGCGGTCCCTAGATGCCGGTCGCAGAACAATAGAAGCAGCGCTGCCAAAAGCACACTGAAAGCAATCACGCTCAGGAGCGCAGCCGTGAACCAACTCCAGACAGTCAGAGGAAGTCGTTCCCATGTCATTCCATCGCAGCGTAGCTTGACGATGGTTGTAAGTGTGTTCACGGCTGCGAGAGTGCTACCGATGCTGAACAGGGCGATGCTGGCGAGCCACGCATCCATACCCCATCCTTGGCCGGGTCCGGCAAGGGACGAGGTGGAAAGCGGAGGATACGCTGTCCACCCGGAAATGGGTGCGCCGCCGGGTACGATGAATGCACTGAACAAAACAAAAAGAGCGACCGCAGTTACCGCCATCGAGAGAAGATTCAATCGCGGAAACGCCATGCGAGAGGCGCCGATCTGAGCCGGCAAAATCAAATTGCCGAAGCCGTTTTGCGGCGCGACCGTGAGCACAAAGAAGAGCATCAGCGTGCCGTGCATCGTAACGAGTGCCAGGTACTCTTCCGGAAGGATGGGGCCATGAAGAGGAAGCGACCATCCCGGCCACGCTAAGTGCAAACGCATCGCGAGCGAAAGCACCGTTCCGGCAGCAACCGCGCTCAGCGAGATCGCGAGGTATCCGAAGCCTACCGTGCGGTGATGCGTGATCCGGGAGTGCTCGGGCTTTGCTCGCGTCGGCTGCATCTTCATCGACCCGCACCCACCGCAGCGTCGTGCGCTTTGCGTTCTTCGGCGGAAAGCCACGCGTCAAACTCCGCCTGAGAGAGGACCCGCAGCGTAGCCTGCATGCGATAGTGGCCCGACCCGCAAACCTGTGTGCAGAGAATGGCGTATGTTCCCGGCGCAGTGGGCGTGAAGTGTACGTGTACTGCTTGACCGGGCACGGCGTTTTGTTTCAGCCGCAGCTCAGGTATCGCGAAGCCATGAATAACATCAACGGCACGCAAAGCAAGATCCACCTCATGGTCCGCGGGAAGAACGAGCTGGCTGCTTACGATGTCGTCGCGACCATAGCTGTCCTTCGGATCAAGACCAACCGGATTGCCTTCGCCCGGCGCGATGAGGGACAGTGACGTGTTGCCGAACGTGCCGTCCGCGCCCGGATAGCGAAAGTACCACGCGAATTGCATTCCCGTGACCTCGACTTGCATGGCACCCGGGTCTGCGCCTGTATAGCGCTCAAGCGCCCACAGCCGCTGCGCTTGGAAGGCAAGCGTGCCGAACAAAGCTGTGAAGGCGATGAGCGGAATGTATTCGAGCGTGAGCTTGTGCACAGGCCTAATTGCTCGACGACGAGCAATTAGGCCGACCATAAGCAGGACATGCAAAAGTGCGAGAAGGCTGAACGCAATCCAAAGATTCAATTTCAGATGATTGTCGAGCGCCAAACCGTGAGCAGAAGCATTGGCAGGCAGATGCCAAAAGTACGACACGCCAGCGCTGCTTTGTTGCACCTGCACACCCTTATTGTAGTGAGTGCGCGAAACAGGGAACTAGTCGACCGCCGTTTGCTGCACGATCTTCAGGAACAAATCGTGAACGCGGCGGTCTTCACTGAGCTCTGGATGGAAGGTTGCGGCTAGAAGTCGGCCTTGCCGAAGGAGAACGGGATCGCCATTTCGTTTCGCCAGCACCTCGACGCCGTCACCAGTCCGCGTGACCCGCGGAGCGCGAATGAACACCATTTCCATGTCTCCGCCGGCGAGACTTGTCTCTGCGTGGAGAATGACCGAGTCGTTCTGGCGGCCATATGCGTTTCGCTCTACCGAGATGTCGAAGACCCCGAACGAACGTTGCGGTGGATTCGACACTTCTTTCGCAAGGAGAATGCAACCGGCACAGGTTCCGAAAACCGGCTTCGTGGTCACGAACGCTTCGAGGGCCTCGTAGAAATTGGCGCGTTCCAGATGCCACAAAAAGGCGCTCGACTCCCCGCCAGGAATAACGAGGCCGTCCAGACCATCGAGGTCTGCAGGCTTTCGAACGAGACATGTTTCCGCACCAAGCTCCGCAAGCCGTTTTGCATGGACATCGAAAGCGCCCTGTAACGCGAGCACGCCGATGGAGGGCGCGATCTTCATCTTGTCAGGCCGACGAAATGTGTTTGCGCGCGACCGAAGTGATCTACCATCCGCGGGTCTGCATGCGTTGCGAGTCTTCCAGCGCAGCGGCAGCCAGACCCTTCATTGTTCCCGTCACAGCCTCACTTGCTTCGGCCACTATCTTCGGATCGTTGTAGTGAGTCGCCGCAATGACGATCGCGCGTGCCCGAGAAACAGCTTCCGCGCGCTCGGTATCGTTGTTGAGGTTCAGCGGAATCGCGCCATCCTTCATGAAAATGCCTGAGCCAACAAAGACCGTCTCGGCGCCAAGCTGCATCAGCAGCGAAGCATCGGCAGGGGTAGCGATTCCGCCGGCTGAGAAGTTTGGCACCGGCAACTTGCCTGCTCTCGCCACCATGCGCACCAACTCATAAGGGGCCTGCAGGTTCTTGGCTGCCGCATACAGCTCTTCCTCGCCAAGCACCGTGAGCTGCTTGATCTCCTTAGTGATCTGCCGCATGTGCTGCACCGCGTGCACAACATCTCCGGTGCCCGGTTCGCCTTTGGTGCGAATCAACGCCGCGCCTTCCGAGATGCGACGAAGCGCTTCACCCAGATTTCTCGCGCCACAAACGAAAGGAGTCTTGAAAGCATGCTTGTCGATGTGGTGGGCTTCGTCCGCCGGAGTCAGCACTTCGGACTCGTCGATAAAATCCACGCCGAGTTCCTGAAGCACCTGCGCCTCGGCAAAGTGTCCGATACGGGCCTTCGCCATAACTGGCAATGACACCGCACTGATGATCTCCTTGATCAGCTTGGGATTCGCCATGCGCGCGACGCCGCCTTCAGCACGGATCATGGCAGGCACTCGCTCCAACGCCATCACGGAAACTGCGCCAGCTTCTTCCGCAATCCGTGCCTGCTCAACACTCATGACGTCCATGATGACGCCACCTTTAAGCATCTCGGCGAGTCCGGTCTTCAGACGCAGATTTATAGCAGAACCGTTTCCATTTCCATTGCTTATGTGTGCCATCGAAGTCCCTTCGGCACGAGCGCATGCGCTCTGCTCCGCAAGCTAAGTTTATCAGCTAGCCTGGCCAGAGGTGTCCGTTCAGCGCACAGCCTTGGACTGACGACTAGCCACGGATCTTCTCGAACGTCGACACGATGCGAGCTTGTCACTTAGCGTTCCGCAGCCTCCTATGCGTGTGTATGTCACGATCCTAAGAAGCGCGACGCAACGCCGGCGTATCCCATAAAGTGTTTTGCTGGGAAGAAGGGCAAGTTCCAGCAGGTTGCGTAGAGAAAAAGCGCCGAGCGCATTACCCAAGTATTCAGCCCTTCGTGGTGTTGCAGACCAGCCGCATCCCGCCGAAGAGGCAGGTCAGCATGAAGCCAAAAAAGCAGCAGGCTGACGCAGAGGACGTGTGTGTAGATCCAACGTCCCCAATCGAGAGCATTGATGAAGAGGATTGAGGATGCCGCCATCGATAGTAGCGTTGCGCTCGCAAACGCTGAAAGCTTCCAGGGTTGGCACCCACGACGCCCTACGTCAAACAATCCGAGGAGGATTGGAAGGAAGCATAATATGGTTGCGATGCTGTACAGGAGAAGGGCGTCGCGGTCGTGAACGAGACTGATCACCTGCTGCCTGTAAATGTTTCTTGATTGCTGCAGAAAATAAATTGATCCACTGCAAATTCCATTGTTCATCGCATCCGCTGCTGGATCGCGGAGAGCCTGGCAGACACGGCTAGCGACAATCGCGTTTCCGGTATGCGTCATTGTTTGGTAAAGAGCTACACACACAAGCACGGTCGGAATTGCGAGTACCTTAGCTGTCCGCTTGATTCCTTTGAATCCCAGGAACATAGCAACGGCAACGTAAGGAAAGTAGCAGACGAGGCCTTCATGACAAAGAATAATTGCGGGGCAAGCGGTGGCTAAGCAAAGCGAGAGGGTTCCGTCGGAAAGCTGAACTATGTCGGTTCGAGCGGAGCTATGCTTCCTGAAGATCAAAACTAAAACGGCGAGCAGGGCAAAAAGGAGAATCTCCTGGCGGAACGCGACTGAAGAATCGAATATGGGAAACGCGAAGGTTGCCGGTGATACAACTAGTGCCCAAACCCAAACTGGATGGGATCGGCTACGTAGGAGTTGCCGGACAACTAAGAGTATCAGCGCGAAGCAGGAAAGCTGGAAGACAAGAACCTCCGCGAGAAGTGGAACATGCAGTAAGCGTTTGAGATCTAGGAATATCTCACCTGAAAGTCCGCGGCGAACAAACCCTCCGCGGTAGTTAATCAGCCACGACCCGTATATCCAAGCACTTCGCATCCGATAATAGTGAAGGTCGACGAGGACAATCCAGCACGCCAAATAGCCAAGATAAAGATCAGCGGGCCAGGATAAGCCCGAGCTGCTGTAAAAGCGGCTTCGCTCGTCTGCATCGAGGGGAGGCATTCGGTGATGTTACCGCAGAGCTTTTACAAAATGCCTGGGGGACCGCTTAGGGCACGCTTGGTACGGAACACGAATCACCCTGGTTCTTGCTATTTTCAGCGCGGGTGAGAAACAATCCTTCTAACTTTATGCACACCGATTCCTTGCGATTCTGCGTACGCCGTTGCGCCGCGATTTTCCTGGGCCTGTCTTGTCTCGTCATGGGATCGATCGCCCAACGCGCCACGTTACACGTTCAGGTTCCTGTGCTGCCCGCGGGGTCGGTCGATCAAGGCGCGATCCCCGGTACCGCGCCGGTGCAATTCACGGTTTATGTTCAGCCCACTGCCGACCGGCTGACGGCCTTGAAAGCCTACCTTTCGGCTGTTCAAACTACAGGAAATCCCGCGTATCACGTTTGGCTGACGCCCGAGCAATTTGGCCAGCAGTTTGGTGCTACGAGCGAGCAGATAGCGCGAATCAACACCTGGGCTGCCGCCAATGGTCTCACCGTCAGCTCTGGCTCTTCTTCCGGCCTAAGTGTCACAGTCGTAGGAACCGCGTCACAGGTAGAAACAGCGATTTCGACGGGCTTGCACAGCGTCGCGATCGCGGGTACGCAATACATTGCCAATACCGCCGCCCCAGCAATCTCTTCCAGCGTTGCGACGGACGTCCTTGCGCTCGGCGGACTCAGCACCCTACCAAGCTCCCATGCAGTGGCCTTTGGCACTTCGGCAGGAACAATCCTCGCGATCGATCCGCTGAGCGAGCTGACCTCTATCGTCGCTGCCAACAGCAGCCGCGTCGTTTCCATGACCAGCACAACGTGCGCAGGTGACTCGGACGCCGCGACGCAAGCAGCTACGCAACTTGCCTTGCAGCAAGCAAGTGCTCAAGGCATCACGGTGCTGGCGTCCAGCGGTTGTGGTGTAGCCGGCTCCTCATCGTTCCCGGCATCCCTGAGTGAAGTTACCTCGGTGGCACTCAAACCGGGTTTGGCTTCTCCAGTAAGTGCTTCTTTGACGGAACTTCGGCCCTCTTGGCAGCACGCACCCGGGCTGTCCGCGGACGACTTTCGTCATGAGCCGGATCTCACCGCAACGGACCTTGCGGCGTTTGTGAAGACGATCAGTTCGATCCTCGCAACAATGCCGGCGAACGCAGATGGCTCTCCTGCACGGCTCGGCAACATCAACACGACCCTCTACAATCTCGGCCCGATGCCCGGCTTGTATACGCAACCGGATCATGCAGCCGCAGGCACCTGGGAAGAAAATACCGGCCTCGGATTAGTCGACCTCGACAAGCTGGCAAAATTCTATCCACGCGGCTCGCTAGCGACAGACGTATCGATCTCGCTCGACAACTATTCACAAACGCACGGCTCGAATATCACCTTCACCACAGTGGTAAAAGACATCTCCGGCCAGGGGAATGGGGCCGTTCCATCCGGCACAGTCACCTTCAATGTGAAGCCATACGGCGCTCTTGGACCTGCGACTTTGAACAACGGTACCGCCACGTACACCACCAATGTGCTGCCGGGCGGAGCGTACACCGTCACCGCCAGTTACAGCGGGGACGCTACCTACGCAGCCAAGACAAGCACAGTCACCGACAACTTCACGATTGAGCCTGAGAGCGCAACCTTGAGCGCCACCGAGGCTGCTGCCGTCCCTATCGGCAGCGATGCCACGCTGGCCGTGACGGTGAAGTCGGCTTCAGGCGTAGGCACGCCGACGGGCAAGGTGAACGTCATTCCTTCCGGAACGTCTGACACCAACACCTACACCGGTACGCTAAGTGGCTCAGGAGGAACGGCGGTTGCTCAGGTGCTCGTTCCGGGCGTGCAGGCCGGTAGCGATGTCTTCCTCATCAGCTGCGATGGCACCGATCCAAGTTTCACATGTCCCACCCAGCGCGTTACAGCAAACTTCCTTAAGGCGACGCCCGCCGTGACGCTTACCTATTCGCCAACTTCACCGAACAGCGGCGACACAGTCGCATTCCAGGCGGCGATTGCCGCTGCCGGCAACAATGCTGCCTCACCGACTGGCAATGTGAATTTTCTGAACAACGGTGCCATCTTCGGTGCCGGCACTGTCTCCGGTGGTGTGGCAACGCTTACGACGAATGCCTACGCGTACTCTGCCTCCGGCAACAATTTCTCCGCAAGCTACGGTGGCGACAACAACTACAACAGCAACTCATCCACAACCACGGTCACCAGTGGAACCATTCCAACGACGACGGTCGTAAACGCCACGCCAAATAGTGTGCCGGTGGGTGGCCAGGTGACGTTGACCGCCACAGTTAGCCCGAACCAGACTTCTGCGAATGCAATCGGCGGCTCCGTCAGCTTTGTTATCGGCACGACCACGCTCTGCACGGGGACGCTTGCAAACGGCATTGCCACTTGCACGGCTACGTTGGGCGCTCGGGGCGCGTATAGCCCCATTGAAGCCAACTACAGTGGTGACACGCACTTCGCATCCAGTACCAGCGGATCGCAGTACGCTTCTGTTGAGGTTGTCAGCGGTACAACCACCACTACCATTGCAGCGACCCCGTCGAGCCCAACTGCCGGGCAATCCGTAACCTACACGGCCACAGTAAAGAACACCAATGGCTCGGCGACGGCATTCCCGTTTACTGGTGCCGTGGCGTTCTACGTAAATGGCACAGCCGTGGGCTCTCCCACCATCACTAATGGCCAGGCCACATATACAGCGACGCTCGGTAGCGCGGCCACAACGGTGTACGCAATGTACTCCGGCGATGGAAACTGGGCAGCAAGCACGTCACCGACACTCAGCTTCAACTCAACCTCAACTACGACTGGAACCGGTAGTGTAACAACACTGACGAGCAGCACATCCTCCGCTCTTGTCGGAGCGAATATTGTGTTGACTGCGACCATCGCTCAGGCGACAGCCGGCACCAGTGGTTCTGCGCTTTCTGGCAGCGTGACCTTCCAGGATCTGTACAACAGCCAAAGCACAACGCTCGGCACAATCGGCGTCAGTTCGAACGGGCCCGGAGCGGGCTACGCCCAAATCAGTACCACCGGCTTGAAACGTGGAACGCATGTCATCACAGCCGTGTATTCCGGAAACAGCAGCTATTCCACTTCGACATCTGTGGCGTTGACTATTTCCATCACAGATGCAGACTTGACGTTCTCACCGGCGAGCATCTCGCTAACTGCAGGCTCGAGTGCTGCAACGACTGCGACCGTGACGGCTTACGCCGGATTTACAGGACAAGTAACCCTCGCCTGCGTGCCGCCCGCGGGAACCGGGATTACCTGCAGCTTCAATCCATCGACGCTTACGAACTCTGGAACATCCGTTCTGACCGTTATCACGACCGCGCAGCATGCGGACAATCAGAAGATCAACTTCGGCAAGGCAGCTGGTGGCGTCGCCTTCGCTGGATTGTTTCTTGCTCTCTGCCTGCCAAGCTCTCGAGGGCGGCGTCCTCTGCTGCTGGCCTGCCTGGTCACGATCGGGTTACTTGGCAGTGTTGGTTGCACGAACATCATCAATGGCGCAAACGGGCAGCAGCTCACCAGCGGCACACCAAGCGGCACGCAGTACCTCACCGTGACTGCAACCGCTTCGGATGGCAAGACGAGCACAACACATACACAACAGTTTCAGGTGACCGTGCAGTAGATTCGTTTGACCACCGATTACGTTGGCAAGTAGTTCAGGCCGAAAATAGTGTTAGAAGGATCGTATGGGCCTCTTTTCTGTCGTTCGACTGCAATCCATTTGCGTAGTTCTTGCGGCTGGACTTGCAATGCGTGGACAGGCTCCGAGGCTCACCCGCGAGATTCAGCAACCGTCAGCTTCTGAGATCGAAGGTAGCATTTCACCGCGGGCGTTGCACGCAATGGATTACGGTCGAGTTCCTGCACAAACCTCCCTCAACAACCTGTCGCTGCGATTTTCAAGAACGCGAAAACAGCAGCAGGATCTCGACCAGCTTTTGCTCGATCAGCAGAATGCAACTTCACCCCGCTTCCACCAATGGTTGACGCCAGAGGAATTCCAGAGACGTTTCGGCCTCGCTAGAGCAGATGTAGCGAAAGTTTCTCGATGGCTGCAGGCTCAAGGCTTCCGGAACATAGAAGACGGCCAGGGCGGTTCCTTCGTCCGCTTCTCAGGCACAGCCGGCCAGGCGGAGAGTGCGTTTGCCACCGAATTGCACCGCGTCACGCTGCATGATGAGAGTCATTTCGCGAATGTGACACCAGCCAGGTTGCCACCAGAATTGGCAGCATTGACCATGGCCATTACCGGTCTTGATGACTTCTCGCCTAAGCCACGTCACGTTATAGGCACGGCATTACTACATTCGGCAGCGAAGAACCTTGTCGTCGGGCCGCAATACACAATCAGCAATGGAACGCATTACCTTTCTCCGAACGACTTTCACACCATCTATGACGAGAATGCGCTGCTCTCTAGTGGAACAACCGGTTCTGGCGTCACGGTTGCTGTCGTAGGCCAGTCCGACATCAACCTATCCGACATCGCGGCCTTCCGGGCGGCTTCTGCTTTGAGCGCCACTGCTCCAACGGTAATTCTTTATGGCAGCGATCCGGGTTTTCCATCAACAGCTGATCTCCTCGAATCAGAACTTGACATCGAGTGGGCGGGAGGCTCAGCGCCCGGAGCTACCATCCTCTACGTCAACTCGACCAGCGTCGTGGATGGTTCGCTCACCGAGGCGATTGACAAGAACCTGGCGCCGATCATCTCGCTCAGCTATGGCGACTGCGAAGCTGATCTCGGAGCCGCGTCCTTGGCATATTACAGTCAGTTGTTGCAGCAAGCCAGCGCCCAGGGGATGACAGTGGTCGCGCCTGCTGGTGACGCTGGAGCCACCGACTGCGATCCGAACGTCGTCAGCGCGTCACATGGTTTTGCTGTGGATTTTCCGGCCTCCTCGCCTCAAGTTACCGGGGTTGGTGGAACGAGCTTCAATGAATCAGCTGGAACCTATTTCGGTCCTGCGAATGTAAGCGGCGGTGGGTCGGCGTTGTCCTACATTCCCGAGGTCGTATGGAACGACGATGCACTCGGCGGAATCGACGCCGCGGGTGGAGGACGAAGCGCCTACTTCGCAAAGCCCGCATGGCAGGTCGGGGAAGGTGTGCCAAACGACTTTGCGCGTGACGTGCCTGATGTCTCGTTGAACGCCTCGCCCAACCACGATCCTTATCTCATCTGCACAGAAGGTCATTGCTCGAATGGCTTTCTCGACTCCTCCGGCGCAGTGGAATACGTCGGCGGCACATCGGTGGGACCACCCTCCTTCGCGGGTCTGCTCGCTCTTGTAGTGCAACAAACAGGAGATCGTCTCGGTAACGCGAACTCCGTCCTGTATCCACTAGCGAACAGCACCTACGGCCCATTGGCGTTCCACGACATCACTTCCGGCAGCAATGCCAGTCCGTGCACCGTGGGCACGACAGACTGTTCAAGCGGCACTATTGGCTTTTCGGCAAACGCTGGCTACGACCTAGCTACCGGCTTGGGCTCAGTTGACGCTTTTCAACTGGTCACACATTGGTCTTCGGTGACTCCAATCGTTGTGACCACCGGTACTTTGCCGACGTCCACCAACGTTGCTGGGAACGCAAACAACGTCCGCGCCGGAACTGCGGTTTACTTCACTGTCTCGGTAGCATCAGCATCAGCGGGATCGACCGCCACGCCAACCGGCAACGTGCAATTCACCGTCAACAGCATGCCCGTCGGTTCGCCAGTGACGCTTCTGTCGGGCGCGGCCACCTTCCTGCTTGACACGACAAACCTCTCCGCCGGAACGGAGAAGGTACAAGCCACGTATCTGGGCGATGCCACCTTCATCGGTTCGAGAGCCGCCTTTGTCCTGAACGTCAGCTCCGCTAACGCGCCAGATTTCAGCTTTACTCCACCAGTCGCGACAGTGACAGTTACCGCGGGGCAGGTCGCGCCAGGAATTGTGCTGACCGCAACATCTCTTAACGGGTTCAACGAAACAATCGAGCTCACAGCCAGCGCACCCACAGGACTGAATGCCGAACACTCCTTCAGCGTAAATCCGATTGATCTAACCTCTACAATCTCCGGCAACTCCACCTTAATCCTGTTTGGATATACCGGCGCTCCACAAAGTCGGCACCAGAACATGCAGTTCTCAAGCAATAAGCCGACAGCACGCTCCACGCGGTGGAAGCTATCTTTAGCATTCGCCTCGTTTTGCTGTTTCGCGACGTTGCGACGCCGAAAACTTCCACTACTGGTCGCCTCTTTCGTCTTCATCCTTACCGTGGGACTAAGCGGATGCGCAAGCTCTGCAAACGCGCCGGTGGCTGGGAACACTCCTGCAAAACCCGGATCCTATCCTGTAGTCGTTACAGCAAGCGCAACGGTCAACGGGGTCTCGATCGTTCACAGCTCCACGATCACCCTTGTTGTGCAATGACGCTAAGACTTCTTGATGCTAGGTGCTTTCTTTGCCGTAGTGCGCGGCCTGAAAAGCGGTTGCCCGCTTGGCTCTTCTTGAGTCGTTGGCACTGGCGCGGCCTGGGAGAGCTGCATTAACCAATCCTGAGCGCTGAGGCCCGGTCCCGACTTTGGTGCTCGTGTGTAGAATCCGTCCGGCTGCATGAGGCGTGCCTTCACGGAATCTCGTAAATACGCCTCGAGAATCTCATCACGTAGACGGCGCTTTGCTGCGGAGTCAGTTATCGGGTAAATCACTTCACAGCGCTCGTAGAGGTTACGAGACATCCAGTCCGCACTACCTGCGAAAACTTCTTCGCTTCCTCCGTTGTCAAACCAGAAGATGCGGCTATGTTCCAAGAAGCGCCCCACAATCGAGCGAACGCGAATGCGCTCGCTGAGACCGTCAACACCCGGCCGGAGAGCACACATACCGCGGATAATCAGATCGATTTCGACCCCGGCCTGGGACGACGCATATAGCGCTTCGATTGTTTTGTTATCGAGAAGGGCATTCATCTTCGCAATGATGCGCGCAGGGCGTTTCTTCCGGGCGTGCTCTGCTTCACGCCTAATCAGGTCCAGAATGTCTGTCGCAAGCGTCAGCGGTGCGACCTGCAACGGCCGGTAGACGTCCACCTCCGCTTGCCAACCGGCCGTCAGATAGTCGAATACACGTTGCACAGCCTCAGTAATTTCCGGACGTGCAGTCAACAGGCTGATATCGGTGTAGAAGCGCGCCGTGATCGGGTTGTAGTTGCCAGTTCCCAGATGTGCGTAACGACGAATGACGTTGTCGGCGTCTTTTCTTACCAGCAAAGCCAGCTTGCAGTGCGTCTTCAGTCCGATGATGCCGTGGAACACCTGAACGCCTGCATCCTCCAGCTCTCTCGCCCAGCGAATGTTCGAGGCCTCATCAAAGCGAGCCATCAATTCCACCACAACTGTAACGTCCTTCGTCTGCTCGTGAGCGGCTTCGGTGAGCGCGCGAAAAAGCGGCGAATCCGCGCTTGTTCGGTAGAGGGTCTGCTTGATCGAAACCACACGAGGGTCTGACGTTGCTGACTCCACGAACTGTTCCACAGTGTTGTAGCTGTCGAAAGGATGATGCAAAAGGATATCGTGCTCGCGGATCTCATCGAACATCGTCTTCTGCGCCGGAAGCTGGAGCCTGCGTCCATGAAACTCAGCAAACTTCATGCTCGGGTCTTTGATTTCACTATGCAACGTCATCAGCCGAGAAAGATTCACTGGGGCGGTCGTGCGAAATATTTGCCACTCCTCCAGTTCGAAGTTGACGCGCAAACGTTCCGCGATGACATCAGAGACGGATGCCTCGATCTCCAGTCGAACGACATCGCCCTTGCGGCGATTGTGCAACTCTTCACGAACACTTTCCAGAACGGAACGGCTTTCTTCTTCCACCATGTAGAGATTGCTGTTGCGTGTGACGCGAAACGTTGCGCGATTCACAACCTCATATCCACGGAACATGCGCTCCGCATGAGCTTCCACGAGGTCATCGAGAAGAAGGAAATCGCGGTAGCCATCGTCGGACGGCAGGCAAATCATATTAGGCAGAGAGCGCGGTATGGTAATTACACCCAAGGCACGCGTCTGCCGCCCTCCGCCCTGCGGCTTGCGTTTGTGCCGCAACAGCAGAGCAACCGACAGCGCTTTGTTCAGCACTCGAGGAAAGGGATGCGAAGGGTCGAGTGTTACCGGAGTGAGCAGCGGATCAACCTGCTCATAGAAGAACTTCGAAGCAAACTCAATCTGATCGGCACGTAGCTTTTTCCAAGGCAGAAAGCGAATGTTTCTCTGGTTCAAAGCCGGCCGTATGTGCTCCTGCCACGTGCGGTCCTGATCGGTAGCAAAGGAATGCAGCGCATCACGCAGCCGGTCAATCCGTTGCTGAGGGGTACATCCACCCTCATCGGGCACCTGCGGCAGATCATAATTCTGCTCGAACTGCTGCAGCACGCCCGCGACACGAATCTCGATGAACTCGTCAAGATTGCTGGCAGTGATGGCAAGAAACTTGACCCGTTCTAGAAGGGGATTGCTTGCATCTTCCGCTTCCTCCAGCACGCGGCGATTGAACAACAGCCAGCTTTCATCACGATTGATGAAGCGGTGATCAGAGCGAACGCCATCGTTCTTCGCGTTGATACGCGACGCGGCCGAGTGTTTTGTTGGGGTCTTACCGGAGGTATGTTTCGACGCGGCCATGCCGTTATTAAGGGTAACGCAGCTAACGACAAACGAATGTTAATAGGCGTAGTGGGTCATGGGTAGAGCAGATACTGAGCTCGCTTTGCGCGAAACGCGCTAAGAGGCTTTGCTAAGGAATCTGCGATTGCTTTCGGATCGTCGCCTCGTTGCAGTGCATCCATCGTCTGTTGGTTAGCGACGAGCGTCATCGCTCTATCGAGATGGAATGTGCCGGGATACAGATGATGCAGAGCGGCAAGAATCTCAATGCCAAGTTGAGGAGAGTCAAGCGCAGCACGATCCGTTACCTTTACCGCAACAGCATCGATATTTTGACCGTGAAAAGGATAGTGGTTGGCGTCCTCCGCGATCTGCATCTTAGTCGCCGCGAAACTGATTCCGCTTATCTTTCTCGCCCTCAGATATGCAACCACCTCGTCCGCATGAAACCAGGCCGGATCTTGCCTACCGGTTTTTTTGTCGACTTGCGGAACGCCTGCGCCAAAGAAGGAGAACGGAGCATCCGTGCCACGACCTACAGAGATGTTGGTCGTTTCGATCAATCCCAGTGCGGGGTACAGAATGTTTGCCTCGGGAGAACGCAGGTTGGGACTTGGATTCGTCCAGCGCAGGCCGGTCTGGTCGAAATACTCGTCGCGCTTCCAGCCATGCATGGCGACGACGCTCAACGACGCGCTCAGGTGCTTCTCGCCGTTGATGTATCGCGCGAGCTCACCATAGGTGAGGCCATGCCTCACCGGAAGCGGCATGTAACCCACGTACGACGTTCTGTCCGGATCAACCATTGGGCCTTGCAGGTCAACGCCATTGATCGGATTGGGTCGATCCAGCACGACGATCTCAATCCGGTGCTGAAAGTCGATTTGTTCTTTGGAAGCCGCCTCCAGAAAATACCCGAGCACAGATTCGTAAGTCCAGAAATGCACACCTGCGTCCTGCAGATCAATCACAACTGCATCAAGATCCTTCAACTGCTCGTGCGAGGGCCGCTTGTCGCTGTCGTGTGGGCCGTAGAGTGAGATCACAGGAAGGCCTGTAGTAGCATCCGTTTCGGCAACGATGTTCGTGCTGTCCTGCTTGCCTGTAACGCCATGCTCAGGCGAAAAGAGCGCGCTCAGTGTTGCTCCGGGCACGGCGTTTCTGAGACTTCTCGCAAACACATCAATGGTGCGCTGGCCATGCGCGTCCAAGCCGGATTGATTCGTGAGCAAGCCGACCCTGAGGGTGCTTCCATGCTCCGCTTCCAGAGCCTTCAGCTCAGCAAAATGATCGTTCTCGAGAACATCGATCCCAGTCTGTGTAGTTGTTCCATTTGGAGAGGCAGCAGTGATTGAAGTGGAGGCATCGATCGCTGCTCCGCATGGCTTTCCTGCACAGCCATAGAGCCCGAGTGCCGTGGCAGCCGCCGTCGCAACTTCTCCGCGAAGATTGGAGATCGGCGCGCCGCCGCGCGGATGAATCGCATTCGCGAGCAGAATGACATACGTGTCCGACCCTGGGTCCATCCACAGCGATGTGCCTGTAAACCCCGTGTGCCCGAAGCTGCCAATCAGAAAGACTATACCGCGCGGCTTCGAGAAGGCAGTATCGATATCCCATCCGAAGCCGCGAAGATTCTGTCCTTTGACAGCCGGGTAGCTTGGCGCCAAGCCGGACTCGGTACCCTTTAGACCCGCTGCAATCGCAGCCGCCTGCGCGGCATTCGCAGCAGTAAGCTGGCTCACATTATGCCCGGGTTGTTCAGGCACTGTCATCAACTGTAGCGTGGCCTGCTTCAACGGAAATTGCGTCGGTCGCCCAGCGAGCGCGTCGAGCAGGCCTTGCGCGTACAAGCTCACATCATGTGCCGTGGAGAAGACCCCTGCGTGCCCAGCAACGCCTCCCATGCGGCGAGTCGTCGGGTCATGCACTGTCCCGCGCAGCAGATGGTCGTAATCAGGATTTGTGTCCTTCGCTTCGTCATCGTGCGCTGTAGGCGCGATGCGCTCCAGCAGCGATGTACTCCACGTTCCGGCAGGGCAAGTGAACAGCATCCTTCCTGGCGGCTTAGGCGCCCACGCCACCGCAACTCCCACCATCGCGTGCGGCTCGCAAGCTTTAAACGCAGGCAAATACCGCGTGTCCTTCATCCCAAGTGGTGCAAAAACATGCTCCTGAACATACACGTCTTCAGGTTGATCGGTAAGCTTTTCGATCAGTGCACCGAGCAGAAGGAAATTGATATCGGAGTAGCGGAAGATTTCGCCGGGCGAGGACTGCAGCGGGTTCGTCAATGCGCGCCGGATGCCCTCTGCTTTATCCGAGGACGTGATTCCCCAGGGATCCTTGAGGCTGATGTCGGCAGCCTCACCAGAGGTGTGCGTGAGCAGCATGCGCAGAGTCACCTGTGCGCGCTGCGCATCGTTTAAAACGTTGAACTCTGGCAGGTGCTTCTGCACTGGATCATCGAACTGCAGCTTGCCTTGTTCGTAGAGCTGCATCACTGCCGTCGCCGTTGCAAGGTCTTTCGTCAGAGAAGCCATGTCGAAGATCGTGTCTTCCGTCATCGGCTCTGCTGCCGACGGCTGGCCGTTCAGACCAGGCTCTCCTTCAACTTTGCGATTGCCGTATGCCTGGTTAAACACCACCTCGCCGCCGTGTCCGATGACGACGACGGCTCCCGGTAGCTTGTGCGCCGCAATCGCGTCCGTGACTAGTTTAGAAACTGCTGAAAAATCCGGAGCCGCAGCAGGGGTGGATGTCTGCGCGCTCGAGCTCAGCGTGCAAGCAACGAAAGCGAGTGCGACGGCCGCCGTTACAAAGACCTTCCGCGAAGGCCTAAAGACCAGGCTGGCGGCAGAGCCAATCACATATGTTGCCGCTGACCCGATCAGCACGTACCAGGTCCACGCAATGTGCGGCACTGTTACTGCACCGAGATGAAAAGGGAAGTGTCCCTGCCAGAGCCAGATGTTCAATGCAAAGCCGCAGACCATACCTATTGTGGCTCCTATCTGATTTGCGTATTTCGTCAACGTGCCGAGAAGAAACACACCCAGCAGACAGCCATACGCCACCGAAGCAATGGAAAGACCGACTTCAACAACGTGACCCTTGCCTCCGACGCTGACGGAATACACCGCGATCGCGAAGAGCACCAACGCCCAGACAATCGTCGACGACTTCGAGATGATTCCGCGTTCGCGATCATCTGCCTTGGGACGAAGCCGCATATAGAAGTCCACCACCGTTGTCGAAGACAACGAATTAAGCGCCGCCGAAAGGTTCGACATGGCGGCCGCCAGAATAGCAGCGATCAGCAGGCCCGCCACACCAATAGGCATCTCTCGAACGATGAAGGTCGGAAAGATGTAGTCGTTGGTTCGGAACGTCGCACCTGCCTGTGCACCGTAGAACACGTACAACCCCGCACCAATGAGCAAAAATAGAGTGAACTGAATCAGGATGACAACACCCGAACTCAGCAGTGCCAACCGCGACTCACGCAAGTTTCGAGCAGCGAGCAGCCGCTGCACCATCAACTGATCTGTCCCGTGCGAAGCCATGGTGAGGAATGTGCCGCCAAGCACGCCGGCCCAGAATGTGTAAGTCGTCGTCAGATTTAGGGCAAAATTGAAGATGTGAAACTTGCCCGCCGCAGAAGCGACCGCATCGATGTGCTGCCATCCACCCGGCACATGCGAGCCCAGCGTGAACACGGCCACGATGGTGCCGCCGACGTAAATCACCATTTGCACGACATCAGTCCAGATGACCGCAGCCATGCCACCCTCAAATGTGTACAGCAGCGTCAGCGCGGAGATGATTGCGATCGAAAGCACGTCGCGTGTGCCAATCGCTACACCGACAACAATGCTCACCGCAAAAACACGAACTCCCTCGGCGGCAGCGCGTGTTAACAGGAATAGGCCGGCCGTCACCTTGTGTAGCACGGGGCCGAAGCGGCGATCAATCAGTTGATATGCCGTCAGCATCTCGCCCTTCATGTAGCGCGGCAGAAACAGGGCAGCTACGATCACTCGGCCAAGCAGATAACCCAGAACGACTTGAAGAAATCCAAAGTTTCCCGCGAACGCAATTCCAGGAATGGAGATGATCGTTAGTGTTGACGTCTCCGCGGACACGATAGACAGCGCAATCGCCCACCATGGAGTCGTGTTGTTTGCTAGAAAGTAGCTCTTCAGCGAGCGGTCTGCTCCAGCGCCTTTGCTGCTCTTGCGGAAGCGTAGTCCGAACAGCGTAATACCGAGCAGGTAAAACGCGATCAACACGAGGTCAATGGAACTCAGCTTTCCAGTAGCTGAGGCCGATGCATACAGCGCGGCTGAAATGAGCAAGGCGGGCGTTCTCCTGCGGAGGTCGCGAAGCGACGTATGACCGTGTTGCAGGTTATAGTATCGGGCTTAGTGCGTGATTGCCGTAAGCATTCGCATGGGAGTCGAAGTAGATGCCGTATTTTCTGGCGCTCGATGCCGGGGGAACAAAAACGGAATGCTGGATCGGCGATGAAGAGCGCGTCCTCGGTCGAGCTGCCACAGGCACGGTGAAGCTGATGAACGTCAGTGAAGAAGTTGCCACACAACGTCTCCATGAAGTGATCAAGGCTGCTGCGGAGAATGCCGGCGTCAGACTCGACGGTGTGAAATGCACCTGCATGGGCATCGCCGGAGTTTCCATCGAGGCCGTACGTCAGTGGGCCAACGACTCAGTTCGAAAGCTCGTTCCTGGTGAGTTTCTGCTTCATGGCGATGAGGCCATTGCGCTCGATGCTGCTTTCCGCGGCGGCCCCGGTGTGCTGGCCATCTCAGGTACTGGATCGTACATAGCTGGGCGTTGCTCGGATGGCACCTACGTTACCGCTGGCGGCTGGGGTCCTGTGGTGGGCGATGAAGGCGCAGGCTCGTGGATTGGCCTGAACGCCATCAGAGCGGCTTTCAAAGCGTACGACCGCGGGAAGAAGACGCTGCTGCTGGATCGCATCTGCTCAGCATGGGACCTGCGTAGCGTTGGTGAGTTGATCGCAAAAGCGAACGCCAACCGTCGGCCGGACTTCGCAGCGCTGACACTTACCGTTGCGGAGTGCGCGGCTGAGGGCGACGAGGTCGCTCGCGAGGTGCTGCGGCAGGCAGGCCGCGATCTCGGCGAGCAGGTTGAACTTGTGATGATCAAAATGCAAGCCTGTGGATGCGCCATTGGTGATTCCCGCAGAGTAGCCTTCACTGGCTCCGTCATTAGCCACTTGGTAGAGGTTCGGGAAGCCATGCGAACCTATCTGCACGCACGCCATCCTGACCTGCAGATTGCCGAACAAGCGGTCGAGCCGTTGGAAGGCGCTATGTGGCTCGCACGTGGCGGCGCTACATCCTGACGCGCCTGCCTCGCAGGTATGTTTGTATCAGCCTGCCTTCGCCATCGAATCGATTGATGTTCGCCGGGGAACCGACCGCAAGACGGGTTCGCTCTCGCAGACCGAGCATAGCTGCAGGGTTGTGCGACGCAAGCCTCGTGGCATCGCTCAGGTCTGCTCCAGTGAACTGCTGAAACATTGCAACTGCCCTGTCCATCGTGAGAACCGAGCCAGCCAGAGTCTCCTTGCCTCGCGCCAGATCTTCCGCAAGCAAAGCCCGGCCATCGGCGACAACAACAGGGAATTGCCCGAGCATGTACTCTCCGTCCCGCATTCCTGCGGCGGACATGGAATCGGTCACGAGTATGCCGCGATCTCGTCCTTTGGCTTTCCACCACAGTCGCACCATGGCGGGTGCCACATGAACACCGTCACAGATCAACTCTGCATAGATATTGTCTTCATCGAAGACGACTCCGAGAACTCCCGGCTCCCGGTGATTGAGCGCCCGCATCGCATTGAAGCTGTGTGTTGCGCTGGTGGCTCCACTCTTGATGGCGATGAGCGTCTCGCTCGCACTTGCGTTGGTATGTCCCAGTGACACCCTCACGCCTGCCTTCGCGCAGTGCTCGATGAGTTCGTATGCCGACGAGCGTCGATAGATGTCCGGCATCATCGAGCCCGCACCTTCAGGAATGGCTGCGGGCTCTGGGGCGATGGTCACGAGGCGAATGTGGCCGTACGCGGCCTGCTGAAAGCGCTCGAACAGCTCGATACTCGGTGGCTGCAGCTCCTCGGTTGGATGTACGCCCCGCTTCGCGTGCGAAAGAAACGGTCCTTCGAGGTGTATGCCGATCGGTTGCGCCTCGCCCTCTTCCGGTGAGCGCTCAATCGCATCTGCCAGAGCTTCGAGCGAACGAAGGGTCGCACTGATTGGAGCCGTTACTGTTGTAGGCAGGTACTGCGCCACTCCCCTTGATGCGATGAATCGCTGCATCGCGCTCAAGTCAGCCGCCGATGCAGACATGACATCGTGGCCGACCGCGCCATGGGTGTGGATGTCGACAAAAGCCGCCGTCAGCGTGTCCTGCTCTTGAACCAATGCCACCGGGTCGGAGTTGATGTCGGCTATCGTCCCGTCCTCACCAACCGTAATAACGGGGAACTCAATAGATCCGATATCCGTGTAAAGTCTGCGTGCCGTGATCGTCATTCGTCTTACCGCGTCACAGGGCTTGGTTGGGGCACCACCACGGGTGCAGCGGGCGGCGCAATGCCGACGCTGACGGCCGTTGGCAGTGAGCGCGAAGAAGACCACTGGCGCTGTGCGCTTCTCACGGCATCCACTCGAGTAAGCCAAGTCGCTATCGCGAAGTCGTATCGCTCCAGCACAGGTCGCAGACCGCCGGGCCGATAGGTGCTCAGCCATTGCTTCTCATACAAGTCGCGTAGCTGCGCGTAGCCATCGATCAGGTCCTGCAGACGACCATTAACTCCGTTGATGTCTGACAGCAGCGCCGCAGGGCCGGGATGAATGTGCTTGAGCGTCTGCATCGGTATTGATGATTCGGTATAAGCCTGCGCATAGCCACTTGCCATCTCATCCGCCAACTGAAACTTGAGCCCGAGGAAATCGATGCGGCGCGCACCGAACTCCATCGCTTCCATCGCTTCGGTCTCGCGAAGGTTCGTGTTTCCCGCGCGTGCCTGCGCAACCAGAGTGAGCGCGCGCTCCGCGTGGAGTCTCAGAGGGGAGCTGATGGGACGCATCTTCTCCGCAAAGCCTTGTCCGTCCTTCGACCACGGATCAACCCAGAACAAGCCATCGGAGCCTTCCGTAGCGCCAATCACCTTTGTGTTGGTGAGCAGCGTCATCGCCGCTGTGAGTTCGTTTTCAGCTTCGTTCAGCAGGCCGCTGTTGTCACCGTGAAACACAGGCCCGTAACTCGTTTGGAACGCTGGTATGGAGCTTTCACCATGCTGCCACGCGGCTGTGGCGCCAAACAGAATCCCATACCAGTTGCAGTTCGCGAGCGACTCTCCATCATCATCCCAAAGGGTGTTTAGCTGCCCCGTCGCTCCGAGGCTCTGCCCGTCGCGCGTGAACTCCTGAATGTCATCGAGCCCCAACTGCTGATTCGGATAGACCTGGCGATAGTTATTGATCGAAGGCGCGACCCACATCTCGAGCCCCGCATCCGAGAATGGCTTGATCGCTTTTGAGAAACCTTCAGGTCGCGGTGTATAGCCCCAGGCGATCGCGATGGTGTTGTCTTTGAAGGATTGCGGCAGAGCTTTTACCTGCGCCGGCGCGTCTTGCGCAACGTCGCCCCAAAAGAGAATCTTCCGGTGCAGCGGCTGCAGGTCCGTTACGATCCGCTGCATAAAGTCGAGATAGACCGGCGCAAGCCCCCGGCTGTCTACGTCCGCGCGAGTCCGTCCTAAGCCAAGGTCGCTTGTCTCATCTCCGCCGACATGCAGGAAGGGTCCCGGATACATCGTCGCGAGCTCACTGAACATCTGGTGAATAAAAGCCAGCGAACCGGGCTGACCGGGCGAGATCAATGCACCGTGCGGAGTCTCCACGATGTCGACGAACTTTTCCCACATGAGTGTGTGACGGAGGTGCCCGAACGCTTCCTGCTCGGGTACGACAATGACGTGATACTTCGCCGCGTACGCTGTCAGCTCACGCGCATCGGCGGGAGAAATGCTAGCGTCCGGCGGCGCTACGAAGGGGTTGGCGGCATATTGCTGTGTGTGCTCGAAATACGGCGAATAGAGGTTTGCCTTATAAGCCGCCAGGGTGCGAATCATCTTCTTCTGGAACTCAAGCGTATCCACCGGGCCACGCGAGAGGTCGTCATGCAGGCCACGATACTTCATGGCTGGCCAGTCGCGGATGTCTGCCCCATCCAGCACCCACGTCCCGTCAGGTCTGCGTTCGAGCATCTGCTTCACCGTCTGGGCGGCGTAGAAGACGCCGGAGGCTGACGCGCCTGAAAGTGTCAGCGCATCCGCGCTGCTGGAGATCGTGTAGCCTTCTGCCCGCATCGCGTCAGTGAAACGAGAGTCCGCTCCACTGCCAACTCGGCGAAAAACAATCCTGAGACCTCGTGGAAGCGACGTGCTGAGGCCGCGTTCTCCCAGGGTCTTCTTCAAGTCGTCCGCCGCGAACTGGTCTTCAAGGTCACAGCCCGCGCACTCGATCGTCACGCCATCCGGCAGAGGGCGATCAGCTTTGGTCACGACCTCCCGTGGCATGGGTATGAGGTGCAACGCGGATTGGGCAATGGCCGGTACAGCAAAGCAGGCAAGGGCAGCTATCGAACAGAAACGCATGAACGTACGGTACACGCCGTAGAAGCCCGCCGAAAGTGCCAAGACGGTGCCTGGACTCTCCGCAAGCGAGTAGAGTGCATCCAAACGGAATGAAGGAGCGATTCAATGAGCGAAAAGAACGACAAGCACGCGAAGAACTACCACGAACTCAGCGGTGCGGAAGGCCACAAAAAGATTGAAGAACTCGTCAAAGGCATTCACATCTGCATGATGACCACTGTCGCCAAGGACGGCTCCATGGACAGCCGCCCGATGGGTGTCCAGGGCAAGCCATTCGACGGATCTCTATGGTTCCTTACGCGGGGCAGTTCCGAAAAGGTCGCCGAGGTCGAAGGAGACCGGCATGTGACGCTGACCTTCGCTGAACCTAAAGATTCCAAGTACATCACGCTCAAGGGAACGGCGACAGTGAGCGGTGACCGAGCTAAGATCAAGGAGCTTTGGAGCCCGATGTACAAGGCATGGTTTCCCGATGGCGAAGACGACCCCGACATCGCCGCCATGCGAGTTGACGTACGCACAGCCGACTACTGGGAGGCATCGAGCAGCAAGCTCGTCGTCATGGCGAAATACGCTTTGGCGGCTGCAAGCGGCGGCTCGATCCCTGTGGGCGAGTCCGGTCACATCACTGTCTAGACGGGCGGTGTCCCAGTCACTACGGCGACCCCGCGAGGTGCCGTGAAGATGAAATCAGACTCACGCGTAGGAACATCCTCATGAAGCTCAGTGAAGCTGAACGTCGTCAATGCTCCGTCCATCTCCTCCAGTCGAAGAGCCTGAATCCGGCCGGAGCCGTCCACTGTCACAGCGAGAGAATGCACTCGCTGTGACATCCCTTTAGGAACGCCCGACAACACGTAATCTGAGCCATCGCGCGCTAACGTCAGGCCGTCAAGCTCCTTTTGTAACTCTGTGTGTCCCAGCAGAAAGCGAAGCGGAGAGCGCAGGTCATCCAGCTGCTTCGCCGGAATGCGTTGCGCCTGCGCATCGCCGGGCGTGTAGGAGTAGGCGTCGTGCCCGTCCAGGACGAACACCTTGCCAGCGGGCTGGTCGTACGCCCATCGCATTTTGCCGGGCTTGCGCAAGGTCAGGAGGCCGCTCTCGCTCCGGTCCATTCCCATCCCCTGAAAGCGCTCCCTATACCGCGCCTGAAGCGACTTAAGGTGGTTGTAATGAGCATCCACAACTTTAGCCAACGCGGTCGCTGAGACCTGCTGCGCCTGTGCGCCCCTCGCTAAGGAGACCCACAGAATGTAGAAGGCCGCCAAGAGGCGGCCTCTGCGACGAGCGCCATGCAGCCCTACTGAAGCAAGTCGGTACAGTTGGTGCCACCCTTCGGATCGTAGTGAATCTGTGCATCCTGGTCCGTACAGAAGCCCCGATTACCAGTCCGTCCAACTGAATTCGGAACAGCCGTTATCGCATAGGAGTTGTATTGGTCCTGATTGTTGATTGTGTTCTTGTCGCCGCATGTGATCTTGAAGCTATATCCCGACTTACTTCCGCCCGCCAAATCCTCATTGATGAGCTGCGCCGCCTCAGGCCCAGGCGTTCCTGAACCCGGCTTGCCACCTAGTTCCGCAAGCGAGCACGCAAAGCCATGCGTGGGATACGTGGAATTGTACTGACCTTCCATCGAGGTCAGCGTGCGTAATGAATTGATCGCAGACGTCTCATTCGCCGTCCTCAGAACGCCCATCAACTTCGGCAGCGCGAGTGTGGCAATAATCAAAATGACGGACATCACGATCAGCAATTCGACAAGGGTGAAGCCAGCCTCGTTCGAACTGGAATTGTTCCGCTTACATACAGAGTTCATGGTCCAGTGCCTCGGAAAGCGCGTGGTCGCGCTGTGTCGCTCCAAGTATAGACGTGCGACCGCCGAGAATGTAGCCACAGTACATTACCTACGCAGCATCATCCAACTCAGCAGGACAGTTCCCGGCGCTCAATCTGCATATCTCCCAGATTTCCGAGCAGGGTGAGCGCCATTCGCTCCGTTTGCAGCAGCTCCCTCGCAACGCGCTGCAGATCTGCCGCTTCCACCCGGCTGACCTCGGCGATGATCTCGTCCATTGAGAAAAATCGCCCGTGGTACATCTGTTGCCGCGCCAGGTTGGACATGCGTGACGAAGAGCTCTCCAGACCGAGCACCATGTTTCCCTTGATCTGGTCCTTGGCGCGCTTCAACTCCTCCGCGGATACAAGTTCTGCCTTCAATCGGGTGAACTCAGCCAGCGTGAGATCCAGTACCTCTCGCGCGTTCTCTGCCGCACAACCGGCGTACACGGCCAGTGAGCCCGTGTCACGGAATGGGTTCATCTCCGAATAAATCGAGTAAGCGAGGCCGCGCTCTTCGCGAATCGATTGGAAGAGCCGCGAACTCATGCCGCCGCCCAAAATCGAATTAAGAAGAAACGCTGCATACCGATCAGGGTGCGCTACTGGAAATGACGGCACAGCAAGACAGAACTGCGTTTGCTCAAGAGCGTTCTTGTTCTTGAGCGTGATGTGCGGAAACGCCTTGGGTGCACTCGCGCGCGCGAGCTTCGTCTTCGAGTTCGCTGAGAGTGAAGCGAAGGCGGTTTCTACCTGAGCAATAAAGCTGTCGTGTTCCAGATTTCCCGCAGCCGTGAATACAAGGTTTGCCGGGGTGAATCGCCGCGCATATTCGTCAAGGACAACTTCCTGATCGAAGCTCGATACCGTCTTCGCCGTGCCAAGAATCGGCCGGCCCAGGGCATTTCCCTTCCAGAAGTTCAGGCTGAAGAGTTCATGAACAAGATAGTCAGGATTGTCCTCATCCATCTTGATCTCTTCCAGAATGACACCCTGCTCCTTGCTGATGTCCTCAGGCGCAAACGTGGGATGCAGCACTAAATCGGAGAGAAGGTCCAAAGCGGCAGGCATGTTCTCATCCAACACTTTCATGCTGAAGCAGACCGTCTCCTTGCCCGTGAATGCGTCCAGATTTCCGCCAATGGAATCCACTTCACGCGCGAACTGTTGCGCCGAGCGCGTGGTCGTTCCCTTGAACACCATGTGCTCTAGGAAATGAGAGATGCCGTTCCTCTCAGCCGATTCATCGCGTGCACCACAGTCAAGCCAGACGCCCATGGATACGGATCGCATGTGCGGCATCTGCTCTGTAAGAACAAGCAGGCCATTCGGCAGGGTCGTGGTGCGTATGTCGCGAAGATGTTCGGCGGAAGGGGAGACGGACGAGGCGTTTTCCGCCAGAATTACGGACATTGGGCTCCTTGCAGGAACTATTGTTTCATAGCCGGAGCGGCGAGAAAGCTGCTCCCATCTAAACTGGATGAGGATGACGGACGCGAAGACTCAAAGCGGGATGGATGCAGAAGCAGCCTTGCCGATGCCTGCGGGACGAGCTCTGTTCGGAATGAATCTAGAAGAGCTTGGGCAGGTCGCTGCAGCTCTTGGAGAGAAGCCGTACCGCGCGAAGCAGCTGTATGAAGCACTTTACGAGCAGCGCGTTACCTCCGTCGAGGGCGTCACCACACTGTCGCAGCAGCTGCGCGAAAAGCTTACCGCCGCCGGCTGGCAGATTGCCATGCCGCAAATCCTGCAAACGGCAACGTCTGTCGACGGCACGGAGCGCTACCTGATTCGCATGGCAGACGGTGAGACGGTGGAAACCGTCTGGATGCCCGATGGCGACGGTGGGGAGCGCGGCGACGGCAGTGAAGCCGCGGAAGAAGAGGCGAAGGAGGCCGTTGCAGCCGCAGATGCCGCTGCAAGCGAGACTGCCTTTATGCGGTCCAGTACAGCCAGAGTTGATGGCGGGTACTGGTCGCGGCGAGGCGAGGGTCGCGATATTCGCAATTTCGGAACACTCGCTGAAACAGGTTTCCGGCGCGCGACGATCTGCATCTCCAGTCAGGTCGGCTGCGCCGTGAATTGCCAGTTCTGTCTCACAGCCAAGTTCGGCATCCGTCGCAACCTTACTGCCGGCGAGATTGCCGGACAGGTTGCTGCTGTTCTCAATCGGCACAACATTCAAATTGGCAAAGACCGCATCAACCTCGTCTTCATGGGCATGGGTGAGCCGTTTCTTAATTACGAACACTTCATGAAGAGTGTGCTCCTCCTTGTCGAAGGCATTGGCATTCCTGAATCGCGCATGACTGTTTCAACTTCCGGCATCCTGCCCGGCATCGAAGCGTTCGCTCGAGAGTCTGTGCGGCCAAAACTCGCGCTCAGCCTGAACGCTTCCAATGACATCGTTCGCGAGCGAGTGATGCCGATAACGCGCAAATGGAAAATCGCGCAGCTTCTCGACGCGTGCCGTGCCATACCGCTGCGCAACCGTGAGTGGGTCACGTTTGAGTATGTCCTGCTCGGCGGAGTGAACGATCAGCCTGAACACGCAAGGGAAGTGCTCACGCTGCTGAAGGGAATGAGGGCGAAGGTCAACTTGATTGTCTGGAATCCAGGACCAGGGATTGACTACAAGCAGCCATCAGCTGAGGCTGCTGCACAATTCCAGTCGCTCCTCATCGAAGGCGGCATGCCCACGTACATCCGGCGTCCGCGCGGGCGAGACATCTACGCGGCGTGTGGACAGCTCAAGCGCACCGTTGTTGAAGAAAGGCCACACCTCGTCGAGATCGGCGCGGCGGCCTTCTAGTTCAGACTTGCTCCTGCAAGCTCGAGGACTCGCGCCGCTACGATCTCATAGTCGTGTCGCAGCACATCGCCCTCGTGAACAAAGTTTCCGACGATGGGCTCTACGCCAAGGGCGCGAATGCGACTCAGGTCAGCTTCGATCGGCGCCTGACCTTCGCGTGCATACTGCTCCAGAGTGATGCTTTGAATCGGACCCGTATTAATCAGCGCATAGTCCAGGATCTTTTCCCCAGCGTGATTGAGAATCTTCTCGACGTGCTGAGAAGCCGTTAGGCCCAGAGACTCGTTGGCCTGCGTCATCAGGTTGCACACGTATACGCGTGTACCCGCGGCCCGCGCCATCGCTTCCGGGACACCTTTCACCAGCAGGTTGCAAATGACTGATGTGTACAAGGATCCCGGGCCGAGTGTGATGAGGTCCGCACCGGCGATAGCCTCAATGGTCTGCGGTAGCGGGCCGGCGTTTGCCGGCTCCAGCATAAGCTCGACGATCGTACGTTTCGAAGCGCTGATTCGCGTTTCGCCGCGAACGATAGTGCCGTCATCCATTTGTGCGGCAAGCGTCGCATTTTCAGTAGTGGACGGATAGATTCGCCCGCGTGTTGCCAAAATCTGCGAACTTGTCTGAACCGCCTGAGCAAAGTCACCCGAAATCTCAGTCAGCGCCGCCAGAAAAAGATTCCCGAAGTTATGGCCTTGCAGACCACCGTGGGAGAAGCGGTGCTTGAACAGCTGACTTAGTAGGTGCTCGTCCTCCGACAGGGCAACCATGCAATTGCGGATGTCACCCGGCGGCAGCATGTTCAAGTCTTCGCGTAGTCGGCCAGAAGATCCGCCGTCATCCGTGACCGTGACTACTGCGGACAACTCGCGAATCAAGCTGGCGGACTGCGCGGGTTGGCCAGGCGGGCTCCCTCGGAAGCTGGAACGTCTTTCCAGAGCACCCGGTGCGCCCGGTGCCGCGACGAAATGCTTCAATCCACGGAGAAGTGTCGAAAGGCCGGTACCGCCGCCAATCGCCACGACCTTCAATTGCTTGCGATCAGAGCCGGCCATGCTTCGGCTCCACGTTAGATCGCCATCTCAGCAATGAACCTCCACGGCGCTTAGGCTTCGGGATAAAGCAGTTCCGTGAAGCGGGGATCGTCCGATACGCCGGAGAAATCTGAGTCGAGTCTCGCCTGAAACCGGTTTTGCGCGTTCAATCGGATGGCTTGAGTCAGGTGCTCAATGCACTTCTGTGTATTTCCCGTCATGCTGGAAAGCAGCGCCAAACCGTAAAACGCATAATCCGCACTGGAATGGTCCAGGAGAATTGTCTCGAAATGTTCGCGAGCGTCTTCGTAATTGCCATGATTCAGCAGTGAGATGGCGTAGTCATATCGCTCTTCATGACTCTTGAAGTCTGATGTGCCTTTGGTGATGTGACTCACGCACGCTGAGATGTACATGCGAATGCGGTCGGCCAGATCATGGGGGGCAGTCGCCAGCATTTTATTGAAAGCGTCATGCGCCTTCTCGTACTTGCCGGATTGCATCAGCCTCAGGGCGCTTTCATACAGCGAGAGCGTTTCCTGCCTGGCCTTGTCCAGTGGCGCAGGAATGACTCCCGCGATCGTCCGCGGCATGCGCTTCATTTTAGTTTTCGAGTGGCTGGAATCGGTAGTGTTCGTGCTGGGCGTTACCGTTTTGATTGGCATAGCGTTCCTGAGACTGCGGTGCTCGGCGAAGAATCCCACGACGTGGATCATTGCGCGGGGCGATGGGGGTTTTATACGAGTCTGACACCATTCGGGTCAACTGGCGAGGCCCGCTCTCACTTGTGACCAGTTCCGGCGCGACGGTAGAGAACAGGATTCAGGCTCGGGTCGTTGTACATTTTCATTTGCTTGTAGAGCTTGAAGCGGCGTTCACCTGCAAGAACGGCTCTCCACAATTCATCCAGTGCGCCCGCAAGATCGTCCCGTTGTTCTGTGAGGAGGTCGGACCTTTCCTGATTGCGCAGTCTGTGGCTTTCGGACGCATCCCGGCGACGGCTTTCTTCGCAGCTGTGGAAGATCTTGAGCGAAATGATCGAGAGGCGATCGATGATGAGCCCAGGCGTTTCCGAATGCAGTACTGCAGTAGGGTTTTGCGCCGCAGCCTGGTATAACGCAGCATCGATCTGCTCGACTAGATCATTTCGGCTCTGATTGAGCGCGTCGATGGAGTGTTTTACCGCGGCGATAGTGGCGGGGGGAGCATCCGGGTCTCTGGCGCGATCCTCTTCATGCCATAAGTCAAAGTTAGCCTGGTGCTGGAGAAGGATGATCTCTTCCAAAGAGGATTTAGGCTGCACGACTGCCCTGCGATCGCCATGACCAGCAGCGTTCCATCCATCGTGCAACTCAACTATGGCTCCGGCTTCGATCATGCTCCAAGAAATGTATCAGGCAACTTGCAGTACAACATGAGGAGTAAACCCGCGAGCTGTGTCGCTCGCATCCGGAGGTGCCATGGCAGAGGGAAGCGCGAGTAGACCGACACTGTTTTGTATCAGCACGTATGAGAAGGGGCAGGCGTTTCTTCGGGAAGCGGCAGCACTGGGCTGTGACGTGCATCTTCTTACCGTCGGCAAGCTGGCGAACGCAGACTGGCCGAAAGATGCGCTCGCCGGTTTCCACACCATGTACGAGAACCTGACACCGGAGCAAGTGCTACGTTTCGTGATGCGCATGGCAGGGCATCTTCCGATCGATCGCGTGGTGGCGTTGGATGAATTCGATTTGGAAAGTGCCGCGCTGCTTCGCGAACACCTGCGCCTACCCGGTATGGGGCAGAGCGCGACGCGATTCTTCCGCGACAAGCTCGCCATGCGGGTGCAGGCACTCGCCGCAGGTATTGCTGTGCCGGAATTTTCCGCTGTAGCGAACCACGACGACGTCTGGCGATTCCTGCAGAGCACGCAGGGTCCTTGGCTGCTGAAACCTCGCTGGAGCGCATCAGCAATCGGAATAAAGAAGGTACTGAGCCCGGATGGCATATGGCCCCTGCTTGAGGAGCTTGGCGATAGCGCTACTGACCACCTTCTGGAGCGTTTCGTGCCGGGCGACATCTTTCATGTCGAAGGCATCACTTGGAACGGCCGGCTCCTGTTCACTTCGCCGCATAGATATGGCCAGCCGCCCATGCAAACCATGCACCAGGGCGGCGTGTTTACCACCCGCACTCTTGACCGGGCTGACAAAGAGACGAAATCGCTGACTCGCATCCACGCTGCAGTGCTTCGGGCGCTCGGCATGCAGGCAGGCGTCACCCACAGCGAATTCATCCGCGCGCACGCGGACGGTCGGTTCTACTTCCTCGAAACGGCCGCGCGAGTTGGGGGTGCCTTCATCGCAGAAGTCGTCGAGTACGAGAGCAATCTGAACCCCTGGGTGGAGTGGGCTCGCATCGAGGTCTCAGCCCTGAAGAAGGCCGACTATCACTTGCCCGAACTGCGCCACGACTATGCCGGAAGCGTCATTTGCCTTGCGCGCCAGGAGCATCCTGACACTTCGGCCTACAACGACCCGGAGATCGTCTATCGGCTGAACAAACATCATCATGCGGGCCTAATCGTGCGCTCCAGGTCAGCGGAGCGTGTAGAGGATCTCTTGCGCGAATACGGGGAACGGTTTCTCCGCGATTTCTATGCCCGCATGGACGCCCCGGCGAAGCCAACATCCTGACACCATGGCAGGGGAAGAGTGGTGAGCGGGCTGGGGCTCGAACCCAGGACCAACGCCTTAAAAGGGCGATGCTCTACCAACTGAGCTACCCGCTCTCTCCTCAGCTAAGTTAGCACGGTACGGCCATCATTTGGGAGCGCAGTGGTATTCCGATGCAGCGTTGGGAACACACCAAAATAGATTCGCCTGGTACCGGACTTGGTACCCGATCGAGGCTACAACTTTCGCCGGAATCAATTGACTTGGTGGGACAAGCCAAGTAGCCTTCCGGTACGACAGACATGCAAACTTTTCGTGCTTCTCAACGCAAGTTCTGAGAGAGGGCAAGACTTTCTTTGGACCAAGAGACAGGAATGGATACCCAGAAACCTGAGGAAATCGACGAACGCTTGCACGCGGAAACGCCTGAGGATGTAGCCGTCCTTTACTCTTGGGCGAACCTGCAGGGGGCTAAATATCGCGACTTTTCGGCGGCACGCCGGGAGTATCGCGCGCAAATGAGAAAGCGGGCTGCAGAGGCCCAGCGCGAAGAAGAACTCCGCGCGAAAACGGAAGCGGAAGCCTCAGCGGCGGCGGCGGAGCGTGCTGCGCATGAGGCGGAAGAAGCTGCGCGTTTCCATGAAAGTGCGGCCCGCAAGGCCGTCGACGAATTGCGACCGCATGACTCGCAGGTAGAGCAGCAGGCGCGCGCGCGAGCAATTCAGCATGCCTCCGAGCTAAGCCGTCGCGCCGCTGCGGAACGGATGGAAGTGGCAAGGCGGGCAGAGGCCGTTGCAGCGGCTGAAGCAGCAGCGCGTCGCGAAGCACGTGAAATGTCGGAAGCCCGCGCTTCCGCAGAGCGACAGGCACAGCGGTACGCGGAATCAGAAAGCGTCCGCCGGGCGCTCGCCGGACCTCAACCCGAACCAACAGTGCACGGGGCCATCACGGATCCATATACGGAGCCCGCGCCTCCTCCTCGTCCAGAACGCCTCTACAAGCAGCCGACTCTAATTGCCGACGATATGAAGGCTGGACGCCTCCCCAAGACCCGAGAGGAGCGCTTTACTGTTCCTCAACCGGAGGATTCAGCAGCAATACGAGCCGACCACGAGTACTGGCAAAGTCTGGCTACGGAGGCAAAGGACGAAGCTGAACCCGAAAGCCTCGCTCAGGACATTCCGCTTGCCCCGGTGAACTACTACTACGAGCCTGATTCGCAGGAGAAAGTAGCTGCCGTCGATCAATATGCGCATTACACGCGGTTCAGCGAAGCTCCGGCGGTTGAAGCTGCCCCTGAGTTCTACCAGAGGGTGGTAGAGGAAGCTCCCGCGCCGGTCAACATATCGCCTCGAGGCTATCAGCCGGATGAATCAAGCGGATCGCGCCCCGCCTATCCGGGAGAGAAAGTTGCGTCCAGTGAGCCGCGCCCGGTCGAAGGCGCCGTTCCCCAATGGCTCGATGCGCCGGATGACGAGCGTCCCCCTCTCGAGCCGCGGCTCCGCCCGCTGCCGCCGCCGGTCGCAGACACTCTCCATCACTCGCGCGAGCGTGTCGCGGCCCGGTGGTTCGCGCTCAAAGGCATATTCGACCAGGGTGTGCAGGAAATGCACCCGGAAACGATGCACGCGCGGTTGACCGATAGCCGCACCCCAGTTGTTGCGGTGTTCTCCATCGCGGGTGGGGTAGGAAAGACGAGTATGGTAGCCACCCTCGGGCGCGCTCTGTCCGCCCAGGGGCAGCAGGTCTTGCTTGCAGACACCACCTCGCATGGTCTGCTGCCGTACTATTTCGGCGCGAGCGAGCTGCGCCCGAACGTAGTCAGAACGTTCTCACCGCCCTCCGGCCACAGCGGTGCCCCCTTGGCTCTGGTCGGTTTTGACGTTACCGAGGGGAGCCACGACGTTGAGGCGCAGGAACGTTTTATCTCGAACCTGGAGCGCAACGCGAGCCACGTTCAGCGTGTTCTCGTGGACCTTTCCGCTGCCACGCCCTGGGTCATGCGAAGGCTGGCGCGCATGAATTTAGTCATTCTCGTTCCCGTTTCGCCGGACATGAACTCCGTCATCAGCCTGGGTCCCGTCGAAAAGTTTTTCGCGAACATCACGGACGCTGATGGACACCCGATTCTGCCCTTCTATTTGCTCAACCAATTCGATGCTTCCTTGCCTCTCCATCTGGATGTTCGCGAAGTCATGAATCAGCAATTGGGAGACCGCCTCCTGCCCTTCGTCATCCGCCGATCTCCGGCGATGGCAGAGTCGCTGGCTGAGGGCATGACCGTAATCGACTACGCCCCGGATTCAGCCGTTGCCGGCGATTACTTGAATTTGGCCAACTGGCTGCGAACACAATCCTCACAACATGCGAGTGAGGAAAACAAAGCTCGATGGAGTGAACGATGACGAGGTCTCCGCTTTGGAGAGAGTTTGAGTCCGGCGATAACTTCCTGCTCGTGCTTCTCCGTTGGATTATTTTGATTGGCGGAATTGTCTTCCTTCTCTTCGCCGGCATCATTGATCTCACATGGCCACAACAGGCGGTGCTCGGACTTCTGCTGGTTCTACTCGCTATCTGGATCGATCGCAGTTCCTCCTCCTACCTCGTCACTCTCACGCTCATGCTGTTGTCGTGCTTTTCGACTTTCCGCTATGGGTACTGGCGCGTTTCTACCGTCATCGCTTTCTTTCACGACCCCGGCACGAACTGGACAGCGCTTGACGCCTTCTTCATCTGGATGCTGGTCTTGGCCGAGTGCTACGCCTTCACAATCCTCTTCCTCGGATACCTGCAAACCCTGTGGCCGCTGCGCCGCACGCCAGTGCCCTTACCCGAAGACACGGATCTCTGGCCGGAAGTCGATCTGCTCATTCCCACCTACAACGAGCCCCTGAACGTCGTCAGATACACCGCTCTTGCCGCGATGAACATCGACTGGCCCGCTGACAAGCTAAACGTGTACATCCTGGACGATGGTCGCCGTGAGGAGTTTCGTGCCTTTGCCGAAGAAGCCGGCATCGGTTACATGACCCGCGATGACAACAAGCACGCGAAAGCGGGGAACATCAACCAGGCCCTGCATCGCCTGAGTGCTCCATTTGTCGCTATCTTCGATTCTGACCACGTTCCCACGCGCAGCTTTCTGCAATTAACGATGGGCTGGTTCGGGCGTGACGCGAAGCTGGGTCTCCTGCAGACGCCGCATCACTTCTATTCGCCTGACCCGTTTGAGAGAAACCTGAATCAGTTCCGCGTGATTCCCAATGAAGGTGAACTCTTCTACGGTGTCGTGCAGGACGGCAACGACTTCTGGAACGCAACCTTCTTCTGCGGTTCCTGTGCGGTGATTCGCCGCTCCGCGCTAGATGAAGTTGGCGGCATCGCAGTCGAAACCGTAACGGAAGACGCTCACACCTCTCTTCGAATGCAGATACGTGGCTGGAACACGGCCTACATCAACATTCCGCAAGCAGCAGGTCTCGCTACCGAGCGTCTCAGCGGACACGTGAAGCAGCGGATTCGCTGGGCACGCGGCATGGTCCAGATTCTGCGCATGGACAATCCGCTCCTTGTTCCCGGTCTCACCCCGGCGCAGCGTCTCTGCTATTTGAACGCGATGACGCACTTCCTCTATGCGCTGCCGCGGCTTATCTTCCTCACTGCGCCGTTGATCTATCTGATCCTCGGCCACACGAACGTACCGGGGTTCTGGGCAGCGATCTTCGCATACGCGTTTCCACACTTGGCGCTCTCTAACATCACCAATTCGCGCATTCAGGGGCAGCATCGCCATTCGTTTTGGAATGAAATCTACGAGACCGTACTTGCGCCGTACATCTTCCTGCCTACGATGTTGGCGCTGGTCAATCCGAAATTTGGCAGCTTCAATGTGACAGCGAAGGGCGGCGTGGTCAATCGCAGCTTTTTCGATGCGCGTATCGCGCAGCCGTTCATTGTGCTGTTGTTCTTGAATATCGTTGGTTTGCTTTGCGCGGTTCCTCGCTACCTCCAATTTCCAGGACGGGGTGGACCATTTCCTCTCAACATTTTGGCAAACATGAATGACAGTCTTCACCCAGGAACGATCATGATGAACGTCATCTGGACACTGTTCAACCTGGTCATTCTGAGCGTCGCTACCGCAGTCGCGTGGGAAAGCCAGCAGCGACGCCAAACTGTTCGTGTGGCGATGACCGTTCCGGCCGGCGTCTTGCTTCCTGATGGAACCGTGTACCAGGGCGAAACAGAAGATATCTCGAACGGCGGTGTGATGTTGAAGGTGCAGCAGCGTGTAAACGTGAATCCGGGTGAAGCTGTTCGCTTCGTTTTCCCTGTGTTGGATGGTGATGCTACCCTGCCCGCGACGATTATTTCCAGTGACTCAAAGTATGTGCGCGCGTACTTTGCGCCGCTCAGTATTCAGGAAGAGGAAGCTCTAACGATGGTTCTCTACTCACGCGCGGATACGTGGCTCGGATGGGGCGAGGCGCGCGACGCCGACCAGCCTGTTCGAAGCCTTTACCGCATTTTCCAGCTTGCTATTTTTGGCATCCGGCACGCCGTCAGCGGCGCGTTCAAGCGCACTCCTGCAAAGGCCAAGGTGGCCCGCACCGCTTCCATCATCTTTCTCACGCTGCTTGGTCTTGGTCTTACCGCGTCGGCGCAGAAGCGCATCATGAATGCGCCCATGTCTCCTGCGGGGGGACAGCAAAACATCGCGCCGGGGTATCAGACCGGCCCCTACTCCGGCCAATCGCTGCCTACCGGCATGCGCATGTCCGGACCTGCCGGACCCGGCGACTCTGGCCTTCCCCAGCGTCCCGTTGCTCCCGGAAAATTCGACAACATTTTCACGATCGCCGACGTGTCATCGTCGGAAACGATTGTGATGCGTGGCGTGGATTCGTATCACTCCGTCTACTTCGCGGTGCCTCAGACACAAAACGTCCGCACCGCGACGATGAAGCTGTACTACCACTTCTCGCCGGGTCTGCTTCCGATGATCAGCCACCTCAAGGTGAGTCTTAACGGAACACTCTTCGCCACGCTGCCCGTCACCAGCCGCCCGGCCGTTGAAGCATCAATGGAGAACGATCTTTCTCCGCAAGAGAAACTCGACTCGCAACGTGCTTTGCTGAACACGCGCGTTGAGACCGGTGCTTTGCTCACGGCGAACCTCACGATCCCGTCAGACATGCTGGTCCATAACAATGAGCTTACGTTCGAGTTCGTTGGTCATTACACCTACAAGTGTGAAGACCCATCACACTCGACTCTGTGGTCTCACGTTGATTCGAATAGCTCGATCGAGCTCGCCGGCGATCTACTTCCGCTGCAGAATGACTTGAAGCTCCTTCCGCTGCCGTTCTATGACGTCGCGGTCAATCTGCATCCCTCAATACCTATAGTCTTTCTCTCTCAGCCCTCGAAGAAGGCTCTTCAGGCCGCCGGCATCGTCGCCTCGTGGTTCGGCATTCTTACCGACTATCACCCAGTGCAATTTCCCGTAACGTTTGGCTCCATTCCGCAAGGAAACGCGATCTTGATCAGCGAAAACACTGCGGAACTCCCTGCAAACATGGCTGCCGGCGCCGGCGGCGGTCCAAGCATTGCCATGCGGACCAACCCCGCCGACCCTTACGCGAAAGTGCTCGTTGTAAGCGGAGATTCGCCTGACGAATTGGTCACCGCCGCGCAGGCATTGACTCAGCAGTTTGATCATCTTGCCGGCGAAGTCGCGCACGTCAGCCTGGACGGCCGGCCAAAACCGCGTGATCCGGATGACGCGCCGCGCTGGCTCAAGACTGACCGCATCACCACGATCGGCGATTTGTCTCAGCAGGGAGACCTGCAAGGGGATGGCACTGTTCCTGTCGGTATCTACTCGCGCATCCCGCCCGATCTTTTCTACGGCGACCGCCAGAACCTTGCTTTGCATTTGTACTACCGCTACAACGGAATCCCACTGGCGAACGAAAGCACTCTGCAGCTCTACCAGAACGGCGCTTACGTGAGTTCGACGCCCATGCCGCACACGGACAAGGCATCAGCGGATTTGTACACTGTCGTGCCAGTTCCGGTCGTCGACATGCGACCGTTCTCCAACACGACCAATGCAAAGTTCGTCTTCCAGATCGCCAAAAAAGGCTTCTGTCAGGACACCGCTCCGATGAATCTCCAGGGATCCATCCGCAAAGACTCCTATCTAGACCTGCGCGACATCCCCCACTGGGCGCAGCTTCCAAACCTTGAAATATTTGCAAACGCAGGCTATCCGTTCACGCGACGCGCCGATCTTTCTGACACTGCCGTTGTTCTCCCTGACAATCCGGAGCCGGAAGAGATCGAAATGTATCTGGCTATGATGGGCCACTTCGGCGCGCAGACCGGCTTTCCGGTGCTCAACGTCACCGTGACCGACGCCGCCGGCATGACAGGCGACAAAGATTACTTCGTCATGGGCACAGTAGGCGATACGCCGGCCATCAACAAGCTGAACGATCATCTTCCGGTCCGCATCGGCGAGAACACACTACGCATTCAGGACACGCGCGGCTTCTTCGACCAACAACAGCACGCCTGGTGGAAGGTTCGCAGTTCTGATCGCATCGAAACCGGCAGCCTCGAAACAGCCGGCGGAATACCAGACGCCATCATTGAGGGTCTCGAATCACCCATGAACCACGGACGGTCCGTTGTTCTACTGGTGATGCGCGATAAGTCAGTCATTCCGAACTTTACGCAATTGTTCCTCAAGAACTCGCAATCGTCGGACATCCGGCAATCTGTCAGTGTCATGACGGGCAATCGTTTCGCCAGCTATCGCCTCGGCAACGACTACTATCATGTCGGTTCGTTGGGCTTCATCATTCGTGTGCGCCTCTTCTTCGCGCAGTACCCGTGGATGCTCGTAGCGGCAGCGCTGCTCGCATGCTTGTTGATAGCTGTCCTGCTGCGCGCGGTTCTACGCCGTCAGGCTCGCCGCCGTCTGCAGGCGATCTAAGAGACTCATCAGCGACGGAAGCCTGCTTGAAGGCTCTGTCGCCATCTAGAACCGGAGCAGCTGTTGAGGATGAAGCTAGGGTCAGGATGTGTCGGAAATGCTCTGGCGCAGAGTATTCTCCTCACGTGCATCATTCTGGCGTCTTTTTGCGCGGGGCCGAGCTGTCCCGCCCAGAAGAACTGGCCGCTGTGGGACAGCTATACGAACAAATTTCTCGACGCACAGGGCCGTGTCATTGAACACGGCGCCGAGGATCGCAGCACAACCGAGGGCCAGGCGTACGCCATGTTCTTCGCCCTTGTCGCCAACGACCGAGAACACTTCGACAAGCTCGTCGAGTGGACAGAGGTCAATATGGCTCAAGGGGACCTCACGCTGCATCTCCCCGCGTGGGAATGGGGCAAAGCTCAGGACGGCAGTTGGCACGTCCTGGACGCAAATCCTGCCGCCGACGCGGACCTCTGGATGGCCTATGCGCTCGATGAAGCCGGACGCCTTTGGCAAAATGAGCGGTACGCGAAACTCGGCAGCATCATTGCCGATCGTGTAGCTGAGCAGGAGATCGTTACGATTCCCGGAGTAGGCGTCACTTTGCTTCCTGGAGCGAAGGGCTTCCACCCTGACGACAAAACCTGGTTCATCAATCCCAGCTACATGCCGCCACAGCTCCTGGCCTACTTCGCCCATCGCAGATCAGGTGCAACGTGGACGCGTGTGGCCAGCAGTCTGCCTGCTGTTGGGGTAGCGAAGAACGGCTTCGTCATGGACTGGATGAAAGCCGATGGCAAAATGCTGGTCGCATCCCCCGCGCCGGCGGCCGCTCAGGAAGACAAGCCCAACGCAACGATTGTCGGCAGTTACGACGCGATCCGTTTATACCTTTGGGTGGGCTTAGCGGACCCCCATACCCCGGCAGTACACGAATGTCTCGGTCGCATGACAGGCATGTCCGAATACCTCAAGTCGCATGTGACTCCGCCGCTTCGGGTAGACGCAACCGGCAACGTTACAGACCCAAACGCCCCTGCCGGTTTTTCAGCTGCAGTCATCCCGTTCCTGCATGCACTCGGCATGAAAGATCAGGAGAAGCAGCAGATGGATCGCCTCGCAGCCACGCTCGACAGTAAATCTGGTCTATACGGCCACAGTGGCGACTACTACGATCAGAATCTTGCAATGTTTGCGACCGGATGGACGGAACATCGCTTCCAGTTTGAAGCGGACGGGCGGCTCCGCGTGAAGTGGAAGGTAGGGCGGGAATGATCGGCTTTGCGCCGGCGATTCCGCCCAAAAAAACGATGACTTCCATGCGCCAAAAATACGAAAAAAGCAGGAACAGACGTGACAAAACGAGATAAGCTTCAGGAAACGCACTTACTACAATTGTCCGTTCGCTCTGGCGACAGAAGAGATGCGATGAGAAGAGGGTTTCCGAGACGTTTCGGGACCGCGTGCCTGCTGTTGGGTGCGCTTGTCTGCACAGGAATTGGTGCTTCCGCTGCTGCTCAGGGCGGCGTCGACACCGCGCAACTGCTCAACAAAGCGCACGCGCTCGAAGTTCGTGGCCGCATGGACATGGCCAAAGACGCCTGGAAGCAGGTTTTGCTCATCGATCCCAACAATACCGACGCCTTGGCAGGATTGGCGCGTGCTGCGAAGTCGGAAGGCAATCAGCGCGAGGCAGCCGAATATCTTCAAAAACTCTCCGCCGTAAACCCGAACGACCCCAACATCGGCCGCGTCGAGACCATGAGCTCGGCACAGGCGAACGCGAACCAGCTTCAGGCTGCCGGGCGCCTTGCTCAATCCGGGCAATCGGCAAGAGCCATGGAGATTCAGCGTCAGGTCTATGGCAACAATCCTCCGCCCGGCGAAGCAGCGTTGGGGTATTACGAAACCGAGGCGGGCATCCCCCAGGAACGCGCAAAGGCTGTCGCAGGCCTGCGTTCGCTCGTGGCTCGCTTTCCCCAGGAACCCAGATACGAGATCGCGCTCGGCAAGGTGCTCACATACAACCCCCGCACCCGCCCGGAAGGCCGCCGTCTGCTTGAAAAATACCCCTACGACGCAAGCTCGGTGCAGGGCCTGCGCGATTCTCTGAAATGGGATGTGCAGAATCCCGCGGCAGGCGCTTCCATCCGCGCCTACCTCTCCACGCACAACGATCCGGAACTTGCAAACGATCTGGCCCAGGCCAGTCAGGGTCGTCACTACGGTCGCGGCAGTAGCGGTGCAGCTAGTTCAGCGCAGCGCGAGGCAAACGCGGCCACCTCGGCACGCAACGCCGAAGAGCGTGCTGCCTACGCGGCGCTGAATGCGCACAACTATAAGCTCGCGGACGATCGCTTCAGCACGATTCTCTCTAGGAACGCCCAAAGCTGCCAGGCGCTGACTGGGCTCGGATACGTGCGTATGAGTCAGTCGAACTTCGCGGGCGCAATCAGCTTTCTGGAACAGGCAGAACAGGACGGCTGCAAAGATCCGGCGATCGAGCGCTCGCTGCATGACTCACGCTTCTTCTACACCACCGCGGTGGCCACAACAGCCCTAAACGACAACGACCTGTTCACGGCTCAGAAGCAATTCGAGCTCGCTTTGCAGTTGCGGCCCGGTGATTCTTCCGCACTCCTCGGTCTTGGCGGGACGATGCTGAAGGCGCAGCAGCCCGAGCAGGCGATAAGCATATTCGAGACCTACGTCAAGCATTCTCCAGGAGACATGCGCGCATGGCGGGGCTTGATCATGGCGGAATACGGCGCCACAAAATACAACGAAGCCCTGGCCACCGAGCGGCGCCTTCCACCGCCCGTCAAAGCAGCGCTCATGAAAGACCCCGATTACCTGCGCACACTCGGTTCGGTGTATGTCGCCGTTGGTCGTGAAGGGGATGCACAACGTGTGTTTCAGCAAGCCCTCAATCTGCCATTCCCGAACGGCGGACGTGGACTTAAGATCGACACTCAGATGCAGTACGCGGCGCTCCTGGCGACGGTCGGTCGCCGCGAGCAAGCTGCGGGACTGTATCAGCAGGTGCTCCAGGCTGATCCAGCGAATACAAACGCCTGGGTCGGTCTAATACAGGTTGAGCATCAGCTCGGTCATGATACCGAGGCCTTCCAGCTCTTACAGTCGATGCCGCCGCAAATCTTTGCCGCAGCCATGCAGGAAGCCGGCTTCCAAAGCAGCGTCGCGGCGATTGACGAAGGCGTAAACCGCGACGACCTCGCCCAGGATGTGCTTGAAAAGCTGCTCGCAAAGCAGGCCGCCGATGGCAAGAAGCCCTTTGTGCCCGCCGAGATTCAGCTTGCCGCGATCTATGTTCGCCGTGGCAACTCGGCGCAGGCGTACAAGCTCTATCAATCCATCCTTGCAACGAGTCCGGATCGCACCGACGCCTGGGTGGGCGTTCTGTCTTCACTGCATTCCACCGATCACGATCAGGATGCGCTCGCGCAGATCCAGCAGATTCCTCCCGCAACGCGCCGCAACCTCGAAAGTGATCCCACCTACCTGCAGGTCGTCGGCTCGATCTACAGTGGCCTCGGAGACAATCAGCAGGCAGGTGTCTTCTTCAACCGCGTGCAGCAATACTACGCAGGTCAGCATCTAGCGCCTCCTGCCGATGTGCAGATTCAGCAGGCATGGCTGCTCTACAACAGCGGTGCTGACCGCGCGCTCTACGGCCAGCTCATGATGCTTGGCGGGCGCCAGGATCTCACCAATCAGCAGCGCCTCACGGTCCAAACCATCTGGACCAGTTGGGCGGTGCGTCGTGCCACCCAGAACGTGGCCGCAGGTGACTCTCGCCGTGCGATCGCGATCCTGAACGCCACCGCGAAGTCTTTTCCCGGCAATCCGACGGTCATTAAGGCGCTCGCCAGCGGCTATGCAAGCGCCGGAATGCCGAAGGAGGCAGTTGCGATATTCAGAACGCAAAACCTCAACACAGCAAGCGCTTCCGACTACCGCGCTGCCATCGGTGCGGCTCTCGCGGCCAGCGACCAGCGCGATGCGGAACTCTGGCTCCGTTTTGGTCTAGCGCAGTACCCCAGGGATGCGCAGCTTCTCATTCTTGCCGCGAAATTCGAGCAATCCCGCGGCGACGCAAATCGCGCGGCTGATTTTTACCGCGCGACGCTATCTGCTTTGCCGCCCGTTGACTCAGGATCGCAGCTTGCTTCGGAACTGAGCCGGCCGGCCCCTGCTCAACCTGCGCCTCTTCCGAGTGCCAACGGAAGTCAAGACCTCGCAACACTCCTCGCAGAGCCTGACAGTGGCCGCCGGCGCATGCAGATGGAGCAGGCAGCGCAGAAGCCATACCTGCCCAGCTACAACGCTCCAATGACGAACGTGCCTGTACCGATGAACGGGTATGCTCCCGCAACCATTGATCCCGGTTTCGGCAACTCGATGCCGCAGCCCGGCTTTTCTCCCGGCTATGGAACTCCGGCCTCTGGATTGCCCCCGAATCCCCCGACCCAACCATCGCTTCGGGACTACACACCGCACTCGCGCGTCGCGATTCCCTCGTTGAAAAACGAGAGCGTTCCGGAGCAAGCCATTTTGCATCTGCATCCTTCCCACGAGATGGAAGCGAAATACGGTCCCTATATCCCTTTCGATCCCTCTGTCGGTGCGCCGCGTTTTACCAATGCGCCAACTGAACTGGGAGATGGCGTACTCGTCGCAGCCTCCACTTCCGGCAAGATCGTGACAGCGAAGATGGTGCAGAGCGCGTTCCAGCAGGCGCAGCCACAACAGTCCTCGGATGGAACGCCATCTGTCTCCTACATTCCGCCGTCGCGTCCGAACGTGAACACGCGTGCCCCGCGGCAGAGTGCGGATGTTCGTGCAAAGGCCGCTGCGATACGCGCCAACCAGAACGGAGCCGCAAACGTTCCGATCAGCGGACAGAGCCATCCACCAGTCGAGGATTATTCCTCCTCGCAGGTAGCCGCCCCAACGTTGAGCAATGCACAGTACTCCACACAAATCTCAGGCCCGTCACAAATACCCGCCGGTCAGGTGCCACAACCCACCAGCCGCCCCGCAACATCGAGCTACGCACCACAGCAGCAATCCTTGCCTGCGTTGCCATCAGGCGGTTCGGTCGCACCTTCCGATCAGCAGTATCCACAACCGGGCTCATCTGGAGCAAACCGGTACATCCCACGCAAGCACGTCGCAAAGAAAGTCGTTCAGCCGGAACCGGCTCCTCAACCTGTCCCCGCTGCAACTCAGCCGATGAGCTATCCGGTGCCTGGTCAGCCGCTTGAGAATACTGACTACCCGCAGGTGGGTCAGCCCTATCCGCTTGGTACACCGCCTTCCGATTACGAGTTGCAGCAGCGCAATCTGCCTCCTCTGCGTGGCTACTTCGATCCGCGGGTAGAGGAGCGCGCACCTCTCACACCGCGCCAACAAGCGGAGCTCGCTCTTGCGACGATAGACGGCACCTATAGCGGGTGGGCCGGAGCTTCGGCGGTCGGCCACTATCGTAGCGGGCGCGCGGGTGTGGATCGACTCGCTGCACTTGAGATACCTGTAGAAGTCTCGCTTGTCGCTGGCAGGGAAGTGCGCCTTTCGATAATTCCTAGAGCCGTCTTTCTTACGAACGGTCAACTTGATACCGCCGGTGGAACGCAGGGAGTTACTCCCATAGTTGGCTCTCTTGACGGCACAGCCATCTTCAATCCTGCCCAGCAATTTGCCAGCGGCGTCGGCGGCGAGGTGCAGCTTGTTACAAACACCTTTGCCGTCGCAGTCGGCACAACTCCCTGGGAATTTCTCGTCAGCAACATCATCGGTCGCGGCCAGTGGCGGCCGGGCAACAGTCATGTCCTGCTCTTTGGCGGACGTGACGCCGTCAAAGAGACCCAGCTTTCTTATGCAGGTTTGCGCGACCCGGCAAGTGCAACGCTCACGTACAGCGGAAACGTGTGGGGCGGTGTTGTCGCTACCGGCGGCGGCGTGCGCTTCGACGCAGGCAATGAGCGGTCAGGCCTCTACATCCAGGGCGACGGTGCTTACCTCACCGGCTTTCATGTCCTCGACAACATCAAGTTCGACGGCACCATGGGCGCCTATTTCCGTGTCGGGAACTGGGCTGACTATGGCACGCTGAACGTCGGCGGTCTCATCTACGGTTCGCACTTCCAGCACAACGAACGTGCCAACACGTACGGCTTAGGCGGCTACTTCAGCCCTGAGGCGTATTTCCTCGCCGCTGTGCCGGTCACGTTCAGCGGTCATTACGGCTCAAATCTGCACTACACCATCAACTCAACCATTGGTGTGCAGACTTTTGCCGAAGATAACGGCAATTACTTCCCCTTGGACCCCGCTTTACAGACGAATGCTTTTACAGCATGCGTCAACCAGACTGGCAGCATTGTTCCGCTGATCAATCGCAACTGCGGGCAGCAGCCGGTGAACTCCGATACTGGATTCAACTACGCGCTCGACACCGCTGTGTCCTACCGCTTCAGCGATCATTGGTTCCTCAACGGATTCCTGAGCGCCAACAACACCAACAACTACGATAGCGTCACTGGCGGCTTCAGCTTCCGCTACATGTTCCGCCCGCAGGTAGCCTCGCCGGAATACCCAACCGGTCTCTTCCCAATCGAAGGATTCCGGCCGCTCCAGGTTCCGTAGTCGTGCTTATAGTCAAGTAAAAAGAGGGCAGATTCCGCCCTCTTTTTCTTCTCGCTGGACTTTGGACGTGTTTCGTCGTGTCACGTAATTGCTGCTTGCATCCTTCTCTGTTCCGCACGTATAACTCATGCACCATTCCTAATTGTCTCGCTCGTGCCGCAAACCTATGCGCACCCGCGTCGTGGAGCTTTTGATGATGTCATGGGCCCGGCAAGTCTGCGCGAACGTTGGACGTGTTCTCAATTCCTGCGTGACCGTCATGATGCTGTTTGGTCTGCCGGTCGTTGCAGGAGCCTCGAACAGCGTACCCGACTGGGTCAGGACCGCCGCACAGCAAACGATGCCCGAAATGCCTGTGAGCACAAAGGCTGTCGTGCTCCTCGAAGAGACCACCTACACCGTCGACTCCAAAGGCCAGGCTGTGGAGCACGTTCGAAAGGTCGTAAAGATCCTTCGGCCGCAGGGGCGCAACTACGGCTATCCGGTTGTCTACTTTGACAAAGATTCGAAGATTCTTTCGATGCACGTCTGGAGCATCGACGCGACCGGTCACGAATATGCCATGAAGGACAGCGAGATCAGTGACTTCGGCATTCCGGGCGGAAGTGGCGAGCTTTACAACGACGAGAGGGCACGCGTCGCTGATCCTCCCGGCCGTGATCCCGGCGGCATCGTCGCTTACGAGTACGAGCGGCGCGAGCGCCCCTATCTGGCCGAGACAAACTGGGTCTTTCAGGAAGAAATCCCGCACCTCACTCAAAGCTTTACGCTGGTGCTTCCGCAAGGCTTTACCTACAACACCACGTGGGCACACCACCCGAAGCTCGAAGCTGCCGATCTTGAAAACCATCACTACCGCTGGGACATGAACAATCAGCCCGGCATCGATCTCGACCGCGTGCCCATGTCGCCGTCACCTAGCTCACTCGCCGCCCGTATGACTGTCCACTACTCGGGACCAGGACTTGCCGTGCCGCAGGAAGGCACGTGGAAGGGCATTGGCGAGTGGTACGACGGACTCTCTCATGACCGCACCGTCGCTACGCCAGAGATTGCCGCAAAGGCAGCCGAGCTTACGAGCGGCAAGAAGGACTTCTACGACAAAGCCGAAGCGATCGGTGAGTTCGTTCAGCATGACATACGCTACGTTGCTGTCGAAATCGGCGTCGGTGGTTTTCAGCCACACAGCGCGGCAGATATCTACAAGGGCCGATACGGCGATTGCAAAGACAAGGCGACACTGCTTTCAGCTATGTTGTCGAGCGTCGGCATCCATGGCGCATTGCTGATGGTTGATACGCAGCGCGGCGTCATCGACCCCGACGCTCCCTCAGTGATCGGCAATCACATGATAGAGGCTATTGAGATCCCTCAAGCGTACGAATCGCCGAAGCTGCGCAGCGTGGTCATCGCAAAAACAGGCAAGCGATATCTGATCTTTGATCCGACCTGGGAACTCACGCCGTTCGGCCAACTGGAAAGCAATCTTCAGGCGAGCTATGGCGTCCTTCTGGAAAACCAGGAGAGCCAGGTGATTCAATTGCCTGTTCTCGGCCCAGAATTGAATACCGTCACACGCAGCGCCCGCTTCCAACTCAGCGCCGATGGCGGCCTCAAGGGCAGCGTAACGGACAAGCGCTTCGGAGACCTTGCCGAAGATCGCCGCAAGATCTTCCAACGGAACACTGGAAAGCAGCAGCAGGAGTTCATGGACAGAGTTGCCGGGCAGGATCTCGCGGCTCCTTCCCTGACTGACCTCAAAGTGGAGAACGTTCAGTCGCTCAACAAGGATTTGACCACCACTTATCTACTCTCCGCCGATCATTATGCGAGCACCACCGGACCTCTGCTCATGGTCCGTCCCCGCGTTCTGGGGACGGTTTGGCTTCCGGTCGATCACAAGCCGAGAAAAGTCGACATCGATCTCGAGCAAACGATGCAGGACACTGACGACTTCGAGATCCAGTTACCGACCGGCTACATTGTCGACGAGCTTCCGGACCCGGTGAAGGTCGATTATGGCTTTGCAAGCTATGAAAGTTCTACTGAAGTTCACGGACAAAGTCTGCACTACAAACGCGTTTACACGCTGCGTCAAGTAACGCTCCCTGCGGCAAAGTATCCGGACCTTCAGCGCCTGGCTGGAGTCATTGGAGCGGATGAGGAAGGCCGCGCCATTCTGAAACGAGCTAACTAGCAATGTCTGCTTCCTGTTCAAACTTCCCGAGGAGAGATTCATTCCTTATGCACGCCCTGTTCATTCGTAGAGTTCTTCCTAGCCTGCATTTCGGACTGCTTGTCTTGGCGCTCTCTTCCACGACGAAACTGCACGCGTCAGATCTCTTCATGAAACCGACGCAGGAAGAGCTCGCCATGACATCGCTTCCTGGGTACCCGGGTGCGGCTGCGGTCGTGCTCTACAAGGAAGAGCAGACGAAGGACGATCTGCACGTCGTTCAGCATTACGAAAGAATTAAGATTCTCACCGAAGAGGGTAAGAAATACGCCAACGTAGAGCTGCGCTTCTTTACCGCTCACGGCGGCTTTGACTATCAGAGCGATGAGACAATGGTCGGCGACATTGTCGGGCGCACGATACACCCGGACGGCTCCATCATTCCCTTTACCGGCAAGCCGTACCTCAAGGTCATCGAGAAGGGAAGCGACGCAAAGTTCCAGCAAAAGATGTTCACGCTCCCGGACGTAACCGTGGGCAGCATCATCGAGTACAGATACGCCAAGCGTTTCAGCGATCGCTTCTACGAAGCGCCTTCCTGGTTCATCCAGAACGACCTGTTCGTGAAATCTGCTCGCTACACCTGGTATCCAACCGCCCAGGTGATGCAGGACGCTCAGGGACGTCCGGTAAACTCCATCTCCTGGTTCCCGCTTCTGCCGGCAGGGGTGACGATAAAACGAACGGAGAGTCCTCGAACGTCTTCCTCTGACTCTAGCGGCGTCCTCTACGAAGTATCCGTGAAGGACGTTCCGCCCGAGCCCAAAGAAGAGCACATGCCGCCGCTCGAAAACTTTACCTACCGGGTGCTCTTTAACTACACCTCTTATCGCACCGCGGACGAATACTGGAAGTCCGAAGGAAAGCAGTGGTCGAAGCACACCGATAGCTTCATCGGCTCCAGCTCGAACATGAAAAAAGCTGCCGACGAGATCACTGCAGGAGCAACAACCGAAGACGACAAACTCAAAAAGATCTACGCCGTCGTCATGAGCATGGAAAACACTGAATTCACACGGCAACGCGGCAAGAAAGAAGAGAAAGTGAACAACGCTTCCGACGTGCTTGCCAACAAGCGCGGCACTCCCACTCAGTTGACCGACGCCTTCATCGGACTCGCCCGCGGCGCTGGATTGAAGGCATATGCCATGCTTGTACCGGATCGCTCCCGAAACATCTTTGTGCCGATGTGGCTAAACATAGATCAGTTCGATGACGAGATCGCGATTGTCACAGTGGATGGAAAGGATCGCTTCTTCGATCCCGGAGATCGCTACTGTCCGTATGGCCAACTCGCTTGGCAGCACACCATCGTCAAGGGTCTTCGCCAAACAGATAGCGGAACCGACTTCGCCCAAAGCGGCTCCGCAAACTACGCTGCAAACAAGACCGCCCGCGTGGCCAATCTCACCATGGATGAGCATGGCGAAGTCACCGGGAAAATAGATCTCAGCTTCCTTGGTGCGCCGGCCCTGCGCTGGCGGCACGCTGCTCTTGAAGGAGACACGGAAAGCATTCATCACAGCCTCGAGAAAGAGCTGGAGGAGATGATTCCTGGATCGATGGAAGTCAAGGTCACGAACATCCAGAATCTGGATGACTACGAAAAACCGCTCGCTGTGACCTACAGTGTCAAAGGCTCCATGAGCACTGTTACCGGCAAGCGGCTAGTGCTTCCCGTCGACCTTTTTCTAACCGGCGAAACGGCAACCTTCACCCACGAAAAGCGAGAAACACCCGTGTACTTCCACTACCCGGAATCGGTCGTCGATGCTCTTCGCATCAACTTGCCAAAGAACGTCTCGATTGAAGCGATTCCGGACGCCTCCAAAATTCCTTTCAATCAGGAAGGTCTTTACGCGCTCACGGTCGAATCTACGCCGACGAATGTAACCGTTCGGCGCACTTTCCTGCTGAACGACGTGGTCGTTTTAGCGAAGGACTACGGTGACCTGCGGAGCTTCTATTCGAAGTTTGAAGCGAAAGACAAGGACAGCATGGTTCTGAAAACAGCGCCGGTCCAAACATCGATGACTGCGCCGGCAGGGAACTAACTCCGCGGGTTCAAGCGGCAAACTTTGACCTCACCATTGTTGTAGGGACATGGAAAGCTCGTCGGTGATCGCGCTGTCAGAACGATCCAAGTGGCCCCGAGCGGACGCAGCCGAGCTTCTCTGTCGGCATCATCCAACGTGTTCAGATTCGTTTGTGCGTCCGTGCCGATCTGCCATTGGTCAGCCAGGGCAGAATCAACTGCCGCTTCTCCACCATCTTTGGATTGATCCGGCAGGACGCTGCGCAACGCAGTTGCACGAAACGTCTGCGCGTCGTTATGCGGCTGGTGGATGTATTCGGCATCGATCGCAAACAGCGCATCCTCCGCAGTGTTCTGTCGAATCCACCGGAACGCCGCAACCCACGGGTTCCGCGTGGTATCAGCACTCGCCGGCAGCTCTATGTGCGGCGATGATGAGAATTGGACCTTCTGAACGATAAACATGGCGCATGCTGACAAGATGAAGAGGGCTGTCGGAGCCATCAGGAACAAACGCTTGCTCCACACGAGTCTGCTTCGATCCAGGAATGTACGGCTGTATCGCACGATGTGCGCGCCAAGGTAAATCGTCAAAACCGCATAGAGCAGAGTAAACATGCGCAAAGGCTGCAAGCGCGCCACAAGATGCTCTGCGAATCTCTCCCGCGCGAACAACACCGCAACCAGGAGTGAGGCCAACCCGGCCACAAGAGAGGCGCTGAGCAGGTCCGTAGAGACCTTGCTCCGCTCCATCTTCATCAGCGCTCCAAAGAGCAGTAGCGGAGCCAGCAGCCCACATACCTCGTACCAGCTCCATTGGGAAAGAAACCAGTACTCTCTACTCAGCTCTGCCCGCACGAAGGCTGTTGACTCGGGTCGCGCTGTCATAGACAACACAAAGCCAAGCCCGATCGCCAGCAGCGTGAGTATAGCCAATAAGGGTCGCCATCTGTGCGACATCTTCGCCCGCAACAGAACGATGAACGTGACTGCGAAGCCAAACATCAGCTCGTGCATAAACGCCGTCGATACGAGATACAGCAGGCACAGCAAGAGCGGCCGCCACAGCCACCGCTTACTCTCATCATGCCAAGGCTCAAGTGCAAACGACACGGCAAGAAGCGACAGCGGCGTCGAGAAGCTGCGTGCAGTCACGTATGGATCACCGATGTTGAGCGACGTCCCGGCAACGGGCATCGTCCACCACGCAGCGAGAAGCGCTATCGCACCAAGCTGCTCCGCCGCGTTGTGGCCACATTTCTCGCTCACGCGTTTCGCAGCACAGAGTGTCAGCGCGATGGTGAGAAGGTGCGCCCAGAAGATGGTCCAGTCCGCTGGAAGGTGCAGTATGCGGCTAGCGCCAGCCATCATCGCGGCGAAGCTCGAATAAGCCATCGGAGCACGGACGAATTCCGCATCATGCGGAAACAGGCCTGGATTCAGCCTGAGATAAATGCCCGCTATATAAATCCCGCCATCCTCCGCCGCCGGATGGAATCCGTGCGCAGCGAGAACAGTTACCGTCAGGAACGCAATGCAGCCGTAAACATCCAAACGTGCAGTACTTCTTTGCAACAAACTTCGGTAGTCCAAGGGCTACAGGAATTCCTTCTCCGCTCAATGCGGCACTGTCCGTAGAGTAGCGAAGCCAGCGACCGGCTGCACTGTAACGGTACAATCGGGATGGTGCCTTACGTCAGTCTTTCCATCCTGATCCCAGTGTCCTGCACAGTAGCCGGAGTCTCTCTGTGAACCGCGAATCGCAGATGCGTCTGCTGAAAACCGTGCCCGGGCTTCTGATTAGCGCTTTCTTTCTTTGGTACACGTTCCGCGGATTACATCTTTCCGAGTTCCAGCAAATCCGGCTTACTGCTCCTGTCTGGATTCTCGGCATTTTGTTCTTCAGCGTCGCCGGCTACACCGTGCGCTGCTTCCGTTGGTGGAGCATGTTGCGCAGCGTGAATGCGAAGTTTTCGGCTTGCGCCCGCATCTTTATGACTTCGCTCGCCGCAAACAACATTCTTCCGCTGCGCATCGGCGATGTCATGCGCATCTTTACCTACGCTCCGGATTTGAACGCGTCGCCCTCCGTCGTTCTCAGTACTGTCATTCTCGAAAAGCTGTTCGACATCTTTTCCCTTGTGCTTTTCGTCGCGATGACGATTCATACCGGCAAGGGCGTTTCGGCGCACACCCGCGTTCTTGTGAAGACGCTCTTCATCGTCTCCGCCGGAGGTCTGATTCTGCTCACCGCCGGGGCCCGTACGATGGAACGCCCTATCCAGGCGCTCTTCGCAAAACTGCCCGCGAAGTTAGCCAAGGTCGAGCATTGGCTCCTGCTTGCCATGGAGGCTGTACGGCACATCGGCATCGCGGGCATGCTCTGGATCTTCGTTCTCAGCATGGTCGCGTGGACATGCGAAGCGCTGCTCTACTTATCAGCAATGCGTCTCATCGCGCTGCCTGGCGACTGGGCTGCACCATGGCAGACAGTTGCCGTCGCAAATCTTTCATTCCTCATACCCAGCTCTCCCGGCGGCATCGGGCCGTTCGAGTGGGCCTGCAAGAGCACGTTGATCAATCACGGCGCGGGCCCAGCAGCGAGTGGCGTCTTCGGCCTGCTCATCCACGCTTGGCTGCTCATTAGCATCACCGGCGTTGGCGGCGCCATGTTCCTCCAGCATCGTCTCCACATGAATCAACGAAAGCCGCTGCTGGAAGAGATGGATACGCTTCCAGCACGCCTGCCGTAACGCTCTGCACGAACAACAAATTACTCGCGAGTCTCCCTATGTACCGCACCCTGCAGCAAGACATTCAGGCACGCATCCAAACGCTTTTGTACGAGCGCTATGACATGCAGCTCCCAAGCGTGGCCATTGAACTTCCGCCGAAGATCGAGTTTGGTGAGATGGCTCTTCCCGTTGCGTTCGAGTTGGCGAAGCGGCTCAAAAAAGCACCGCGCGCCATTGCACAGGAGCTGCAGTCTGCGCTCGCGGAGATTCCAGGAATCGCATCGGTAGAAATTGCCGGAGCCGGCTATCTGAATCTTAAGCTTGACCGCTCCGCGACTGTTCATCGCATTGCAAAGGATGAGCACGCTTCCGTTGGCGGTGATGGCTTTCAACTCGTCGAACACACGAGCATCAACCCCAACAAGGCCGCCCACGTCGGCCATCTGCGCAACGCGATTCTTGGCGACACGTTTGCTCGCATGTTGCGCAAAGATGAGTTCAAGCCTGGCTATCCCGTGGGTGTGCAGAACTACATCGACAACACCGGCGTCCAGGTTGCAGACATTGTTGTAGCCGTTCGCGAGCTGAAGCGAATGAACCTCTACCAGACGCGCGAGTGGCTGACCGAGATGCTCGAGAGCAACGTGCGACTCGACTACGCTTGCTGGGATCTCTACGCGGAAATCTCGCAATGGTACGAGGCTGATCCTTCCCAAACAGCCGCGCGCAAGCAACTACGCCTGAACACACTGCATGAGCTTGAGGTTGGCGAGAACGAAACGGCTGAGATCGCCGAGCTCGTCTCTATTGGCATCCTTCGCCGTCATCTTCAGACCATGCAGCGCCTTGGAATCGAATACGACTTCCTTCCGCGCGAAAGCGAAATCCTCCATCTGCAATTTTGGGAAACAGCACGGCGACTCATGGTTGAGCGCGGCGTGCTCTATCTCGAAACTGCAGGGAAGAACGCGGGTGCCTGGGTGATGCGTCGCGCCGGTGCGGAGCCTTTGACAGAGAGCACGGTCGATGAGGATGCGAAGATCATCATTCGCTCCAATGGCACCGTCACCTATGTCGGCAAAGACATCGCGTATCACCTTTGGAAGTTCGGTCTGCTTGGCAAGGATTTCGGCTACACCAAATTCCACGAGTATCCAGATCACGTGTGTTGGACATCTGCTTTAACCGGCGAAGATCCTCACCCCAGCTTCGCTCAGGCGAGCGCCATCTACAACGTCATCGACTCACGCCAGGATGATCCGCAAACCCAGGTGAAGGAAGCTCTGCGCGCATTGGGGTTTACGGCGGAAGCCGAACACTACGTGCACTTGAATTACGCGATGGTCGCGCTAACTCCACGCTGCGCCGCTGATCTCGGCTACAAGCTCAGCGACGAAGACAAGGAACGCTCCTACATTGAAGTCAGTGGACGCAAAGGCTTCGGCGTAAAGGCCGACGATCTCATCGATCGCATGATCGGTGCCGCACGAGCCGAGGTAGACGCGCGCCATCCAGAGCTCGACGAATCGGAGCGCGCGGACATTGCGGATGCGATCGGCATTGGTGCACTACGGTTCTTCATGCTGCGTTTCACGCGCAACACCGTCATCGCCTTCGACTTTCGCGACGCGCTTGCCTTCGACGGCGAGACCGGACCCTACGCGCAATATGCCGCCGTCCGGGCCGCAAACATCTTTCACAAAGCTGGAGTGGACCCTGCCGCTGCGCTCAAAGCAATCGAGAACGCCGACCTCACCGCACTACTAGCCGCCGACACAGACATCTGGGAACTCTGGCTCATCGCCTCCCGCCTCAGCAGCGTCTTGGAACAGGCCATTGCCGCTGCCGAACCCGCCATCCTCGCGAAATACGCCTTCACGTTGGCGCAAAGCTTCAACAACTTCTATCACCGTCACCACATCCTCAAAGAACAAGACCCGGAACGCAAGATGTTGCTTCTAGCCACCGCAGCCGTCGCAAGACGAGAACTCGTGCGAGTCTTAGGCTGGCTCGGCATCCGCGTTCCTGCCGCGATGTAGCGTAACTTTCATACCCCGCACACTCTGTCTTTTGAAAGGTGTCATCTCGACCGGAGCGCTCGAAGAGCGCGCAGCGGAGAGACCCCTGTATTTTGCAGACGCGCGCGCGCAGCGCGAGCAAGTTTACTCAATGTCTGGAACAAGCAATCGCAACGCGTTTGGCACCAGCTTCACTGACATCGGCGTGCGGCCCAGCCATTCTCCATCCGCTTGCACTTGCACCCGCAGCACCATCTGCGCCACCGCTGCATTCAAAGCGCTGAACGCGGTGCATGGAAACAAAGCGCTCGCTCACGTTCCTTCCCGGCCAATTTGTGGCAAACCACATCGGAAACGACACACTCGGTTGGCCGGATACGCAGGCAAGAAGCAAGTCATCATCCTCGAAGGACCCTCCGCTTTCGAGGGCCAAAGGCCTGATTCATTTCAGCCCAGCCCGAAGGGCTGGGTACCAGTGGCGAAACCTTCAAGCGCTGAAGGCGCGACCTATATGCGTCATGAGGGAGCGACCCGCTAGCTCGCGTAGCTTCTCACCCATTCCGCAATGCTTCGCACGCCCATACCCGTCGGTCCCTTCGAGAGCCAGGGCTTGGCATCATCCGCCCAGGTCGTCCCCGCGATATCCAGGTGAATCCACGGCGTCTCTCCCACAAACTCCTTCAGGAACATCGCGGCTGTGATCGCTCCGCCGTATCGCGATCCGCCCGTGTTCATAATGTCCGCGATAGAACTCTTGATTTGCTCGCGATAGTCCTCGGTGCAGGGCATGCGCCAGAATTTCTCGCCGGATGTTGCAAGCACGCCCAGGAACTTGTTCGACGTCTCGTCATCGTTGGAAAACAATCCGGCATTCAGCAGCCCCAGCGCTACGCCAATCGCTCCTGTCAGCGTCGCCGCATTGATCAGCCTCGTCGCGCCAAGCTGCTGAGCATAGTGCAGGCCATCGGCGAGCACGAGCCGTCCTTCAGCATCGGTATTCAACACCTCGATGGTCTTGCCGGACATTGCCGTGAGCACATCACCCGGCTTGTACGCCTTTCCATCCGGCATGTTTTCTGCCGAGCACACCACGCAGATCACGCGCATCGCAGGCTTCAGCAGCGCGATCGCACGCATGGCGCCGAGCATGGCAGCGGCTCCGCCCATGTCGTACTTCATCTTGTCCATGTTGTCGGCCGGCTTGATGGAGATGCCGCCCGTATCGAAAGTGATCCCCTTGCCGACCAGCCCCAACACAGGAGCATCTTCCGCCGGGCTCTTTTCTGGCTCATAACGAAGCACAATAAGCGCGGGCGGTTCAACAGAACCCTGTGCGACCGCCGCAAACGCGCCCATCTTCAACTCGTGCAGCTTGTCCGTCGAATGAACCTCGCAACTTAGGCCGACTTCTTGGGCCATCGCCGCTGCCCGCCGCCCGAGCTCCGTCGGCGTCAGCACATTGCCCGGCTCATTCACCAGCGTCCGTGCAAAGTTCTGCGAGTCCCCAAAGACGATTCCTTCATTCCATCCATGCTGAACTTCGTCTTTGCTCTTGCCGTCATGCTCATTCGCGATCAGAGTCACCGCATGCACGCTCTGGTCTTTGCGATCGCTGCGATAGGTATCGATCTCAAAATCCGCCAGCAGTGCTCCTTCAGCAATCGCGCGCGCCGCCAGCGAACACTGCAGCGACTCCATGTGTTCATCCGCCAGCGCCTTATCTTCTGGAAAGCTGATCGCGACGTCGCGAAGACCGCGCGGCTTGGCAAAGCGAACCGCAACCCCGGCACCCTTCCGAACGTCATGCGCGGTCAGGGTCTTGGCTTTGCCCAGCCCAATCACTAGCAGCCGGTCTGCCCTGCATCCCTCCGGCGAGTGCAACAGCAACGTTTCACCGAGGCTCGCCTTGAACTCGCCCGACGACAACCATTTTGCAGCGGCATTCCCCAGCACATCGGAAGTTGTGAGCAGCGCGGGCGACGCCGCAGCATCCTTGCCCGTGGAAATATCAGCGGCAAAAACGGCCAGCAGCGGAGTACTCAAAGTAGAGGGGTCTTGAAACAGGAGCTCGGTTCGCATCACTTCTCATCGTAAATGCATCGATCATCCGGCAAGACCGGCAGTGCCTCGAATCCTTCGCAACATCAGCGCCGCTGTGAGCGAGCGATAGCGGCCTTGGTCTCTTTGTCCGCTTCACGCTTGCGTTCCGTTTCGCGCTTGTCCCAGTCCTGCTTGCCTTTGGCCAGCGCCAGTTCGCACTTCACGCGGCCATTCTTGAAGTAGAGCCGCACCGGAATCAGTGTGTAGCCCTTCTGATTCGTTGCCGCTGTCAGTTTGGCAATCTCCTTGCGATGCAGCAACAGTTTCCGCGTGCGCAGCGCCTCATGATTCATCGCGTTCCCGTGTGAAAACGGTCCGATGTGCGCATTGAGCAGAAACGCCTCGCCGTCTTTCAGCAGCCCGTATGCATCCTTCAGATTCGCTTTGCCCTCGCGAATGCTCTTCACTTCTGTGCCGCGCAACGCGACACCGGCCTCGACACGATCGCTCAAGAAATAGTTGAAGCTCGCGGAGCGATTGAACGACGCATCGCGCTGACCCGCAGCGACCGGATCGCGGTCCTTTGCCTTCGTTGCAACTTTTGTTACGGCCGGAACAGTCGGGTTGGATAGCGAACGCGGCACTGGAACGTCAAAGCCTCTGTGGAACGGTCGCAACGCATCTCTACGCAGCCGTGCCAGAAGTATCAGATGCTAGCAGACCAGATTCGCCGCAATCGGAAGAATGAGCAGCGGCATGGTGGTGATCAAACCCCGAAATTGCTGCGAGAGTGCGCCTTCAGCACTCCGCGGACGATGCCTCGGAAGCACCCGTTCTTCGGAGAGAGTCAGTGACACGGATGGTATTATCGAGGCAGCCCGAACAGCCGCTCGAAACCACGGAAAGCCCCGAAAATCAGCAGGTGTCCTGCCCTGCCTATGGTGCACTTCCGCTGAGGCGCGAGTTCAGTGTCCGGCGCTTCGTGGAGCGGGTCGCACGCATGCAGTCAGGTCGTTTTCTCAGGCGTACCAAATCACTCTTGAACAAGAACAAACTGCACCTCGCCGCCTCCATGCTGTTGTTCTGCGCCGTCTTTATCTCTGCGGCGCCACTCGCGCATAGTCAGTCCGCCTCCAGCTGGAATCGGCGCGGCCTCGCCGCAGAAAATCGCGAAGACTATGACACCGCCTACGAAGCCTACCGCCAGGCGCACCTCAAGAAGCCCAGCGACCTTCGCTACAAAGAGCGCTATGAGCGCCTCCGCTTCCTGGCCGCTGCCACACACGTCGATCGCGGCCGCGTTCTTCGCCAGTCCGGCGACAGCGGCGGAGCGGTCACCGAATTCACCCGTGCCCTCGAGATCGACCCCGGCAATCAATCGGCAGCACAGGAATTACAGATCACGATGCCTGCGCCTCCGGGAAACAGTCCCGGTTCGGCAGCGGCGGCCGCTACGCCCAATGGACTCACCACGCCCACTTCGCCAAAGGTCGTCGGCCCCGGTGGCGAAGAACAGACGCCTCACCAGCGTCAGGTGCAGCGCGAAATTCAATCCATGGCGTCGCCGGTGGAACTGCAGCCGGTTTCCAACGATCCGATCACGCTGCACATGGTGGAAGACACCAAGGTCATTTACCAGTCCATCGGCAAACTCGCGGGCCTGAATGTCATTTTCGATCCCGATTACACGTCGAAGCGCATCCCAATCGACCTGACCAGCGTAACGCTCTGGGACGCGCTCCGCATTGTCGGCACGATGAGCAACACGTTCTGGAAGCCGATCACTTCGAACACGCTCTTCGTCGCTCAGAACAACCGTCAGAAGCGCACCGATCTCGAAGACCTTGCGGTCCAAACCTTCTACCTGACGAATGTCTCCCAGCAGAACGACGCCAACGAAGTCCTGATCGCTCTCCGTAATCTGCTCGACCCAAGCGTCAAGATTTACCTCGTCGCCAGCCAGAACGCTATCGTTCTCCGCGCAACACCTGATCAGCTCATCCTCGCTGAAAAGCTCATCAACGACCTCGATCGCACACGCTCCGAAGTGGTCGTGGATGTCGCCGTGCTCGAAGTCAGCCGCGACAAGATCCGCAACCTCGGCATTACGCTTCCTACCAGCTTCGGTCTTACGCCGCAGCTTTCGAATGCGAATACCAGCAGCAGCACCACGTCCACATCCGGCACGAGTACGAGCAGCGGAACCACAACAACCGGCACCACAGCCTCGACGATCAGCTTGAACACGCTTGGCAATCTGAACGCCACCAACTTCTCGGTCTCTCTCACCGGCGGCACCGTCAACGCTCTCCTCTCAGACTCCGACACCCGCATTCTCCAGAACCCGCGCATCCGCGCGACGGACGGCCAACGCGCCACGTTGAAAATCGGGTCTAAAATCCCAGTCGCCACCGGCTCTTACTCTGCCGGCGCCGCCATTACGACGGCCTCGCTTGGCGTCCAGACCCAGTTCCAATATCTCGATGTCGGCGTCAACATCGACATGACTCCAACCGTTCACTATGACCGCGAAATCTCTCTCAAGCTGAAAATTGAGGTCTCCGCGCAGAACGGCAGCGTCACCATCACCGGCGTCACAGAGCCCATCATCTCTCAGCGGACCATCGAGCAGGTCATTCAGCTCCGCGAAGGCGAACCATCCATCCTCGCGGGCATTCTGCAGAAGCAGGATACGAAGTCGGTCAACGGCACACCCGGCCTCGGCGAGATCCCGTTCCTCAAGTACTTCTTCTCCACCCAGGGAAAAGAACAGCAGTCGGATGAGATCGTTTTCCTGCTGATCCCACATATCGTGCGTTCGTCTATCCTCACCGAGGACAACACCAAGCCGATCTACACCGGCACGAGTCA
>CAJCIP010000081.1 GCA_903970445.1 Verrucomicrobia bacterium Tous-C9LFEB | reverse complement strand
CGAAATGACAGGAACTCGAGATACTCCCTGCAAAGCCGTTCCACTTAACTCCTGAAATCCATCTCTTGGGGATTCCACTTAATGATCTTTCTTTCGAAGTAGCTCTTGTTGCACGCCAGACTCGGAGCCGCCGCCCGAAAGGCAAACACCACATCTTCGTTTAACGTCGCATTCCCACGCATGGCATCGAAGAAATTCGTGAAATGCGCCACGTGCTCGCTATAGGCGTCATCCGCTTGGTAGCTGATTGGCGGCGCTGAAATGGCTTGCTGATCGGCTTTTGAATACTTTTCGTTGTATTGCTTAAGCAGCTCAGCCTGCATGGCCTTCGGATAAGTGTCCAGCGAATCCCAGCCACCGATTCCAGGCGCCTTAGACATCTTGTGCTGAGTCACGGAGAAGCTCCTGAACGTTACGTCCATGATGCCGTCACTACCTACGAAACGCGTAACTGCTTTCTCCCCATTTCCACTGGCGAAATCGACGCGTAGCGTTAGCTGAAAGGGCGGATGCTCGGGTGCTGCCGGGTAATCCATGATCGCGGTTAACACATCCGGCACATCCCGCCCGTCTTTCCAGTATGAAATGTTCCCGGACGCGAAGATTCTTTCCGGCCCCTTCGATCCTGTGACAGCGTGAACCAGCGAAATGAGGTGAACAAACAAGTCGCCGGCAACGCCTGTGCCAAAATCGCGATAATTTCGCCACCAGAAGAACTTTTTGTTGTCATAAGGAATCTTAGGACCGCCGGCAATGTACCTGTCCCAATCGACGGTCCGAGGCGAAGCGTCCGTCGGCATGGTGTACTCCCAGGCGCCCAACGCGTTCTGCCGGTCGTACGACGCTTCGATGCAGTTCAACTGGCCGAGAACTCCTGCACGATACTGATCGCGCGCTTTCTGGAACACAATGCTGCTGACGAACTGACTGCCAACTTGCATCACGCCATTGGTCTCGCGCTGTGTTTGGACCACTCCTAAACCTTCACCGATCTCTTGCACCACTGGTTTTTCGCAATAGACTGCCTTGCCTTTGCGGAGTGCCTCGCTCGTAATACGGGCGTGCCACCTGTCGCAAGTCGCCACAATGATCGCGTCGATATCGGTGCGATCAAGAAGAGCCCGGTAGTCCTTCGTTACGGTCAAATTCGTGCCGAACTTTTCCTTGGCTGCCTCAAGCCTTCCGGTGTACAGGTCACAGGCCGCGACAAGTTCTACACCCGGAACTTTCAGAGCGCTTACGCAATCCTTATTGCCCATGATGCCTAGACCGACGCAAGCAATTCGAATCTTATCGCTGGCTGCGAATCTCTTCGGTTCGGGCGCTGCGGCAGCTTGCGTCATGGGGAGAAGAAGCCCCGCCCCAGCTACACCCGAAATAAAACTTCTTCGTGTCGAATCGTCTGGCATTGAAACCTCTCAAAGATTCTACGTTACGCTAGTTGTTCCGAGGCCACACAGATAAGGCGGCAGCTCATTGGAACTATACAGCAAAGCTTTACAGTTTACCTGTAGACCTGATATATTGGTCCGGTGAGCAATCGAAGGTCTTCTGCTCAGACCGGGCTCGCTTCGGCGCTTGCTGTCGAGATCCGCACGGTATGCGGGAAGCTCAAGCGGCGCTTACGCGAGCACGGAGGACGCAGCGATCTGACGCCGTCACAGATCTCTGTTCTGCTTCGACTCGAAAACGACGGTTCGGCTACCGTTTCCAGTCTGGCGCGGGCGGAAGGCATGCGTCCACAATCTATGAGCGCTGTGGTGACGTCGCTGCAGGAAACCGGCCTGGTCCGTGGTGCACCTGACCCGAGCGACCGGCGGCAAGTTCTGATGTCTCTCACTCCCAAATGCTTGAAGTGGATTGAGGAGGGCAGGGCCGCGAGGCAGGACTGGCTCACCGCGACCATCGCGCAGAAGCTCTCTGCCTACGAGCAGGAGCGGCTCCAGGCAGCGCTCGCACTGCTGGCACGGCTTGTTGACGAGTGACGTCGACTTTGTATCGAGGAGAAGAACCCAATGCCGCTTACGACTCTTGACCCCAACACCGCATTGATCGTCATCGACCTGCAGAAAGGCATTGTGAGTGGGAATTTCATTCATCCCATTGGCGAGATTGTCGAACGGACACGGGAGTTGATCGATGTTTTCCGCGCGAAGAAACTCCCGGCCGTGCTGGTCAATGTGGCGGGGCGGCCGCCAGGCCGGACCGAACAGGGTCCGCGCAGCAGCATATCGTTTGCCGAAGGCTGGACCGATTTCGTGCCGGAGCTGAATCGGCAACCGAGCGATATCGTTGTCACCAAGCGAAGCTGGGGCGCGTTCGCAACAACGGATCTTGACGCTCAGCTTACGGCCCGAGGCGTTACGCAGGTGGTTATGACTGGCGTGGTGACATCCGGTGGCGTTGAGGCGACCGCCCGACACGCCTACGAACTGGGATTCAACGTGACACTCGCACTCGATGCGATGACCGATGTTCGCGAGGAAGCGCACCAGTACAGCATTAAGAACGTTTTCCCTCGTGTCGGTGAGACAGGG
>CAJCIP010000080.1 GCA_903970445.1 Verrucomicrobia bacterium Tous-C9LFEB | reverse complement strand
CGTGCCGGCATGATCGCCCCAGACGCAACTACTTTTAGTTATCTGAAGGGGCGGCGCTTCTCGCCGACCGGCGCAGCATGGGACGAGGCCGTATCGCATTGGTCTGAACTTGTAAGTGATGAAGGAGCAATCTTCGACCGCGAGCTTACGATCAACGCCGCCGACATCACGCCTACCGTCAGTTGGGGAACTAGCCCAGGCATGGTGACTGGCGTGAAGAACACTGTTCCCCTCGCGGACCCTGCTGCTTCCGAGGCCGATCGGAAGGCCTTCGAGCGCGCCCTAGAGTACATGGGGCTTCATGCGGGCGAACCTATCGAAGAGATCAAGATCGATCGAGTCTTTCTTGGCTCATGCACCAACGCCCGCATTGAAGACCTACGAGCAGCAGCTTCCGTCGTTCGTGGTTACCACGTCGCTACGACTGTTCGCGCGATGGTCGTCCCTGGATCTCAGGCGGTCAAAGCTCAGGCTGAAAAAGAGGGCCTCGACAAGGTCTTCACAGCGGCAGGATTCGACTGGCGCGAGCCCGGTTGCAGTATGTGTCTTGGCATGAACCCCGACATCCTTGCCCCGGGCGAACGCTGCGCCTCCACCAGCAACCGCAACTTCGAGGGCCGTCAAGGCCGCGGTGGGCGGACACACCTCGTGTCTCCTGTGATGGCCGCAGCAGCAGCAATCACCGGCCACTTTACCGACATTCGAACCTGGCAGTTCAAAGATCAGCCCGCACAGAAGGAGGCGAAGTAATGCAGCCCATCAATAAGTTGACCTCCCACGCCGCGCCTCTCGGGCGCCCTCACGTCGATACCGACCAGATCATTCCAAAGCAGTTCCTCAAGCGCATCGAACGCACTGGCTACGGCGAGTTTCTTTTCTATGACTGGCGTCGCATCCAGGAGGGCCCCGATGCAGGCAAGCCGGATCCTGACTTCGTCCTCAATCATCCGGCGCATAAAGATGCGAAGATTCTGATCGCAGGAAAAAACTTCGGCTGCGGCAGCTCACGCGAACACGCTGCATGGGCTCTTACTGACTTCGGTTTTCTTGCCGTTATCGCGCCGAGCTTCGCCGACATCTTCTTTTCCAACGCCGGCAAGAACGGCATGATCCTCGTGCGTCTGCCGGAAGAGCACGTTGAGCACCTCAATGCCCGCAGCAAAGCGAACCCAAATCATCAGATCACTATCAACCTCGAAGCCCAGACCATTAGCAATGATGAAGGCTTCATCGCTCACTTTGACATCGATCCCTTCCGCAAATACTGCTTGCTGAACGGCCTCGACGACATAGGCCTTACGCTCCGACATGAAGCGAAACTTGACGAGTATGAATCAAAACACGACGCCGAATTCTGGCTCGCCCCAAAGTCGCAAGGCAGCATAGCTATATAGCTTTATGGACTTTGTCTTTTTGCAGTCATTCAGCACACGCGCACATAGCATCCGTTCGCCCCACTGCAACATCCTATGGAGAGAATTCGATGAATCGTCCCGCCGCCTTCGTTCTTCTTTCGATCTTGTCTGTTGTGCCAGCACTCAAAGCTGAAAAGAGGGACAATGGAGCGCCCATTCCAACACAAATCGCCGCGGCAAAGACCGCCTTCCTCTCCAACGCCTGCGAACTTGACTACAACTCGTGCCGCAAGGCCTATAACGACATCTACGAAGGTTTGCAGAAGTGGGGCAAGTACAAGCTGGTTGGCACAACGGAAGACGCCGATCTCATACTTGAACTCCATTACGCTCCAGCCGAGCCGCCTTCGACACAAATACCGTTCCGGATTGTGATCCTCGATGCACACAATCAGTTCAAGTTATGGACCATCAACGAGCACATTGACTACAGCTTCACGGCCGCAAACAGTGCGAGCACTTTGGGCGATGCAGTGCAGCGGATACTCGCTGACTTCAAAGTAATCGCCGCACCCGGCGCAACCGCCGGGCCAGCACAAAAGCAATAGCCGTATACCGATAGCACCAAATAGAGGATTGGAACCGAATGAGCGACGCAAGTACCGGAAAGAGATACTCGAAAGTTCTAACAGAAGGCCCATCGCGCGCCGCGGCACGTTCTTACCTGCGCAGCGTAGGCTTTACCAAAGAAGATCTGCACAAGCCCATCATCGGCATTGCCAATACCTGGACCGAGGTCGGCCCCTGCAACTTTCATCTTCGTCAAGTCGCCGAGGCAGTTAAACAAGGCGTCCGCGAAGCTGGCGGTACTCCGATGGAGTTCAACACGATCACCGTCCACGACGGGATCACGATGGGCACACAGGGCATGAAGGCTTCGCTCGTCTCTCGTGAGGTAATCGCGGACTCCATTGAACTCGTCACCCGCGCTAACTCCTTCGACGGCCTCGTCTGCATCGCCGGCTGCGACAAGAATATGCCCGCGGCCATTATGGCTCTCGCCCGTCTCGATATTCCGGGCCTCATGCTCTACGGCGGCTCCATCGCCCCTGGCAAGCTCCCCCAGCCCGACGGCACCACCAAGGAGATCACCATCTTGCAGGTCTTCGAAGGCATGGGCTCCCACGCCGCCGGCAAGATCACCGATGACGAGCTCGAAGCGCTCGAAGCCGCGGCCTGTCCTGGCCCAGGAGCCTGCGGCGGACAGTTCACCGCCAACACCATGGCCATGGCTGGAGAGTTCCTCGGCATATCTCCGATCCAGATCACTGGCGTTCCCGCCATGTCGCCGGACAAGGCAGCCGCAAGCCGCGAAGCTGGTCGTATTGTTATGGAACTCGCAAAGAACGATCTTCGCCCCTCGAAGATTGTTACGCGCAAAGCTATCGAAAACGCTTACGTCTCCGCCTGCGCTTCTGGTGGCAGCACCAACGCTGTTCTTCACCTGCTTGCCATCGCGCGCGAGTTCAACATCCCGTTCACCATCGACGACTTCAACGCCATCAGCGATCGCACGCCGCACATCTGCGACCTCTCGCCCGGTGGCAAGTACGCGGCAAAGGACTATCAGGATGCGGGCGGCAGCCGCCTTCTTGCCAAGCGGCTGCTTGACGCCGGTCTCATTGACGGCAGCCAGATCACGGTCACCGGCAAGACCCTCGCCGAAGAAGCCTCCGCAGCCGTTGAGACGCCTAAACAGGCTGTCATCTATTCCCCCGAGCAACCGCTCAAAGCCACGGGCGGCCTCGTCATCCTCAAGGGCAACCTTGCGCCCGAGGGCTGCGTGGTTAAGGTCGCGGGACACGAGCGCCTCTTTCATGAGGGAGTTGCCCGGGTGTTTGAGTCCGAGGACGAGTGCCACGCCGCCGTTGAAGCGGGGAAGATCAACCCCAACGATGTCTGCGTCATTCGCTACGAAGGCCCACGCGGAGGGCCGGGCATGCGCGAGATGCTCGCCGTAACCGCCGCTATCAAAGGCATCCCAGAACTGTCAGAGACGGTCGCCCTTCTCACCGACGGGAGATTCTCGGGAGCTACTCGTGGCTTGATGGTTGGCCACGTCGCTCCAGAGGCGCAGCTTGGTGGGCCAATTGCGGCTGTTCACGAGGGCGATACCATCACCTTCGACATTCCCAATCGCAAACTCACCCTCAATGTTCCCGAAGCTGAGATCGCTAAACGCCTCGCCGCATGGAAGGCCCCTGAACCGCGCTTCAAACGTGGCGTCTTTGCTAAATACGCCAACTCGGTAAGCAGTGCCAGCGAAGGAGCTGTAACAACCTAATCAATGACTGTGAACTCAACCATTTCGAAAAGCTTGCGACAACTCATCAGTAAGCCGGCGTGGGGCTTGCTCCGGTCGCACGGCTCAATGTTCCTCTTTGACATTGAGTCCTGCACATGGCGATTCGAAGGTATTGAAGGCTTGGAGATTACATCACAAGACGATCCTGAAAAGATTGAAAGTCGATTTGGACAACTAGAGCTTGGCTGCATTATCGAAGCCAGCTACTCGGAAGCATCTGAACAGCTCCGCATTGCATTCGATTCGGGAATTGCATTGGAGGTACATACCGACCCTATGGAGGACGATCCAGAACAGACCGAATGGATCTTTTTCATTCCAGGGGAACTGGCTTGGGGTAAGACGAAAACCTCACTCGGTATTGGAAGTATCTACGCGTCGTCAGCCCCTAACTAAATTCTGGAGATTTGCCATGGCAAAAAATAATCAACACCCGCAACTCACCGGAGCCGAAATCATCTGGGCCACGCTTGTTGGCGAAGGCGTGGACAAGGTGTTCGGCTATCCGGGCGGCGCTATTCTTCCTGCTTATGACGCGTTGCGGAAGTTTCCGATTCACCATGTTCTCGTGCGGCATGAGCAGGGTGCGTCGCACATGGCTGATGGATACGCTCGTGCTTCGGGGAAGGTTGGTGTTTGTATTGCCACCAGCGGCCCTGGTGCTACGAATCTCGTTACCGGTATTGCGACGGCGATGCTCGACTCGATTCCTATCGTCTGTATCACCGGGCAGGTCGGCAGCAAAGTTCTTGGCTCCGATGCCTTCCAGGAGATCGACATCACTGGCATTACGCTGCCGATCACCAAGCACAACTACCTTGTGACTCGCGCGGAAGATATTGCGCCTACGATTCGCGAGGCGTTCCAGGTTGCGGCTTCTGGCAGACCAGGGCCGGTGTTGATCGATATCACCAAAGATGCGCAGCAGGCTACTGCCTCGTTCAGCTTCGAGGCTGCGGCGCCGGCGGCTTATCGTCCGCATCCTATGTTGCGCGCTGAGTCATCTTCAATTCAGCAAGCCATTGAACTCATCCAAGCCGCGAAAAGGCCCGTCATTCTTGCCGGTCACGGCATCACGCACTCGGGTGCGGAGGCCCAGGTGATCGCGTTTGCGGAGCGTCAGCAGATTCCGGTTGCGAGCACGCTGCTCGGCCTTGGAGCGTTTCCGACGTATCATCCGCTCTCGCTTGGCATGATGGGAATGCATGGAGAATCATGGGTAAACAATGCGATTCAACAGGCGGAT
>CAJCIP010000079.1 GCA_903970445.1 Verrucomicrobia bacterium Tous-C9LFEB | reverse complement strand
GCTCTGGCTGCTCTTATCGCCGCGCTTCGGCTGGATGAATCAGCGGTGTAAGAACGACCGCCTTTCTTCATCCAATCAGCTGAGGCAAGGCGGCCGAGAAGCCGGCGATCACGCCAACGAAAGGTGGCCGTAGAAGGACGTACAGAAATCCGGCTGAGGCGCTATCAGACCAGCGCCTCAGCCTGCACGGGACACGGTTTACTGTCACTAAAGTGAGTACATCTGCTCCCTTGGCCGAGCAAGCCACTCCTAATTGCTCTGAGAGAACAACGAAATGCGTAAAGGCTTTACCAGAGCACCACAGGATGACCGGCCGGCGGTCCCGCTAAAGAACTACATCACACCCGGCGGACTTCAGCGTTTGAAAGAGGAACATCGTTTCTTGCTCAACAAAGATCGCCCGGCAGTGAAAGAGGTCGTAGCGTGGGCTGCGGGCAATGGCGACCGCAGCGAGAACGCAGACTACCAGTATTCCAAGCGGCGGTTGCGGCAGATTGATGGCCGGATTCGCTTTCTTTCCAAGCGAATCGAGGCGGCGGAAGTAGTAGACCCGGAAGCTCCAAGGTCCAGACTGCAGGAGGCGAAGGCTTACTTCGGCGCGACAGTGCTCTTTGCCAATGCCGCCGGCGTGGAACGGAAGGTAAGCATCGTCGGCGCAGACGAGGTGGATCTCGACCGCAACCACATCAGTTGGGTTTCACCGCTGGGCCGCGCGCTCATTGGGTCTGCCGAGGGTGACGCCGTCGTTCTCGATGCCCCAGGCGGGAAAGAACGCCTTACGGTGCTCGAAGTGCGGTACGAGCGCATTGTGGTGGAGCCGTTCCGTGAACCAACGGGTTCTGTGGCTGCGGAAAGGCAGTCCTAGGCATCTATATCCATCAATGGCAGCGAAGAAGAAAGCGCCGGTCATGACAGAGTGCGAAGTGAAGGTGCGTGGGCGTTGGCTCCCCTGCACCCTCTACGAAGCCCTCGTAGAGCGCCAGGAGATCATGCGCTGCAAGTATTGCCACGGCCCGGTACAAGCACTCAAAGAATCCAGCACCGGCGCTCGAGCACACATCGAACACCTTCAAAGACACTCCGGCTGCCGGTTCCCGGTTGGTACCTTCAGTGGGGTTGAGTCGAGACATCCGCTCGCGCGGAAGTAAGGTGACACGAAGGGCCGCCCGAAGGCGGCCCTCTTGTTCTCCGGTCCTAACATCCCTACTGCACGTTCAGCGTCACATCATCCAGCACAAACGATGTCTGCTTGGACGAGTTCTCCTTGCCCGTAAACTTCAGCACAACGGTCTTCCCAATGTACGAAGCCAGGCTGTACGAGTGCTGTACATAGCCCGTCGCCTTGTTCAAATTGCTGAACGTGGCCAGCGTGCCGAGCACAGTTCCCGAAGTATTCAGCACCTGTACCGTCAGCGTATCGTTCGCGGCTGTCGTGGTGGTTTCTGCCGTGTCGATATGCAGGTAGAACGCGAACGTCGCCGTAGTCTTCCCGGTCGGGATCGCAACCTGCTGACTGGCGGTATCGGTGTGTGTTGAGCCATAGCCGTCAAGCCACGCGAAGTACGTTCCCGCATGTGGAACCTCCATGCTACCGCACGCACTCGTCGAGCACAGCACGCCGGAAGACAGTGTCCAAGGAGACGCCGATCCTGTCTCAAAGCCGCCGTTCACAATCAGCTGTGTCGCTGTGCTCGAAGAGGCAATCGTCAGCGCGATCGTCGCCGTATGCGTCAGGCTGCCTGACGTCCCGGTAATCGTCACCGTCGCCGTACCCACCGTCGCAGAAGCTGAAGCGGTGAACGTCAGTGTGCTGCTGGTTGTCGTGCTTGCCGGACTGAAGCTCGCCGTCACACCCGAAGGCAGACCGCTCGCAGTCAGCGCCACTGTTCCCGTAAAGCCGTTCAGGTCGCTCACCGAGATGGTGCTCGTGCCCGTCTTGCCCTGCGTCACACTCAGCGAGTTTGGTGAAGCTGCCAGCCCAAAGTCCGCCGTCGGCGCGGTCGATCCGCCGGTCAGCGTGTTGATCAGCGTCTGCCCTGTCGGGCTGCCCCATCCGGTCACCAGGTCATAACCCGTCACCGCGTTGAAGCCGCTGCCGCTGCCAGCCGAAGGCTTGTTGTTGCCGCTCGTGATGTCGTGGAAGTTCGACGTATACGTCGAGCTCACGCCGATGTTGTAAATCGCCGTATTCAAAAAGCCCAGTGTGCTCTTGCCCGCAGCCACCGACTGCTGATTCGCCAGCGCAATGAATCCAGCCCAGCGCGGAGTCGCATAGCTCGTTCCGCCGTACCCCGTTGCAAAGCTGCCATCGATCACGGTCGAGTTGTCGAAGTCCGCTTCCGCCGCAATGTCCGGCGCGTTGCGCAGGGTCGTCGATCCCTTGTTCGAAGAATTAATCACGCCAGAAAGCTGCTGGTAGCTCGGGATCGCTGTGCCGGTGTAATAACCGCCGCCGCTGTCCAGCCATCCAGTCTCCGACGACCACGGTCCGCCTGCGCCATTGGTGACCAGGTCCGTGCCGCCGACCTGCGTGATGTTCGCATCCACCGATGGCGGATCGTACGTCGAGCTGTTGAACTGCCCGGAGTCACCCGTCGCGTTCAGATAGCTCTGCCCCTGTGCCTGAAACTGCTTGAAGCTTGGATCGGAAGCCGTGCCGAAATCGCCGCCGCCCCACGAGCTGCTCAGCACCTTTGCGGTGTTGTCGGTCGCCATCTGGTTCAGCACATCGGTTGCGCTGTCACCTTCGTAAAACAGAATCTGCGTCAGCCCCGGCGCCATGCCTTCCACCTGCACGATGTCCAGAATCTGCTCGCCGTCGTCGCAGGTGCTCGGATCTTCCTGGCCGCTGCTCGTAAAGCCGAAGCAGGCGCCGTTATAGCCGTTCACCAGCACGTTCTTCACCGGCACCGTGTTCGCCATGCCGGTCTTCGAATAGAACAGCGTCAGGTCCGAAGCCAGGTATCCATCGAACGAGAAGATACCGACCGTCTGGCCCGCACCTGTCAAAGAACCCGACGGGTAGTATGCCTTGCGCATATCGCTCGGCAGGTACGTATTGCTCGGCCCGGAACCCGTGATGTGCGCAATTGCCTGCGCCGACTCCTGTGCATTGCCAACCACGCTCACGCCTGGCGCATTCGTCAGGCCGAACGGCACTGTACCGCCCTTGCGGTAGTGCGGATGCTTCGGATGCGCATCGCTCAACCCGGCCACCGCATAAATCTCCACGGGCGCATTCACGGTCGGCTCCGTGTCCGGCGCGTGGAACGTGCGTCCAGTCAGCGCGTCTGTGTAGGTGTTCAAGCCAATGTGAAACGCCTGGCGGATCACATCCACCGACCCATCCACATCGATCAATCTGCGGTTCACCGTGGTCGCGGTCACCGTAAAGCCCTGGCTCTTTGCCCAGGCAACGGCCTTGTCGTAGTCCGCTTGCGTCGGAGCATACTGCGCGGTGAAGTCGTCCGAGCTCAGGTAGTGATGAAAGTTCGGGCTCGCAGGATCGTAGATCGTCTTCAGCAGGGCATCGAGTTGATCTTCATTCCGCAGCGGCAACGCAATCGCCAGCTTCAGGTGCTGCCCACCGGCCAGCGCGCCAAGGCTCTTGGCCTCGCCCGAGCTGACGATCTGCGGAACATGGTTGCCATGCAAAGGCTGCTGCGCTACTGCTGAGCGCGCGAACGACATCAGCGCAACAGCGATCGGCGCGATGCAAAGTCGTGAAAGGGGTGAGGACATAAACCGGCTCCGTAGATCAGGAAATCTGGCTGAAAGGACAGGAGTGGCCCAAACTTGTTATGGACCAACGTAACAACAAGGAGTTACCGAGGAGCTTATGCACCCGCGCCGCCACCGTCAAGCACAAAAGAGTTTCCCGCAGCCAGGCGGTCCAGCCAAGGTGCACTTACGGTTCTGGTTCGTTCTCATCCTGCACGAGCTCACTCAGGTTTGTCGCCTGCGCGAACATCTCAGACAGCAGCGCCGCGGAATAGAACCCAATCCGTCCATCGTCGAAGCTGACAAGGGCGCCATCGTCCAAACGATCTACTCCGATGAGATGGAGCTTGCCGGGTGTCTTCATCCTGTGAGAGTAGTACGGCGGGACGCGAATGTCTGTACGGTAACAGTGCCCTGAGTCTACGTAGCCCGACAACATGACGCGGCGTTCCATACGTGATGGGCTTCCCGTGCCTTGCTGATCGGATAAAAGGGACCCCTAGACGAAAAGCCCGATGGATGACTCGCATCCTGCCGCAGTCTGCTCTTGGCACTGCATGCATCAGGGCAATCCGGACGGTTTTCAAAGGCGTAAGAAAAAGACTATGTTAGGTAGCTGACATAGCGGCAATTGCTTGCCGAGTCAGGGGCCCTCACATGGCGGAACGCAATGGCAGCGTCGCTTCGTTCAACGCCGCGAGTGAACTTGGCCTACTCTGGTGCGAGCACCTCACCTTCCACAGCGCGAACGCATATATAGTCCCACTCCAGGCGAGAATGGTTTGCCCGAGTAACCACCTTGCCGTTTCGTCAGCTTTGGTCGTTCCGGGCACGTCATGAGCGCCGAAAGCCCATGCGACCTGCGGGCGTTTTTCTATCGGCTGGTGCATTCCATCGCTGGTAGTCCCGCGTCCGTGGAAGTTACCGAACATGAGGAGAACGGTCAGCATGTTCTTACTATCTTTGTCGCCGCAGAAGACTTTGCGCGTTTTCGTGAACAGGGCGGCAGAACGCTGCGTACGCTCAACACTGTTCTGACAACGCTGGCCAAACGCGACGGCATCGACGCCACCATGCAAATCATCGCGCGACCGACACCGGACCGGCTCAACTGATCTTCGCGCAACAAGAAGAAATAGTCTGCTATGTCACCTTTCATACGTTCACTGCGCCACTCACCTGACATAGTGGCCAGAAGAGCTGGTGTCCAAATGGCTAGGTCGCTGTGCAAGATGTCGAATCGATCTTCCTTGAGCTGACGCAGGCCCTCGTGCGCCAGCCGCAATCGGTGTTGGTCATCCAGACAGAAACTGATCTGCTCTTGAATGTAACGATCCATGTAGCCGAGGAAGACTACGGCGATTTACTCGGCAACGAAGGCCGCATACTTGCAGCGTTTGAATCGCTCATGCGCCACCTCGGTAGGAAAGTTGGCGTGCAAACAAGCTTGACCTTCCTCCCAGGCGCAAACGGCGGCAGTCATGGAAGAGCACAAGCAGGGCTCCAGTAACACCGGCTCATCGGTTTTTTCACCAGCTGGAAAAGCATGGAGAAAATGGCAACTCAGGATTGCACGTTTCTCCAAACGCGTCGATCATTTGCTCGGGAGGCTACTGTGAAGGTGGAAAGCACACAGGACGTAAGAGACCTGCTCCACAAAGTGGTGTCTTCCATCGCTGCGAACCCGGAGCTCGTGAAAGTCAGCCGCTACGAACCGGACAAAGAGGCCACACTCACGATCTATGTGTCGGAAGCAGACTTCGCTCGCATGAGCGAAAACGGCGGCAGGACGCTTCGCGCCCTCGACACCGTGATTGCCGCAATGGCAAAACGTGATCGCATGGACATGAGGCTCGAAGTCGTCGCCAGCGCAACAGCTCCGACGGCAAAATAGTCGAGAGCACACGCAAAGTCAGGTGAATGCTCTTTCCTCATCCATAAACGCGGAGCGCACTTAGGCCTTCTCGCGCAACATCTCGAAACCAAGATGCCCCATCACCGCAGTGACAAGGGCGATCGCTAAGTTCTTGAACGTGACAATATCTTCAAGCGCCGCCAGAAACGTCTTATGGTGTCCCGCCGATTTTGTGAACTCCCCCATCAGCAGATTCGAATAAAACAGGAAGACAATGAACGCGATTTCAATGGCAGCCCTCAGATGAGGATTCTTGGGAGAGCGCATAGGGTTAACCTAACAGCCGTACACTGCTCCTCCATCCAAGCGGCGTGCCCGGAATAAGGGCCAGCCGGCGGCCCAGGTCCTAGACATCACTACTGCATTGGGTGTCCCACATCTCGCAGAAGATGTGGTTCTGCAGCATGGTCGTTGAGTGACCAGGAGCATGCTGGGCGCTCCAGTCTCGCTTCGTGCTGCCGGTCCGGCCTTCAGCCCGGGCGTTCCTCCTCCCTGCACTCCGGGGCTTTAGCCTCCGCGTCACTCGCGCACTTCCTGTCCAGTTGTGTCCCGAATTACGTGGCTAATCTCTCGAACATGGCTATTCCGCAGAACGGAACTACTCAGAGCGCTTCTGCCCAATTTTATTTCCTGGAACAAGAATCCCAACCACAAAGGTGTGGGTCTTGGTTTTGCGCCCCAAACCCCGGCAAACAAAGGAGCGGCTCCATCACCACAGTGCCAGTGGCGGCGTTCATCTCACCCAGTTTCCAGGCGCACAGCATGTTGCGTCACGTGTCAGACATACGGCCAGAGAACATGAGGATAAGGTTGCGGTAACTAGAAGAAGTCTGCTTCATGCAGTTCGCATGAAGTGTCTCAGTCGAGCGGAGCAGAGAGACATGATCAACGATACAACGCCGTGCAGGATGCCTGCTGGGAAGCGGCTTCCTGAATATCTCAATCCTTTACGTGCCCTTGCAGAGAGCCAGTTCATGCCCTTCTTTCAACCCCTTGTGACCTTGAGAACAGGTCAGCTCGCGGGCTTCGAAGTACTTGCCAGATGGCAACACCCTTTGGAGGGCCTCATCTCGCCAGGCACATTCATCCCGGTCGCTGAACGTGACGGCTGGATCGGACAGCTCACCCGTCAGATATTACAAAAGGCATTCCAGGCGGCGGCTGCGCTTCCAGAGAACCTCAACCTAGCAATAAATATTTCCCCGCTCCAATTGAGGGATCTCCATCTGCCGGAGCAGATCCGCGCACTCGCTACCGACGCAGGATTTGCCTTCTCGCGCATCGTCGTGGAGATCACAGAAAGCGCCCTGATCGATACTTTGCCCAGTGCGGTTTCGATTGCCGTTGAGCTGAAGACGTTGGGTTGTCGCCTCGCGCTGGACGATTTCGGAACCGGATATTCCAGCCTCTCGCATCTCCAGGCATTACCCTTTGACAAACTCAAGGTCGACCGCAGCTTCGTCAGCTCGATGACCGAGAAACGGGAAAGCCGGAAGATTGTTTCCGCCGTTATTGGTCTCGGCCAAAGCCTTGGTCTCAGGACCGTCGCAGAAGGGATCGAAACGCACGAGCAGGCGGAAATGATGCTTTGGCTGGGATGCGATTTTGGTCAGGGCTATTTTTATGGTCGTCCCGTCCCCGCCAGAGACCTGGCAGCCTGTGTATCGGCAAAACGGGAAAAGTTGCAGATTGCGCAAGGAAGCGCCTGGAAGAAAATTTCGGGCTCCAATTTCCACGTTCCGCCGACGCAGCGTCTCGCCCAGCTTCAGGCCGTCTACGATGGAGCCCCGGTAGGCCTGGCTTTCCTCGATCAGAACATGCGCTATATGAATCTCAACCAAAAACTTGCTGACATGAACGGCGCCACGATCGAAGACCATTTGGGCAGTCCGGTGGCTGAGATGATTCCGGAACTCTTCGCAACGATAGAGCCACATATCCGTCGCGCTCTGGACGGCGAGACGTTGGCCGACCTGAGGCTCACCTACCCCTCACGGGGGAAACTCGTTCGATGTCCTACCATCCAGTAATGGACGAGGCGGGGGAAGTCGTCGGTGTGTCTCTGGCCGTCATCGATATAACAGCGCGAAAGCTTGCCGAAGCAGCATCACAGCTGGGCAAAACCTTTTACCGGCGCATAGGTGATCGGGTCCCGCAGGCCGGGTGGGGTCAGGGCGTGATGTCGGCATCCGTCTTAGACGGGATCGAAAAAGTGGCTTGATAACAAAGGCCGGATGCCTCAAATCTCGCTTTCGAGTCAGGTCCAGGCTTCAGCCCGGACAATGACAATTCCCCCTACCATGGGGCTTTAGGCACGAGAAGTTGTGCGGTGGCTTCTGAGATGGCCCAGCTTCAGCTCCCGGGAACTAAGTAACGTCGCGCGGAGTCTATGTCAGTGCGGCACATGCGCGCACATCATGACTCAACCAGAACGGGATCGATCTTGAGATCAGTGAAGACTTGCCTCCTTCGCATTTGGCTGCTGGCCTTCTGTTTCTTCACTCCTCAACATGCCCTTCTCGCCCAGACTCCGGCTGACCTCACCGTGGTTCTGCGCTCGGCGAATGGATCTTCGCAGTTTGAGGTGGGCGAGAAGATTCCGTTAGAAGTCGATTTTTCCAGCACCTCGCCCTCCAAATACCTCGGCCCTTGCGCCATGTTCTTCACATCGCACTTCGGTTTTCCGCAATGCCGTTTCTTCAATGGATGGAAATTCCTCATTGAGCCGGAAGACGGCTGGGTAGATTTGGACAAGGAATTTCCTTCTGCCGGTGTCTACAGCGGCCCTACGATCGAGATCAAAACGCCGGATCTCACAAACTTCGTTACCAGCGCTCCGTTCGAGCTCACCGCATTCTTCCGCTTCGATAGGCCGGGCAGATACACCGTCAAAGTCACCATGAAGGTCGGACTCGACAACGCAACGAATCATTACCAAACCGGAGCGCCAGGTGAGAAACCAGGTGACACCATTGCCGTTGCGCCGCAGTTCACATTTGAGATCGTGCCCGCAACGCTCGCGCGGAAAGAACGCGTGGTACGTGAAGGCATTGCAGCCTTTACTGCTCCAATGCCACCCCGCACGAACCCTCCCTCCGCTGCATTTCAGCAGGCAGAGGAGGCACGCAATGCGCTTTGCCAGTTGGGGACACCGGAAGCAGCCAAGGCGCTCATCACGCTTATGGCAGCCGGAATCTATGTGGACTGGAGGTGTGTTGACCACACATCCAGCCCCAAAGAAGCTCTCGCAGAACTGCATCGCCAGATGCTTCTGCCTGACGCAGAAGTAAGTGAGACCTTCTTCTCGGCGCTGACATTCCTCGACCAACGCGAAGAGACAAAGACTCCACAGACGACAATCGATAACGGCCCCTACGTCGCACGCGAGCGCGATGGTCTTTTCGCCTCACTCTCCAGGAAGAACAATAAAGCCCGACTCGTCTCATTGGCCACGGTCCTGTCTCATCCGCCGTATTCCGCACCCAACCCTCAGCAGTTTGGCTATCCCTTACCGTTTCCAGACCCCGTCATCCGCGCGGCGGCAGCCAATTTCGATTCGCTGCCGGAGCAAACGCAACGTTCGCTGCTGAACGACGGTTGGGATAGCGTGCGTTCGCCGCTGATGCTCGACACCATTCGCGATCTAGCCCAGAAAGGAAACAGCGAAGCACTGCTCCGCTGGTATGAACTTGATCGACCGGGCGCTGAAGCCTTCGCAACAGGGGAAGTGGTGCGGCCTGTGCCTCGCTTCTCCAGCCACGCATTGCTTCTGCCCGAGACCTCGCTGCCGGAACCGGCACAACAGCAGCTTGCTGCCAACTTCGTGAAGCTGCAGCGATGGGAAGATCTAAGCCGCGCCGCCTCTCTGCTGCACCGCTACGCTACGGCGGCCGTGCTCCCGGTAGTGCTTCCATTCGTCGATGCAAATCTCGAATCATGGCCGTGCTCGGTTTCGGCGCCTGCGGCAGCATATCTGCTGAAGGTCGCACCCGGGCAGGCTGCGTCACGCGTTGTCCGCGCCATTGTGCCACCAGGGCGCAACACCTGCCCGGACGGCCCTATCCTCACTGCCATCGGCAAACTGCAGGCCAGCCCGGTTCTCGACAACATCGCCGCGGCGCAGGTTCGCGGCGAAACACCCGCAGCCCAGGACGCTCTTGAAGCAATCCGGCGCGTCGGTTCGGCCGGGATGAAGCCTCTGGTATGGCAAGGGCTCGTTGCACGCAAGGCCGTAGACGCGACAGAGAAGACGAGCGCAGAGGCCAATGCTGCGGAAATTCGCAGACAACAAATAGGCCAGCCCTCGTTGTCGGATTACATCCGTGCGTTCACCTCTGCGCATGGCTGGATCGTCACACCCGCCGATGCCGCAGCATTGTCGCAACTGCTGGGAAAGGATGCGGTCGCCAACGTCGCCTGCACGTTCGCTTGCGGTGCCTCCGTTTCGGTAGGCCCCGGCAGCCAAGTCTTCACCATTTCTGCGTTCCGTTCACCGCGCACAAATCCCTTCTCGGACGCAGACGACTTCCTGCGAGACGATGGACGTCTCACATTCGCAATAAACCAGTACGCTTGCCGCGATCTGCAATCGCTCGCGCAAAAGTTGCTGCAACTTCCATCTGGCTCGGAGTTCCACTTTGGCTGGGGCTTCGATGAGCGGTCCACGGACACAGTCCTCGCGATCGCATCGTTCCTCCGCGCCCACGGCTACAGGGTCAAGGATGCTCACAACTGGAGCTTCCTGCCTTCCGCGTAAGTAGTCCTCGCCAGGGTGCCTGATGTCTCGCTCCTTTGTCATGCGTTTGCAGGATGGCTCGCAGCCTGTTCTGCTTCTGTTCAAACTCGTATGTTCCCGGGTCTGATCGCTGGAGGTACACCCTTGAATTACCGGTAGGTGGCATCCTCTCTTGCGCCCGGCAAAGGACTTTGCAGGACACCATCAACACACTCACTCGTTCATCGCTTGCTTCTCTCCGCCACTTCCCTGATTCTTAGAACCGATGTTTCCCCCGTCCCCTCTGTCGCCGGAAGCTGCACTCTCCCGCGTGGTTGGCACCGGCGAGATGGCCAGGCACATTCGCGAAAAAGACTGGAGCCAAACGCTTCTCGGCCCCCATCGAGAGCTGGTCGGTTAGCCTGAAGCTTGCTGCCAGGGGTGCCCATGTCTCGCTTCGAGCTTGCATCTGCGGGTAAAGGAAAATTTGCGGAAGCCGTTGAACTCTACCCGTTGCAGACGAAGGGCATCAGCGGCACCGGCCTCGGCCTTTGGATCAGCGAGGACATCATGCATCGCCACGGCGGCAAAATCAGCATCCGCAGCAGCCAGCGCGAAGGCCACAGAGGGACCGTAGTCACGCTCTTCCTGCCCTTTAACAACCCGGTAGCCGCAGGCGGGTAGCTTACTCCACGGGAACCTCTTTCGAAATCCTGTCAAGCCCCAAAACTGCCTATGTTGCTGAGCCTCAGGCACATAGAGTTGACACGTTATATCCCTTCGATTCTTTATCATGGAAGTTAACCGCTTCTCCGGTCGGCGTGCTCCCCCGCGGACAGCTCTAGAGGTAGCTTTCAGGCGAGGAGCGGCAATACTTCCTACCGAACTTCGGACTTAGGCCGAACCTATCGCGTTTCTTCTCAAGACTTTAGGCCAAAGTACGGGGGGTACACCGTGCGTCGCACCGCCCGGCCTAACGAACAGGACACCCGAGTACGGCAGTTGGCAGCGCCGATAGAATCGGTGCAGCAGAATGACTGCCCTTGCTCCTCATCGCCGGCGCTTCCGTGCTCCAGGCAACATCTTCTGGGCGGCCTTCGCACTGCGCGTTGCGTGCATCCTCATCGGCCACACCTACAAGATCAAAGCCGACGCTGACCACTTCACCTACGGCTTCGAGGCGGCACGTATCGCGCGTTCGCTGGTCCATGGCCACGGCTACGGCAATCCCTTCAACGGCCTCTCCGGCCCCACAGCCTGGTTGCCGCCGCTATACCCGTTGCTCATCGCGCTTGCGTTCAAGCTGTTCGGTATCTACACACGCGGCGCTGCGTTCTTCCTTCTGGTCTGCAACAGTCTCTTCTCCGCGGCCGTTGCACCGGCGGTGTACGAGATCGCCGCACGCTGCTTCGACGCGAACGGCTTCGCGCGCCGATCCTCCAGCAAGGTCGAACCGGTAGCTCTGTGGTCGGCGTGGATGTGGGCCATCTATCCCGCAGCGCTGCAGTATGCCATTCACTGGATCTGGGAGATGTCGCTTTCGACATGCCTCTTCACCTGGACGATTGTCTTCGCGCTTCGGCTGCGACGCATCGGCGCATCACCTGCTCATGAAGCGGTGGATGCGCGGCCATCGCTCCTTTGGGCCGGGTTCGGTCTGCTTTGGGGATTGACCGCACTCTCGAACGCCACGCTTCTACTGGTGTTGCCGGTGTCTGCGCTATGGATTCTATGGCCCGATCTCACTCATCCTCCTTCGCGCGCCACGCTGATACAGCCGCTGCGAGCCGCGGCGCTGGCGTGTGCTGTGTTCCTCGTGACGCTTGGGCCCTGGGTCGCCCGAAATGAACGCGCGCTGCATGCCTTCGTCCCCACACGCGCGAACTTCGGCATCGAGTTGTGGCAGAGCGCGCACTTCTACTGGCGCGGATTTCCCTGGGGCTCGGCGATGTCTTTGTGGCCGGGTGATCCTGAGTTTCAGCGATACGTTCGTCTTGGCGAGGTTCGGTACGCGCAGGAGAAAGGCGTCCAGGCCGTGAGTACTCTGCGGGCGCATCCTGTGCTGCTCGCACGCAACACCGCATACAGAATCTACTTCTTCTGGTTTGGCGTGCCTCATCCATCCGAAGGAAAAGTAGCCGGGGAAATCACGCGCACTGTGAACTACGGCTTCCTGAGTGTCGCCGGATTGCTCGGGCTCGGCCTCGCGCTGCGCCAACGCGCACCGGGAACATGGCTGTTCGCCCTGGTCTTTCTGCTGATGCCTTTGCCCTACTACCTTGTGACCGTGCAGGCACGCTTTCGTCACCCCATGGAACCGCTGATTGCGGTTCTCGCTGTCTATCTTTTCCGCTCGACGTCATCGCGCTCTGCGCCGTCATCTTTCGAGCAAAGGAAAGCGCCCGCGTAGAGCAGGCGCTTTGTGAACGAGTGCATGGCTCTCAGCGTCAGAAATCGAAGCGTGCCGCAAACTGCACTTGCCGCGGGTCATGCGAGGAGCGGACCAAGCCGAATTCAGGATTGATGTGAACACCATCGGCAGATACCTCGCTGATGGGGTTGTAGTAGTTCGAGCGATTGAACAGGTTATACATCTCCGCTCGCAGCACCAGCGTCTTCCGTTCGCTGAGGTGGATGCCACGCTGCACAGCGGCATCCTGACTGAAATAAGCCGGACCCGTGAAAGCATTGCGACCGCTGTTACCGACGCACGCGCCCTGCACCGAGCTGAACTTATAGAGGCTGGGCTGCGCGTACAGTGTTGGACAAACGGACGAGTTCAAGGACGGCAGATTCGCACGGCTCACACCTGCGATGTAGCCGCCCGGATTACCTGTAGTTTTGATTGTGCTGGTGGTGCTGAGATTCACGCGCTGCGTGACCTGACCATAGGCCGGACCGGAGAAGATCGTGAAGGGCTGGCCGCTCTGCACAGTCGTGATACCGGAGATGACGAAGTTGCGCGCGAACTTGTTCTTGAACGGCATGCGATAGACAAGATCCGCAACGGCACGATGACGAACATCGAAGTCCGAGGGACCGTAGTCGGCGCCTTGCACAGCTCCGGCAGAGCTATAGTCGAGCGGGTTCTGCGGCAGGTTATAGCTGCTCGTGTTGATAGCGCGGCTGCCCGTTGTCGTGAGGGCTGATTGGATCGACGTGAACGACGGGATGTTCGCCGACTGCAATACGGCAGTGCGTGCATTTTGCGTACCCAGTTCCGAGCCACGCAAACCACTGTTGCTCCCATAGCCGGAGGACGACTGTTGCAATGCGAATACCGCCGGATTGCCCAGGCCATACAACTGGCGGCCATAGAGTTGGCTGAACAGCGAATCCGTCGCATTGGGAAAGTCACTCGAAACAACATCATCCAGCGACTTGGACCAGGTATAGGAAGCATGCAGGGACAGGCCGTGATAAAGGTTCGATGTGACACGCGCCACCAACGAGTTGTAGTTGGAGCTGCCGATGTCCGACTGCGTGAAGACTGGGAAGTAGGTGTTGTTACTGCAGACACCGTTGCTCTGGCAGTAGAACTCGGTCGCAAAGTTCGCGTCATAGACAAGCGGCAGCCGCTGTCCAACGGAGCCGACGTACCCAACTTCTCCGGACCACGATCCGCTGAATCTGTGTTGCACGCTGCCGCTGATCTGTATGAGATACGGCGTCTTCAGCGCGTTCACGTCCCGAGCATAGAGAACGTTCGCGCCGCTGGCAGCCTGAAAGTTCTGGAAGGTCGCTGCTCCGGTTGAGCCTGCGGCAAGGTTCTGGAAGTTCAGCGTGCTCAGGCCGAAGGCGCATTGCGTGTATTGCTGGCAGGTCGTCGAGTTATACGGCGAGGCAAAGTTCTGGCCATAGATTGCGCTTGGATTCGCCACGTTGAATGGGCTTGGGCGATTCAGCAACAGCTTCTGGTTGTAGCTTGCCGGCGCGTGGTCGTAATAACCTCCGACGGCGCCGCGAATCACGTTGTTTGCACCCAGCGCGTAGGAAATACCAACCATGCCGGTTGCGTTTGTTTTGTCGGTCGGCAACTGGAACGAGCCGGGTGAGCAGAGTGTGCCGTTGGCAGGTGTGCTGGCACGCAGCGGACCGTAAACTGCGTCGAAGAATGTCGCGCCGCCGCCGCATTGGTAGTCGAACGCATCGAATGTGCCCGTCTGTCCCTGCCGATTGAGGCCCTGGTTCGCGAAGCTGTAATTCCACTGCCGGTTCTGTGTGTCGAGCGGCTGCCCGAAGTAGTCGTAGCGCGCGCCGGCAACGATGGTCAGGCCGGAGCGAACATGAAACTGATCCTGCACAAAGACGCCGAACACATTGCTCCGCAGGTCGCCCGTATAGCCGACCGGTTGCCGCAGTTCGTAGTCAAACGACGGGTGGGTAAACGCGGAGCGCGGTGAGCAGCTCACGCAGGTTTCCGCATCGTGGGTGAATTCACCGATGTTGTTCGAGACGACAAGCCCGCGCGCGAGCCCACCGTCATAGCTGAAGTTTTGCTGGTAACGGTAGTCGCCACCGATGTCGAGGTTGTGCTTCGAGCCGAGGTGCAGCTCGAGCACGTCAGAGAGGAAGGCTTCGGTATCTCGACGCTTGGAGGGAGCAGAGAGCGGCGCACCAAGGCGCGCCAACGGGAAGTCGCCGTCGAGCGAAGGCGTGATGGGAGCAGCGGACTGTACCAAACTGCCCGGAGCGCCGCACACGCTGATGCCGCCGCCGGCTGCGCAGGTCTGCCAGAAGGAGTCGTACCATCCGCCGACGTACCCTTGCGTTTGAGGAAGCGGTGTCGCGTTGGAGCCGGGTGCGGTGGCTTGCGGATCGATACCGCTGATGATCACCGACGGCATAGCCGCCGCATTGAGACCGGTGCTTGCAACGTTGAAGCCGCGATCCTGCGCCACCTCATCTACACGGTATTGCGTGAAGGCGATGCTGAGAATATTGCGGCTTTGCCCAAACTGGTAGTTATAGGAAAGCGCGGCGCTCTGGTTTTGCGCTTTGCGATCAGCACCGTTGCCGGGGTAGGCCGAGCTCGAAGGCAGTGTGTCATCGTGCAACTGGTCAAGCAGCTGACCTGTGTAGCGGAGGGTGACGCTACCCAGTTTGCCGAGCGAAATATCAGGCCGGAATTCCACGCCATGCACGTGCGTGTAGTTCGGCGCCAAGCCGCGAAAGAAGCCAAAGATGCCCGCGCCGGAGTTTGCAACGAGTGCGCTGCCCGTCTGTCCTACGTTCGGTTGAGGAAAGAGGCCAAGCACGCCCGAAGCGATGCCCTGGTCGGTACCCGCGCCAACCCCGCTCACCGGCGTGCGGTCAAGGAACGTCGGCACGCGCTCGAAGGTTGGTGTCGGATTGTCGATGAGCGTGCCTTCGTAGCTTCCGAAAAGGAAAGCGCGCTTGCCGAAAGGACCGCCAATACTGCCGCCGAATTGCTTGGACGTAAAGGGTGAGTTATGGCTGTCCTGCGTCGACAGAATGCTGGAAGGAGTGAACATGCCAGCCGCGCAAAGAGCCGTGTTGCATGCGCTTCCTGTGGGGAGCACGTTGACCGCGCTGGCCGGCGAAAGCAAATTGAAGAGCGCGTTATACGACTGCGGGCTGTATCCGCAATACTGCGCGGTAGCCGACGCGGCGTTGCAATTCGAAGGCGGCGTTGCACCGGACGCGCTTGGGTTGTAAGCGGGGTCAATGTAGATGACGCTGCTTGCGGCTGATGATGTGACATTCGCAAACGCCGCTGCGCGGGCAAACCCTGTGTTGGCGTACGACGAAAGCGGAGTGGAAGCGTTCAATGCGTCGTTGTTGAAGTAGCCAAAGAGAGACCCGTGGAACGAGTGGCCTCCCGTGCCGAAATCACCGCTGCTGGTGATGACGTCGACGATGCCACCGCTTCCCTGCCCATAGCGAAGGTCGGGCGTCGCGTAGGTCACGCGGAATTCGCGAACAGCTTCGTTGATCTGGAATGGGATCGCCTGATTGTTGTTGGAGGCTACGTTGTCTACGCCATCCAGCAGGAAGTACGTGGAAGACGGACGCGAACCAGCGATGCTGAAGCCGGCGCCCTGCAGCGCGGAGCCTTGCGGAACATCATGAACGCCAGGCTGAATCAAGCCGAGGTTCAAGAAGTTTCTATTGAACAGCGGGAGCGTGCGAACCTGCTCATTGCCTACGTTCGAGCCCGGTGAAACGCCATAATCGAGTTGAATGACACCGCCGGATTTTGCTGCACGTTCCGCCGTCAAACCACGGGAGATATCGATGTCAGGAACGGCTGTGTGCAGGGGATCATTTGCGGAGACGGAGAACGATGGGTCGGTACCCACCACTTTGCCCGTAGGGTCGTATACGGCGACGGCGTAACCTTCGCCAGGAACGACATTGTCGAAGGTGTAGCTGCCATCCTCGCCGGTTTTCGTGACAACGTCCACGATCGGGTGAGCGTCCTTGTTGACAAGGTGGACGGTGACACCTGGAACTGGCTTGGAACTGTTTCCGAAGACGACCGCGCCATTCACTACCGCCTGTCCATGCGCAACGGATGAAACGAAGGCAAGCACAAGGCCCGCAAGTACTCCAAAACTCAAACCCAGACGCAAACGCATCGTCTTCATATCTCTTCTCCGAGGCCGGTGAGAGCCTCAAATGAGCCGGTCCTACGCTTTCCGTGAAGGCTTTGGCCCGTTGTGCTTCCCTTGCCAGAAACCTGGCGAGGCTGTCATTCAATTTGGGGTTTCCCGTCAGTAATACCACACAGGCCATAGTTCCCGGTGACAAAAACCCGGTACCTGCCACGTGTGTGTCACTGACGCGCCCTAACCTTTACTGCGCGTTACGCCACGCTCGCATCACCACCGGTGAAACAAGCCGCTCCACCGGTTGATAGCCGGCAGCATGCGCGTCTTTGAAGGGGCGTTGCACTTCAGCGCTGGCGATCGCGGTATCCGCCTTCTGCGCAGAGCTGCTCAAAATTTTTTCGTACAGGCGAGTCGCACCGAGGTAGAAGTACGCAGCGCCTTTCGACTTGGCAGTCGGCGCGTCCAGATAAGAACGAAGCCCGTCTTCCGCGTCAGCAAACTTGGAAGAGTAGAAGTCGTGTATGGCCTGGGCAAGAGACTTGGCTTGCTCTGCTGGGTCGCTGTTGATCTTCTTTTCGATATCAGCCTTGCCGGATAAGGCAGTCGTGTTGGCTGGTTGGAGCCGTAGCACGCTTTCATAACCGCGAAGCGCCACCGGCAGTTGACCCGCTGCTGAGGCCTTGCCAGCGTCATCCAGCAGCTTTCCCACTTGAGCGTTGATGTCGACAGGTGGAGGCGGCGCCTGCTTCGCGCTCAGTGGAGGAGGAGCAGGGCGGTTTGCAACCTGGACAGGCGCTGGCTGGGCCGCCGGCGCTGCCTGACGCGTGAACGGCTCGAGGCGCGCAATGTTGACGCCCGGCGAGTCCGGTCCATTGCCGTTGATCGCCTGTGCGGTGCGCCAGTTGTTGATGGCTCCTTGATAGTCCTTGCTCGCTTCGCTGGAGTGCGCCGCGCTGACAGCAGCACGATATGCTCCCACCTTGTTCACAATCTCGTCCGCGTAAGGCTTCAGGTTGGCGTCGGTAACCTGCTTTGCAGAGGCGACTGCTGCGTCAAACTTTCCTTCTGAAAACGAAGAGCGAGCCTCGCCGAGGAACGTTGAGCTCTGGTCGGCCTTCTGCACAGCCACGATCGGCGCCGGCGTGGGCGCAGCCGGCGATGAAGCCTTTTGCGCATCAGCGATCTGGCTCTGAAGGCTTGCCTTTGTATCTGCGTTGCAGACGAAGCTGTTGGTCCACCGCAGCGCTCCAGAGAAGTCATTCTTGCTGAGCGAGTCGATAGCCTTTACGCGGAAGGTCTCGTCACTGCGATTTGTCGAAGTGCGGAAGCGATCGCAGGCGTCTTGATAATCTTTCTTCTTCGGGTCGAGCTTTGCAGCCTGGCAGGCGAGCTGCATCTTCTTGCAGCTATTACCTTCTACCAGCGATTGGTCAAACAGTTGCTTCGCATCTTGCGCCGCGAGGCGCAGCGACAAAAGAGAGCAGACGGCAAGCGCGATCAAATGTAGATGAGGGTTCACAAGAGGCCGCTTCATTGCTTGCCTCCCGCAACGATTGCCTGAATGTCAGAGTCCGTAATGGGCGTCAGTTCCGCGTTACACGTGTTCGCGTCTGCATTGGCGACCACCTTGCAGTTCGCGGTTTGCTTCGCGCCATCCGCGCCCTGGAATACAACCGAGTAGCTGCCTTCCGGCACATCGAGGCGCATGGGCGTGTCGTGCGAACCAGGGGGAAGCGTGACTGCCGATCCGCCTTCTGGAGTAATGCTGACAACCTGGCCAAACGGTGAAGCGTTCAGCTGTATGGCGCCTGTCGCGATCTGCGGCTTTGGCTTGAGAAGGAAGATAGCGCCGACAACGATGGCGACAACGGCGACGGCAATCCCGATGATGAGCTTTGCGCTGACCTTGCTGCCCTGCACCACGATCGGCAGCGTGTCCGCCGATCCGCGCTTCACCCCCGCGGCCTTTGTGACTTCGTCTGCCAGTCGCTTCCAGTCAGCCTGCAGGGAAGGATCACCAAACTCGACCGCCGGCGATGATTTGCGCAGGGCGTCGAGTGCCTTCGCAGGCTCCTGCGCGACGGTCAGTTGCCGTGCCTCGGACATCGCGGCCGTGAGCGTGGCGTTGGCAGCAGGAGTGCGCCGCGCCTTGTAATCGTTGATCGCATTCGCGATCTGCGGAAAGTCACCGTAGGCCTGTCGAACGGCTTCGAGAGTTTCCATGCCCTCGCGAAGTTTGCCTTGTTGCAGTTGCCCGTTTGCCTTTTGCGCTGCTTCCCGCGCGGCACGTTCCTGCTCGCTGCGGGAGTCCAGTTTGGCACGCAGAGCGCGCATCTGCGGATGCTGTTGAATGGCCGCCGGCTGCTGCTGCAATAACTGAAGCGCCTGTCCCGGATCCGTTTCGCTAACGGTCTGAATGCGCCCCACGATCTGCTCCACGCGGCGACCGATCTCGTCGAAGCGTTCCTGAGTCTGGCGCAGTAGTTGTTCGATGGCCCCGTCTTTGTGGTCTTGCAATCCACGCTTCAGGAGGTCGATCGCCTGTTCCAGCTCTCCTTCTGCGATCAGCTTTTGCGCCTGCTGAATCGTTGCGGCAGAGATGCGGCGCTGCTCCGCTTCTTTCTTCTGCGAACGGGCGTAATCGAGCAGCGACTGGAGCTCCGGGCTGTCGCCCGTGTCGAGCACCGCAGACTCCAATGTGCCGATAGCCGCGTCGTAGTCCTTTGCATCCACTGACGCCTGGGCCTGCTTCAGATACTGCGAACGCAAGCCCTCGAGGTTGTATTTCTTGAGCTGCGCGACAACCCGTTCCTGCAGCGCAAGCAGGCGCTCCTCACCCGGCATCACCTGCAGGGACTGCTGCACAATGTTCAGCGATTCCTGCGGATTGGTGAAGAAGTGCTGCTGTACGAGGTGCGATGTTTCTTCGACCAGTTTCTGTGCGGTCGCTTCGTCGTGCTTCTTCTGGGTGTCAGCTTTCAGCTTGACCAGGACTGGTTCGCCGGGCAGCCGGTCCAAAGCGCGATTGATGAGCTCGAGCGCTTTCTCCAGCTGATTGCGGAAGATCTGATCTTGGATTTCAGAAACGATCTGGTCGATGATCTTGCGGCGGCGATCTTCTTCCTGCTTCGCCATCGCTTCCTGAAACATTGCCTGCGCTTCGGCATCCGTCGGGTCAATCGCCAAAGCCTCGCGCAGGTTCTGGATCGCAGAAGTGTATTCACGCCCAGCGAGTTGCCCTTTGCCGGCGTCTTTCAGTTTGCGGCGCGTGCCTTCTTTCGCGATGCGTTCCTGCTCTTGCAGGATGCGCGCCTGCTCGTTGCGCAGGTCGGTGTTGTTCGCATCGAGAGTAAGGGCCTGCCCGATGTAATTGGCTGCAGCTTGAAAGTCCTGCCGGTGACGCGCTTCCCGCGCCTCGTTCTTCAGAGCTTCGACGCGGTCTGCACGCTCTTTGAGCTCGCGGATCTGGTTCACCTTGCTGGTGAAGCCGTGATTCGTCGGATCGAGCCGCTGGGCCTGTTTGTATGACTCGAGAGCGGCGTCGTATTTGTGTTCGCTGAAGGCCTGCTCTGCCTGCAGCACGATTTGGCGGAGCGATTCCGACTTCTGCTGGCGAGACAGCTTGTCCTGCACTTCGCGCAGCAGGCGGCGAACTTCCGTATTCTGGGGATCGAGGCGCTGCAGGTCAAGCAGCATGGGCCGCGCCGGAGCGTATTGCTCCTCCAGCAGCATGTCCTTTACCTTGATGAGGATTTCGCCTACCTGGGCGCGCTTCAGTTGTTCACCCAGCGCGTCGAGGTCCGACGCCATTTCCTCGGCGACGTAACGATCGTCTGGATTCTTCGCCAGCGCCCGGTCCAGGATGCTGTCGAGCATCGGCGGGTACTCCACCAGATACTTCGAGAGCGGATCGTAGGGCTCGTTCACAACCTTGTGCAGCGCAGAGATGTCCTCACCCTGAAATGGCAGGTGATTGGTGAGCATCTGGTAAAGCATGATGCCGCACGCCCAAACGTCTGCGCGGCCGTCCGCCGACTCGCCTTTCAGGCGCTCCGGTGAAATGTAATGGAACGTTCCAATCACAGCGCCGGTCTGCGTATGGCCGGAAGAGCTTTCCAGACGCGCGATACCGAAGTCGACGATTTTCGGCCGTCCGTCCGGCTGCACCATGACGTTGGCCGGCTTGATGTCGCGATGAACGACGCCTTTGGAGTGCGCATAGGCGAGGCCATCGCAAACCTGCCGCACGATATCGAGCTTTTCAACCAGGGGCATCGGCGAGCCCTTGAGGCGATTTTCCAGCGACTCGCCGCGCAGGAACTCCATCACGATGAATGGATTTCCATCCTGTTCACCGAAGTCATACACCGTGACAATGTTCTGGTGGTTCAGGACACCGGAACGCGCCTCCACGAGAAAGCGCTGCCTCAGTTCCGGCGTCGCATCCAGGAGCTGCTTAATAGCTACTTCGCGCCCGATGAATTTGTCTTCAGCGCGGTACACGACACCCATGCCCCCGCGGCCAAGTTCGGCGAGAACTTCGTACTTGCCAATCTGGGTTATGGGTTTCGCGGGATCCATCACACAACTTTGCGCCCGGGTGGGGCTGGGGCCGGGGCGGGGTCTGCCCGCCGATAGTCTAACGCGGTCTCGGGCTTGTACGACCGGAGACCGCAGAGAAAGCCTTAATGAATACTCACTTCAAATACAGCAGAAGTGATCTTCGCTTCACCCCCAGCCGTGGACATCGGCGTTGCCGTCACCCGGAACAGGTAATTGCCTGCAGGCGTGACCGGGCCTATCGGCGTCGAGGAACCACCGCCGGTTCCGCAACCCGAAAGCAATGGGGCAGCCGCCAGCATCAGCATCACGATGGCGAGGGTCGCGCCCCTGCCCAGCCGCTTGCGGAAGAATAGCACCGGGAAAAGCATGGCAAGAGCCAGACCCTCAGCGGCGCGTTTCCATGCGGGCTCACTGGTCGCGCCGTAGAGCGTTCCACCAGCCGTCGTGATGTAGATCGTGGGTGAAGACGATCCGTTTGGCACCAGTGGCCCAAGGAACGTGTACACCGAAGGTGACGGGTTTGGATTGCTTGCTGTGGCCAAGGTGGTGGTGCTGATGTTGCACGAAACTCCAGTTGGGAACGGCTCCGGAGTCTGCTGCGTGGCGTTGTCGACCAGGAAGCATGCGAGTGTGTATTGATCGTCCGGCAACGCGCCATTGGCGATGCCTTGAGCTTGCGTCACGCTGGAAAGCCATGGCCAAACGAAACCCGCCGTTTGCCCCGCCGTGACTGAAGCGATCGCTGCGGTTGCTGCCTTCGTTGTGGGGTCGCTGCCTAGCGGAGTCGACGGCGACCCATACGGGTTTTGCGGGTAGGTCGTGATGGGGGCAGCGGTACCCGCAGGCGCGGTCGGATCAGGCGACGGGTAGGGGAGAGGAATGAGACCGGCTCCCGCTAGATTGCTCGCCGTGACCGATTGAGCGCCGATGTTGCCAAGTACGTAATAGCCGCCGGCAAGATCCAGCGTCGCGTTGTAGTTCACAGCAACTGTTGGGTCCTTTTGACCGCCGCGAATGTAGCGTTCGGTCCCCGTCACAAGTCCGCCGACCCCGCCCGGGCACGCAACGCCAGCGACGTTGTAGCCGCCAACCGCGCTCGTTCCTGGGTCGCAAAGAGAGGGTTGCGTACTGTGGTTCGAGATGCTGTAGTTCGCGATCAGGAAATTGCCCTGGTGCAGGAATGGATTCGCGGAGTACCCCGGCGCGGTCGCGATATCGGTGTTGTACGCATCTGCCCCGGTGGCCTGGTCGGCAACGGAAACGAACACGTTGGTTGTGGTGCTGAGATTGATGTTGGTTGCCACGTTGTAAGAGTTCGCCGGCGCGCTCGTCACGGGTTCCGCGGGAAGCGTGCTGACCAGGGCAGGAGCCGTGACTGCCGTGGTGCTGTTCCCGCCCGTGAACGTCACCGTGTAGAGATAAGGGTTGTCATCGCACGTCTGCCGTGGGGCGGCGGAGCCGGCGATGTAGCAGGGATCCTTATCGTTGTAGTCGTAGGTGTAATACGTCGTAACGACTCCACCAGTAATCACCGAGCGGCGCAGGTAGACATCCGACAGGGCGGATGTGCTGCCCTTGCTAACACTCGACGAGGCTGCAATCGAGCCGGCCACAGCGACTGGCGGGAAGTTAGTCGGCTCAAGCACCCCAAAAGTCTCCGCCGAAGCAACAGCCGTAGCGTCCGCTTTGGTAGTTGAAACAAAGCCGTTGACAGTGCCGCAAATTTGGCTCGGCTGCGCCTGAGGAATTTGCGGGAAGGTGAGCGTCGGCACCTGCACATAGGATGGCGATGTCGCGTTGGGCAGATATGGAATGACCGCCGAAGTAACGTCACCAGCCTGCGAGGCCAGCGGAGAGGTGAAGCCGGTGTAATTTGTCGGGAAGGTGTTGTAGACCGTTCCCGCCGACGGGTTGGCTATCAACCAGAGAAGCACGCGCTCGGGCTTTACGAAAATATCAGCGAAAGGCGCGCCGCTCTTCGTGAAGCAAACACTCGTGGTGTTGCCCGAGGTCGTTGGCACAACAGCGGTCGTGGGGAGCTGGTAATATTGCGGCGTCTTGCCCGGCTGATACAGGTTGCGGATAAGGCCGTTATCAGCGGGCAGTGGCGACTTGCCATACGGGAAGCAGATGTTCACGTTGCCCGGCGGCGCGGGATGATTGGCATCGTACGTCGGCGCGGTGCAGTTCACGCTGGCCGCCGCAAAGGCGCTGGTGATTCCAGGGGCCGTGACATTGGTAAAGATCAATGTGGCTTGTGGCGTTGTGCCATAGGCCGTGATGCCGAACTTCGAGTTGTTGGCGTCCGTGTACGGCGTGTTCACAAGAGTGACCGTACGCGTGCTGGAGTAGTCCATCGCCGTGGTTCCGGCCGTATTGCTGTCGTTGTATCCGGCCAAGCCGAAGTTGCCCGTGGTGAACGTCGCCGTCCCGGAATTCACCGCGACAAGGCTGCCCAGGTCGAAGTAGCCGTCAATGAATGCGCTCTGTGTGGTTCCAGTGGCAAGCGGTGACAGCACCGTGGACGTCGGCAGCGCTTGAGGAGCGCAGTCAACGGAACTAAGATCGGTCGGGGCCGTTCCAGTGCTTACCCTCGTTGGCACAAAGGTCGCTGGCGTTTCGGTGTAACCAAGGGTCGGATTGAGAACGTAATTTGGACCATCATTGATCACGCTGATCGCGTAGCGGAGGCAGTTGTACACCTTCCCTGTTGTGACCTGGCGCGTTAGCGGATCCATGTGAAGAGCGGCCTGAGCGACTTGGGGAACGCCGCTCGCATCCAGCGTCAAGGCTGCACCCGTGGTATAGGTCGGCGCTGCGATTGGAGCGGAAAGACGGAGGTGAGCGGCACGCTGCACCGTTGTCGCGGCTGCCGTTGTTGTTGCTGCAGGTGTGCTCGGCGTATCGACATCGGTTTCAGCAATGCTTGCTGCGGAGTAGCCCACCGTAGCGCTCGCATTTGCTCCTACCACCGTTCCCGCCGCCGTTGGCGCGTCCGAGAACTTCAGGTAGAACGCAACGGCGAAACAGTTGGTCGCCGAGTTGAATGTGGTCGCTGACAAAGATCCACCGGAAGGAACAGGTACCGCCGGGCAAACCGCTGCCGCGGCGCGCAGTTGATTCGGAGCGGTGCTGCTTGCAACGGTTGCGAACGCCGGCGTCGCGCACGTCATCGTCGAAGCGGCCGTCACAGTCAGCAAAGTGGCGCTTGGTCCGGTGATGCCATTCAGCGTGCAGTATTGCGGTACGGCCACACGTGTCAGCGCAGGAATCGGGATCGAAATCACGAGACCGGCAGCGTCGTTCGGTCCCATGTTCGACGTGGACGACTGGAACAGGATGGTGTCGAATGTGCCGGGAGCGCTGCCATTCGGATTGGAATCAAGCGTCACATGGGTCTTGTCAGCGTAGTTCGTCCCTGCGGCAGAGCCGACAGCCGAGACGTTGACGTTGGACACGATGCTGGTGAGCCGCTCGATAGTGATGGAGTTGGAGTTGATCGAAGCCCCGGGCGCAGTCACCGTCGCGTTTACGCCAAGGCCGCTGGCAAGGTTATACGTATCCGCCGCGGCATAGATGGTTCCGTTGCCTTGCGTCACCTGTACCGTCTTCACGTTCTGCGGAACCGCTGTTTCGTCATAGCTTGTGGTGAAGTTGATGGTGTATGTCTGCGGCGTGGTGGTCGGATGCGGGGTTGTTGTCGGTAATGGAGCACCCGGCGTCAGATCGTTCTCATAGCAGACGATCCCACTCTGCGCCGCTACGTACGAGCACGTAAGCTGATTCGCTGCTGACAAGCCATTGGAGTACGCGATGGTCGTTCCCGTCACCACGGGAACGGTGCCGGACGCGGCATTTGGCAGTGCGATGAGGAAGTACAGGCCACGCGCTACCGAGGTGCCCGTGTTTCTGATTGTCGCCGTGTAGCTCAGCTGGTCATTGGGTGCTGGATAGGTCGCATGCAGCGGACCGAGCTCGTTCACCGTATTCGCCGCGATAGGGGTAGCCGCGCTGATGGCATAGGTCAGCGCATTGACGCGGGTGACCTTGATCGATGTAGCGGGCGGCAGTGTCGATGTTTGAATGTAGGTGCCGGAGGACGTTCCGCTGGTAACGGAACTGAGTTGCGCCGTCACCGAGTTGCTCGTCTGCGATCCGGTGACCGCAGCAGGTGAAGGTCCGTTGGTGAGCGGACCCGCTACAGCATCCGTTGACGCTCCGGTGTCATTGAAGAGGCCAGTGATGGTAAAGGAGACAGTTGCGCCGGGTGCAATGTTGGTGAACGTGCAGGAGGTATATGGTGCCGCGGCTCCAGGGCAGTTGGACGCGGTGGCAGTGTAACCCTGCGGTAGGGTGACGGTCGCTGTATACGAGCCCGCCTGGTCCTTGCCGCTGTTCGTGAAGGACGCCGTCAACTCTACATCTTGGTCACCGAGCTGGAAGCTCGTGTGGTTGGCATAGGTTGGCTGGTTCGTCGTGATCGCGTTGGCGGTGATGGTCGTGGTGCCATTCACCATGACGGTCGGTCCGGTCGTGCTCGTCGGATAGATGTTGCCTACGTTTGTCATCGGGTAGCTGAACGAAACGTAAGGCAAGCCTTGTGTCACGGTAAAGGGACCCGTGCCGCTCGCAGAGAAGTTGCTGTCCAGGTAGACGCCGCTCACCGTATAGGTAAGCGATCCGTGGGCAGGAACATCACATCCGTTTGCTGCCGTTGTTGGGTCGCACGCAGTTGAGGAAGAACCCGTCGCGTTGCTCAGCAGAGTGGTTCCCGCTGTCGTCGTATTCAGATTCGTCGCCAGCTTCGTGTTGGGCGAATCATAGGAGCTGGTGTTGTTGATGGTGTACGTGTAGGTGACCGTTACAGGATCGCCCGCGGAGTTGGTTTGCGTTGCGCTGGTTGCCGCATTCACAAGGGCCGGCGCGGCAGTCACGCCGATGGTAAGTGCGGGTACACCGGCAGTGGCGATCGTCTGGGTAAGGTCGTAGCCGACGCCAGTCGCGTCGTATGCGGCGGCAGCCACCTGGAAGGTGCTGCTACCTGCCGGGATTGTCGCGGCGACCGGGACGCCGGAAAGCTGGAAGGTCACCGTGGTTCCAGCGGCATTCGCCGGAACCTGCGGAACTACGCAGGTGATGCCGGGCCCGGGAACAGGTGGCGTAGCGCTCGGGTTCGCTGCGGGATTCGCCGAAGCGTTTGCGGTTCCGATCGTGCAGTCAGTCGCTGCAACATTGGCACCGCCACCGATGCTGACGGAAAGCTCAGCGAGCGTATACGCGGAGAGGTACTGGCTCTGCGGAAGATTGAACACCAGCTGGCTCGTTCCGGCTGCTGCCACCGTCACTGGCCAGGTGAGCGTGAGCGCAGATTCCCCCTGTGTGGAGTATCCAACCGGATTCGGCGTGTATGTCCCGTCCGTGGACGCATATGTAAACGATGGCGACGCGCCAGGAGCAACGAACGCTATCTGGGCTAGATAAGCCGCAGTCGTGGCACCGGTTTGCGGTGCCTGCTGTTCCGCCGATGAGGTGGTGTAGGACTTCGACCCGGCGGGCATTTCACTTAGAAGCACGTTTGCTAGGGGAGAAGTCGTTGCTCCGGGCAGGCTTGAACTGTCGACTGGATCGACAGCGACACCGACGGCCTGTGAAGACCCTGCGTTCGCGGATGGGCCGAAGAATGCTACATAATCCACCGACGAAAGCGTGTTCGGCATACGCACCAGGAAGCCGTCTGCATCATTTGTTCCTGAGTAGTATGGATCCTCGCTTGAATCCTGCGCACCTGGCAAAAGCGGCGTGGCGCCAGGACGCCCCACCCGGTTTCCTCCGGAAGTGTATGTCGGAAATGCTTGCTTGAGACTGGCCTGCGAGCCCGCGAAGAGAATGTTTCCGCTTCCGTCCGCCGCTGCTGCTGTCACAGTCGCCGGAGCGCTGGCATAGCTTTCAAGCAGAGTTATTCCGCCAAGGGCTCCCGTGCTTGAGTTCAAAGCGACGGCGAATCCGGTTTGCTGGCTGTTGGGGTTATCCCCCATGTAGCCGATGGTGGCAGAGCTCGCGGGAGAGGTTTCCGAGCTGGCGGTGAAGGACGGGGATGTCGTGGATCCGAACACCACAACACCTGCCGGCGTTGTAGAGGAGTCAATCGTCAAGCCGTTCGACTGGTCGGTTCCGCTGCCATCGCTCCAATAGCTCCAGTTCACGTCGATCGAGTTCGGGTTCAGCGACGCGGCGAAGGCGTTGGTTGCTGTTGCAGACCCTGGAGTGAAGAAGACCGGGGTCGTGATGCCTGTGCCGGCAGAGTCGATGGAGGGTTGATCGTAGACGCCGCTCATCGGGAAATCGAGGTTCGTCGATCCCGTAACGATGTACGTGGAGTAGGTGCCGGCCGTTGCGCTGGGCGTAACGGAAACGCCCGTAAGCGTGTAAAAGTTCGTCGCGGAGGGCGTCGCCTTGCCGCATACATACGTGCTGTACGTGGGCGTGCCGAGAGTCGCCGGCAACGTGGTAAGCAGACCCTTCGAGTTCGTGGCTCCGCCCAGCCCCTGCGTGGTGCAGAAGCTAGTGGGAGGAGTGATCATCAGCGCGCTCAAGAGCAAGCCGAGCGGACTGTTTGGATCGATGTTGAGCGACAACACCGTTGTGTTGTACTGCGTGCCGGTGGAAGCACCTACCGCTGTGACCGCGCCGGTGGAATCAACCGTGACTGCTTGCAGATTTGTCGTTTGGTTTGCTTGTGCTGTCGGAGACGCTGTGGTCGCGTTGCCGCCGTCCACATAGGTGGCATAGGTCGTCGCGTTGCCGGCAGTGCCGTCAGACTCGTTGAACTCGGCAACGAAGCCGTAGGTGCTCGTGCCGGTGGAAAGCGTAGCCGTGCCGCCGTTGGCTGCGCCGGGGAGACCTGTAGCTGTCGTTTGCCCGGCGATGTACAGAAGCGTGCCGGCCGTTGCGTTTCCACCAACGGGCGTGTACGTAGCCGGCTGCAAAGCGATGGCGTTGGCCGTGACGTCACCGGCCGTGCCCGCTGGAGCCGTGCTCGGCGATGTTGCACCGTAGTACGTCAACCAGGCAATCTGCGACCCATTGACGGAGCCGCCCGCTGCCGTCGCGTGCGAAACACGAGCGATGAAGGCCACCTTATAAGGTGGGGGATCGGTGAGCGTGGCTGGTACGAGGGTCGTGCTTACTGCCCCGAACGTAGAGCTCGTAGAAGTCGTGGTCCCCGCGAGGTACAAATTCCCCGCAGCGTCAGAGGTCAGGGCAGATGGTACCGCGCCATTGTTGCCCGCGATGTATGTTGCATACGTGATTACTGGATCAATCACCAGCGCGCGCGAGTGATCGTAAGCACCAAGCTTGAACGTCAGGTCAGAGCTTTCGCCATTTGCAACCAGAACGAACTCAGCGTCAACGGCCTGGCGAGTGCCGTCCGCAAGCAGTTGGTAGGCATTCGGCCTGCGCAGCTTGAGAGCGCCGTCTTCTGCGGAGAGAACCACGTCGCCCGTCGCGGACAGCGTCGCGGACTTGGCGCCGGAAAGGTGCATCGCCAGCTTGGCAGCGTCGGACCCCGGAGCGACGATGAAGTCGTGCTCGATCTCATTGCCGGTCGAGTAGAACTCAGCGTCGATGCCTGGATACAACTCACGCAGCGCCACGCGATTGAAGTTATGAACGTTGGTATACCAATTGCGTGGGTCCTGGCTGAGATAGAAATTCGTACGGAAACCGGCGTCGGAAACGCCTACCGCTTTCGCTTGTTGACTTCCCTCGAATCCAACGGTTACGGTGCGGGTCTTCCCTTTGCCAGGAAGACCGAAACGAAGCTCGGACGGACGCACTTGAACCGTGTAGTTTGAGGTTCGCCCGGCGAATGCCGTGCCGCTCGGCAACTGACCCGCATTTTCTTCAAAAACCAGTGGCAACGCCCGGCTCGTCGCGTGCGTCTCTGCTTGAGATCCTTTGGTCGCAACCGGCTTCGCGGCCGTTGAAGCGAGGGCTCCAGCCGGGTTGGAAGCAGCAGCGCAGAACGAACCGCTCGCCAAAAGGGCGGCAATACTCAAGGATTTCAGCCGGGCAGCACGAGGGCGAGACATAGGTAACCCTTCAAACTAGGGATTGGCGTGGCCGAAGAAGGCCCGCCTTGGAGTCTCCCTAAGAGAACGTAAAGTTGTTGTGCGAAAGCACCGTGATGATACCGAACGCTTTAGGGCGAGTCAATGAAATCGAGTGAGGCCTACGCCGAAGCCGACATTAGCGGCGCAACCGCAGGCCCGTCCCGAATACCCTAGCTGCCCACACCAATCGAAGTCAGCTTAGTCGTTCAACGTCATCGAGTGCATTCGAAGACCGTCCGGGCTATGCGTGGCCTTTATGAGCGTGGACTTCGTCTCACCCTCCAGTAGCCACTCTCGCACTGAACCGAAAAATATCGCCAGTTCAGACGGGTTCCCAGACGGCAGGAACTCGCGCAGGACTTGGGGATCGTAAAAGCGGAAATAAATCCCCCCCGTTTGATCCATCTGCACCCTGAGAAATTTTCCGAAGTGCGCCTGGAGTTCGCTCAAGTCTGCCGAAGAGCTAAAAATGCTGAACCAGTTCTTGCCCCAGCCACGGTCGAGCAGGCCGCTCAGCAGCGGCGAATCCGGTGTGGTCGATAGCAGATACGGCGTCCAGCGCGCCGGGACAGCGGACGCGTCCTGAAACAAGCTGTGCTTGGCTAAATCTACGTCTCCCATCGCCAGCATGGCAGGTATGGTTTCGTCGGCCGCGGCGTTCACCATCAGGAAAAGCGGACCCTCCAACGAGGCGATCCTCTCGAGCAGTGCCTTCTGCAACGACTCCGCCCCGACCTTCCGTGCGGTCTCGAGCCTTCTGAACTGTTCGGCGCCATCTACGGATATCCGCGGGATTGTCGTCGTGGCTACAATCGACGCAGCCATCGGTGGCGGCGCCGGGATGTCCATCCTGGGAAGCGCGGGTGCGCCAATCATCGTTGCTTCGGAAGGCGACGAAGCCCCTGCCGCTTTCGGCGAGGAGAACACTGGTAAGACCGCGGGCGCTGATGCCGCCAGTGCAGTCGCAACCTGCATCGTCATGGTGCCGATCTGAATAACGTCGCCAACGCCGGCAAGTGCTGAATTGACTCGCTCACCATTGAGGAAGGTGCCATTTGTGCTGCGCAGGTCAGTGATGCGCACGCCTTCAGGATCAGCCTGGATGCTGACGTGAACACTGGAGATAAAGCCGTCGTCCGGGAAGGCCATGGCCGCCGCGGGTGCCCGGCCAAGTGTGACAGGGGAGCCCGAAACCGGAATACGCCTTCCTGCTTCCGGTCCTTCGAGGATGACAAGGTCAAGATTCATCGCAGGTCTATTCTCAAGCCAAACTTTGCTGTTGATGATTCGGGCGGTCGACTTTTCATTGGCGCCTTCGGTTCCTCATGATTCGTCATCGCAGGACGCCGCCGGCAGCGGCGCACCTTGCCCTAGATTTGATTCGGAAGCCCGAGCTTCTCAATCGACTGTCCATTGTTTTTCAGTACGGCATCCAGCACCATCAGCGCGTTCGCCAGTGGCTCGTTCCAGTCAGCAATGTTCTTTGCCGCCACGGGCCCGATGACGATTGCATTCTTTGCATTGTCCGATAACGGCCAGAACTGCGAGACGATCGTACGTATCTGCTTGAGCGCCTCCATCTCCTTCTGCACCACAGCATCAGGCGATTGCGCCTGCGAGGCCGTACACCAGGTAATTACCTGGTCAATCGCTGCAAGAACCGCAGGCTGGTTCGCATAGAGACCTGGCGTCATTGCTTCGTCACCGCATCCTGCCAGTGAGGTGGGAGCATGTATTGCGTTCCGCCGCCTTTACCGCCGATACCGCCAATCTTCCCGGTTTCGAAATCCGCCGCTGTCGATTTCACCACGTTCAACTCGTGCCCTTCCTTCACCTGGTAGACCTCCAGATGTCTTCCTGTTGGATCAATGCCCAGTGTTGCCGGGTCGGTACCTGGAGGCGCAGCGAACAAGCCCGGTTTTCCATTGTCGCGCACCCACATATGTAGTTGAGTCTTCGGTAGCAGCTTTTCCTTTGTTACGGGCTTCTTTGGATCGGACCCGGCTACGTAGCTCTTCTGCTTATCCGTATCTGTAATGCCGTTGGCTGCACACTGATCGTTGATGATCTGTGCATTCTCCGGCGGCATGTCGTTGCCTGGGGCAGGAGCATCGCTTGGAGGATTGGCTGCCGCGCTCTGCCCGGCGGAGGACATGTCGGAAACCATCTGCGACGCATCGCCGGAAGAGCTCTCACTGCCACCTGCAGGCGGCGAATCCGGTGCGGCGTCCCAGCTCGCGGACGTCATGGCCGAAGCTAACGCCTCTGCGCCACCGCCGAAGGAGCCGGAGTTCGTTGAGTACTCGGAAGTGTTCTCATCGATTGGCGAATCAGACACTCCGCTTTGGCTGAGGCCTGCGCAGGCTGACGCAGCACCGGCAGCGCCGCCGCCGCCGCCCGCGCCGCCGCCGCCCCCACCATCCTCTCCAATGATCACCGTGGGCTCGCCCAGCACGATCATGCCGCCGTGAACGGTGGGATCACCCATTCTCGCGGCCATCAACATCCCAATCAAAACCGTCGGCGAGCCCATCGCGATGACATCGGGTGGACCTACACAGACACATTCATCGCTCGCTCTTGCAGCAGGAAGAAAGCCGATCAATACGGTGGGTTCGCCCGGCGAAACAATCGGGCCGCCAACGTGCGGGATTGGAGGCACGCCAGGAGTGACCATGGGACATTCGTGCATGTCGGTCAATCGGGCGGCGGGCGGCATGGCTGGTTCCTTCTAGGCCTGTACGAACGATTTCGAGCCGGACGCGGCGGGCTCTTCTTGCGGCGGCAAAATCCGCAGTCCTCGAAGGAACAACTCGTGGTCGGGTCGGACCGTACGTAACATCTGTTCC
>CAJCIP010000078.1 GCA_903970445.1 Verrucomicrobia bacterium Tous-C9LFEB | reverse complement strand
GCCCGCGAAGTGAATGCAGAAGAAGGCTGCGCTGAAGCCCGCAACCGCCTGCGTCGTTGAAGCACTGTGAGCCACAAAGAACGTCGCCGCTGCGGACAGCACCATGCCGACGACCAGGTGGCTGCGATGCACGCTTGCGAGTGCAGTTCCGCTGCGTCCTCGCATGTCGGAGACGATGCCGCTCAACGCCATGCCCAGCACACCGCACAGGAACGGGATCGCTGCGATCCATCCGCTGCGTGCAATCGAGAGGTGGCGTTGCTCCTGGAGGTAGCCGGGTAGCCACGTGATGTAGAGCCACACCGTGTAGTTGATGCCGCTCCAGCCGAGCATCATGCCCCACACCATGCGCTGGCGCAGCAGCACGCTCCACGCGTCGCCCAGCTTTACGGGAAGCTCGGTTGTGCCATCGCGAAAGGCCGTGTCTTTGCGCTCGCGGTGCAGCCCGACCCATGCGCTGGCGACGAGCAGACCTGTTGCGCCTAACACGATAAACATGCCTCGCCAGCCGATGCGCAGCATCATCCATGTGAGGAATGGCGGCGAAACGGCGAGGCCGAGAAACGATGCCGAATTCACCAGCGCCACAGCACGTCCTCGCGTTGCGGTGGTGAACCACTCGCGCGTCGAGCGCAGCGAGACAGGATAGAACGGAGCTTCCCCCCACGCCCAGCAGGATGCGCAGACCGAGAAACGAGCCAAAGCCGCGCACGAAGCCGGTGAGCAGTTGCGCGGCCGACCATAAGGCCAGCCCTGCGCCCAGCGCTGTGCGCGATCCCAGACGCTCCAGCACGCCCACTAGCGGCAGTTGCGCCAGTGCGTAGCTGAAGGAAAAGCATGACAGCAGCCAGCCCATCTGCGTTGCGGTCAGGTGCATCTCGGCGCGCACGGTGGTGTTGGCAATCGAAAGGGAGGAGCGGTCGAAGAAGTTGACCAGCCCGGCAAGAAACAGCAGGCCCAGCGTGACGCCCTGCTGGGTTCGCAAGCTTCGCGAAGGTGTCGTAGAAGATTCTGGCGCCTCGCGCAGCGATGTAGACGGCATGGTGACTTATAGCCAATGCCCGCATCGCTTTTCAAGTTCGCTGGCTTGCGTCGCAGCAGACCGCGCGCATCGAAGGGCACCGCCACGGTACACACTCCGTGGGACTGACGCCGGCAGTGTGTCGCATTACGCTTCTGTTCAGAAGTAGGAAGTTGACTGTTAGCAACCTCAGCCCCCCAGAGCTGTCACGAGGAGATCTAACATGAAGCACACTGCCCAGAAGTTCGTTCTCGCTTTCCTGCGTGAGGAATCCGGCCAGGACCTCATCGAATACGCCCTCATTGCCGCATGCGTTAGCCTTGGCGCTGTGGCCTCGATGAACAACCTTGCCAGCTCCATCGGCACGGCGTTCAGCAACGTCAATACAACCTTGAATTCAAGTTTGTAACGGCGGAAAAACCACCGTCGGAAGGAATCTCGCGTGAACGAGCAGGGCGCGTACGCGCGCCGCCGCCCGGGATTCGGACAGAGAAGCGGTATCTCTCCGTGCGGCCGATAACGGTTACAAGATTTCAGCGCGCCCGTGCGCCCCGGCACGCTCGCGCTGATGGAGATCGCCCTTCCCATGTTCCGCTCCCGGTCATTGCATGCCCTGCGCTCGGCTGTCGTCTCGTTTGCACACGAAGATGGCGGTCAGGACCTGATCGAGTATGCCCTCATCGCCGCGTGCATTGCGCTGGGCGTCGTCGCTGCTTCGCAGTCGCTGACCGGCACGATCGCCTCGGTATTCAGCAAGACGGGTTCGACGATGAACTCGACCGTCTAGATAGCTCTGGGCGCTGCGCAGGGTAACGATACTGCCGTTACGAACCGGTATCTGTCGCCATACGAATGAGTCATTGCGGCGTCATCCTTCCCGACCTACCATCACTACAACAAGAGAACAACGTGCCCTATCACGCTTGGGCACGATGCAGCATTTCTCTGCGGATCGAATGAACGCCCAGCCGGGGGACCGCCCAACATCCCGGATGGGAAGAGACCGCAGCCGCCGGGTCAGTGTCCGACGCTTCATCCTGTTCGCTCGCTGATTCACTGCCGAAGCCGACCCTCTGTCGCAAGCCAGCCAAGCCTTTCCAGCACGAGAGCCGGCCGCGTTGATGGTCCTCAGGAGACGAAAACTATGAGAGGACTGGATCCTTCCCCCATGCCATCCACCAGCTTGAATACTTCCCCCTACATCCAGCAGCAGCTTGCAGCACTTCTTTCCGATGAGTCGGGCCAGGACCTGATCGAATACGCCCTCGTCGCAGCCTTGATCGGCCTCGGCGCCGTGAGCAGCATGAAGGGCCTCGGCACGTCGATCAAGAACGCCTTCACCAGCATCAGCACCAGCCTCACATCCGATGTGTAGCGGTGGTGAGTAACGCAGCGGACAACAGCAGCGGAGGACGTTCGCGTCTTCCGGCTGCTGTTCGCCGTTAAGCGGCTACTCGTTGTTTACTACTCGTCGTTTGCTCGTCGTTCTTTGCTACTCGTTGTTTGCCGCAAGCAGCGCGTGCAGGTCGAGCGGTCGCGTCACCATCTTGAGTGTGCCGGCGGCGTCGCGCGGCCACTCCGCTTCGGGGCGGTCCCAGTAGAGCTCCACGCCGTTGCCGTCGGGGTCGCGCAGATACAGCGCCTCGCTGACGCCGTGGTCCGCGGCGCCATCCAGTTGCACGCCTGCGGCGATTAGCCGCCGGAGCGCATCGCCCAGCTCCGCGCGTGTGGGATACAGAATCGCCAGGTGATACAGCCCGGTCGTGCCTGGCGCCGGTGACGCGCCGTTCAGGCTCTCCCACGTGTTGAGGCCGATGTGATGGTGGTAGCCGCCGGCGGAGAGAAAGGCCGCGGAGTCGCCCATCTTCTGCGTGACCTCAAAGCCGAGCACGCCGTTGTAGAACGCGATCGCGCGGTCCAGGTTGGCGACGCGCAGATGGACATGCCCGATGCGCGCTCCGGGATGAATGGTCTTGCTCATATCGATTGGATGAAGTGCGTGCGAATCGGTCGCTGCGGTGGCCGCTTCGGTGCGTCGCTTAGGTCAGGTGACCGCTGGGATGCGTTGGCAGCGTGAAGTGGAAGGTCGAGCCTTGTCCCACAACGCTGGTCGCCCAGATGGTGCCGCCGTGCTGCTGGATGATGCTGCGGCAGATGGCGAGGCCGAGGCCGGTACCGCCCATGGCGCGGGAGTCCGAAGCGTCGACCTGCTTGAAGCGCTCGAAGATGAGCTGCAGCTTGTCTTCCGGGATGCCGCGACCGTGGTCTTCCACCTGGATCAGCGCCTCGTCCTGCGAGGCGTAGGTTGCCGTCAGCCTGACTTCGCTTGGGATCGTCGTCGCGGCCGGCGAGAACTTGATGGCGTTCGAGATGAGGTTGGTGAGCGTTTGCAGGATGCGATCGGGGTCGGCGAAGACCTGCACGTCGTTGGCTTCGATCACGATGCGCACGTTGTTCTTCGCCGCCGAGGTTTGCAGCAGGGCGGCGCAGCGGCGCATCAGCTCGTCCATCGAAACCATGGTCGAGTGCAGCTCCGCCTTACCGGAGCCGATGCGCTCGAGGTCGAGGATGTCGTTGACGAGGCGCACGAGGCGGTCGGTGTTGCCGACGGCGATGTCCATCATCTGCCGCAGCTTCTCTGGCCGCGAGTTCAACGCGCCACCAGAAATAAGGCCTAGCGCAGCACGCAGTGAGGTAAGCGGCGTGCGCAATTCGTGCGATACGGTCGAGATGAACTCGTCCTTCATGCGATCAAGCGCGTTGCGCTCAGAGATGTCGGTGAAGGCGACGACGACACCCACCGCGCGGCTTTGCTCATCATCACCGAAGAAAGCTTCTTGGGAGTCAAATGCTCGGCTATACGAACCCATGTCTTCCTTCTCGTTGTAGTTGTCGGTGTCATCCTCATCCTGCGATGCAGCGGGAAGAGAGTGGACGTTCATAGAAGCAGAGTTCACGCGGCGCGAGCTTTCCGTAATGCCCGGAAGGGCGAGTTGAGAATCGGCGAGAGCGCGCTGGTTTCCGCTCTCGTCAATAAATTGTGCTTCGATGAGCGGACATGCGACGTACTCCACGGGAAAGCTTGTACCGTCCTTTCGCCAGAAGAGTTCGTTGGAAACGCGTACTGTCGCCAGGTTCGACAGGCTGGCCTGTATGGGCGATTCGGCGCGTGTGAACGGAGTGCCGTCAGGCCGCGAGTGCCGTACCAGCTCATGCATGTTCCGTCCGAGCAATTCGTTGGGCTTGTAGCCGAACATCTGCGCAGCCGCGGGATTCACGACGGTGATGCGGCCCTCGAGGTCAATGCCGACGATGCCGTCTCCTACGGACTCCAGCACGGAATTTGACTGACGCATTAGGCTGCGCAGCTGCTCTTCTGCGCGAATCTGTTCGGTGACATCGACCGCGAAGGCAAGCACATAACGGTCACCTTCCGCAGGCTGCACCACGCGATTGCGATAGGCGAAGACGCGCTCTTCACCACTGATGTGTACGAAGTGGAACAGGCCTTGAGCCTCTCCGAGGCTTCTCAGGTTGTCGAGATAGTAGTCGTATTCGTTGAGATATCTGGGCGCCAGGAAGCGGCTGAGCGAACGTTCCAGCACCTGCTCCACGGAACGGCCTATGGCGGCGGCTCCGTATTCGTTGATCGAGAGGATGGTGCCCTGCATGTCGTGTGTGCATACGAGGCCGAGCGAGCTTTCGATCAACTGCCTGTAACGTGATTCACTCTCTCGAATGGCGGTTTCGGCAACCCGTTGCACCGTGACATCGATGCCGGTGGCGATGACGAAGGCGACCTGGCCCTGCGAATCGACAAGCGCCGTGGCAGACCAGGAAATGCGGCGGCGAGTGCCGTCCGCAGCGAGCCAGTGGTTTTCGTAGGTTGTCGGGAAGTCGCCGGAGCGAATGCGGTCAAAGCTCTCGATGTACTCGGGGACATCCTCTTCGGGGATGAGACGCTCCCACGCGAATTTGCCGACAAGTTCGGTCGAGTTGTAACCGGAGATGATTTCGCAGGCGCGGTTGAACCGCACGATGCGCCCCGCCGTGTCGAACACAACAACGAGCGCACCCACCGTATCGAGCACGGCGGACACGAAGTTGCGTTCGACGGTGAGTGCAGTTTCGGCGCGCTGCCGTGCGCGTGCACTGCGGTCCATCTGACGAACACGCAGAGCAAGTTCAAGCCGCGTGGTAACTGCGTTGCTTAGAGCTTCCAATGACTCGATCTGCGCGCTGGTGAGCTTGCGCGGAATGTGGTCGAGCACGCACAGGCAGCCGATCGGCACAGCCTTTGCGGAATAAACCGGCGCACCGACGAAAAAACGGTGGCGCTGCTCATCGATGAAGATTCCGCCTGGCGCGTAGTCGGGGTCGAGGCGCGCGTCCGGAATCTGGTACACGCCTTCGCCGGAGACGGTTACATCGTATGGGACGCTGCCGCGCGTGAGCGTCCGGCTATCCATGCCCGCGCTGCCCACGATGCGCAGGAGATCGCCGCTGGCCAAAGCGATAAGGCACAGTGGCGCGTTGCACGTTTGCGCGGCGAGTCGAGCCAGGTCATCGAGCGCTTTATCGTGAGGCAGATCCAGCAGCTCAAATTCTTCAGCAGCGGCGACGCGTGGCTGTTCCGGATTGATCAAAGTTTCCGTCATGCAACAACTTGAGGATACGAACCGGCGTGCTCCGCGGCAGTCCCACTTTCGCACCACCGCCGGTAACATTAATCACGAGGAAGTACCCAGTATTGAGTAACTTAGGGCTACTGTGGTTTCTTGCCGGATGCTAGCATCAGCGATATCCCGTGCACTTTGCTGTACTTACGTGCGCGGTGAAGACAGCACGCAACACGCGGGAAACTACAACGTGTGATGCAGTTACCTTCGATGGAACCTTGCTTGCCACTAACAATCCCGCTAGTGCGAGTAGTCAGGGTAAGCCGGGCGCTGTGGTTGTGGCTGCGGGTGCTTCGCAAGCTCGTCGAGGGCAACAGCTACGGCCTTTTCCAATTGTGGATCATGGCCGGCGGCAACTTGTTTAGGATCTTGGTCGACGACTATATCTGGATCAACTCCGTGGTTTTCCACGTCCCACTGTCCCGCGGGAGAGAAAAACGCCACGCTCGGCGAAGTAACCTCAGCGCCGTCCATAAGCACGGGAATGTTGCCGATGCCGACGAGACCTCCCCAGGTGCGTTTGCCGACAAGGGGGCCGAGATTGTTGTGTTTGAAGAGCCAGGGCATGGCGTCGCCGCCTGAACCGGCCGGCTCGTTGATGATCATCACCTTTGGACCGTAGATACCAGAATTTGGAGTGTGTTCGATTGCGCCATAGCGGGGCGACCAGTACGACTCGATGTGCCGGCCGAGAACCTCGATGATGTAGTCAGCTACCTGGCCGCCGCCATTGAAGCGCTCATCAATCACCGCGCCCTGTTTGTTCGTCTGCGCCATGTAGTAGCGATTGAAGTTGGTGAAGCCACCGCCGCCCGTGTCAGGCAGATAGACATACGCCAGCCTGCCGCCGGAAAGCTGATCTACTTTGCGTTGATTGGAGTCAATCCAATCCAGATTGCGAAGCTGTGACTCACTGCCGACTGGAACCACTGTGATGTCGCGTGCATTCGCTCCGTTCGCGTCTCCGAGCTTGAGCGTTACTGCTTGTCCTACTGTGCCTTCCAGGGGTTGCTGAATGTCGCCTGTGGCGAGGAGTGGCTGTCCGTTGATGGCGAGAATGCACTCGCCCGGGCGAACGTTCAGCCCAGGTTGCGCAAGCGGCGCTTTCGCTTCCGGCGACCACGATCCACCGCTGTACACCTTGCTGATGCAGTAATGATTGTTCTGAACTGTGTAGTCCGCGCCGAGCAGGCCGCCGGCCACGTGCTGGCCCTCGGGGATGGCTCCGCCGTGGCCACGAAGATGGCCCACGGAGAAACCCGTAAGCATTTCCTGAAAGATGTAGTTGAGGTCGGATCGCGCTGCAACGGAGTCGACATACGGCTCAAAGCGTTTCTCTTCCGCAACCGTGTTTACGCCGTGGAAGTGCGGATCGTAGAAGTAGGCACGCTCGATCCGCCAGATTTCGTGATACATCTGACGCCACTCAGCGGGCGGGTCGATCTTGATCTCGACCGCTGCCAGTGAGACAGTGCCTTCGCCGGGTTTCGCAGGTGCGTTTGCCGGAGCAATGACGAGGTGTGGGGCATGTGGCGCACCTTGCGGACTAGAATCGTCACCTCCGCCGGAAGAAATCAACAACATCTTTTCGCCGTCTGCTGAAAGCTCAAAGGCGTCGATGTTATCGGCTAGCTTCTCGGTCTTGCGGCCTTCCAGAACGAAGCGGCTAAGCGTTCCACCACCGCCGCCGAACCGGCCCGCAACAGGGATCTCGCGGAAGTAGATGGTTCCAGGCTTGCCGGCTGCCAGGTCAGCGTAAGCACCAGCGGGTAGAGGCATGGCTGCAATGCGGCCAGCAATCGCTTCGACACTCATCCCGCCAAGATCGATTTCCGTGGGCTTCGGAGGAGCCGTCTTTTCCGGCGCGTTGGGATGATCTTTGGCTTCGGTCTTTTCCTCGCCACTTTTGCCTGCCGGAGTTGCGTCGGCGTTCTCCTTCGCCTTTTCCTTTACCTCGGCTGCGCCCTTTTCGTCGTCACTTTCGGGCGCCACGGGTGACGGTGTTTTCCCAAGGAGAGCGAGTGAATAGATGGAAGAGGTCACCTGGTACAGATCGCTGGTCATGTCGAGGCCGGCTTCTGTAGCGCCCTCATTGTTGCTGGCAAGGAAGTACAAATACTTTCCATTCCGGTCGAACGCCGGCGCGTGCGAGTCGGCCATGTCGTTCGTCAGCTGCGTCGATGTTCCTTTGTCCACTGAGTAGAGAAAAAGAGCATGCAGGTGGTTCGCCATGGAACGCGGATACACAAGCCACTTGGAATCGGGCGACCACGAGACGGCATTTTCGGAACTCGAAAAGCCGCCAAAGACGTTCTGTTCGCTGACTTCGGTGAGCTTGCTTGTCACAGTGTTCAAAAGGTACCGGTGCAGGCGGTTGTCATAAAACGTGATCAGCTTTGAATTAGGCGACCAGACCGGCGAAAAGTAGTAGGCGGGCTCCGACGCGAGCGCGAAGGTCTTTGCTACGCCGACGCCGGTCTGGGATGCCACATGCAGTGAGTACAGGCCAGGTTTGCTATCCGCCGTCGCATCGGAAAAAAAGCAGATCGATTGTCCATCAGGCGACCATGCTGGTTCGCGCTCCATGCTGCCGGGCGTATTGGTCAGGTTGCGCACAGGACCGTGCTTTGCGGGAACGGTGAGGATCTCGCCGTGCGCTTCCACCGCGATGCGCAGACCGGTGGGTGACAGCGACGTGTTCTGAATCTGATCGGCAACCTTCAGGAGGCGCGGACGAACGTCAGGAAGGTCGGCGGTCACATCAACGTCAATGCGTTCCGGCTTGCCGCCCGGCACAACCGTATACAGCTCACCAAGCCGATCGAAGACCAGCGTGTGGCCGTCACTCTGCAATGAATGAATGTCCGGCCCGCTTGCCGGCAGAACTTCCTCCACGCTCTTGCTTCCTGGGTCATAGCTGAAGAGCGTGATGGGACCTTTGCGCCCCGAGAGAAAGTAAAGCTTGCCGTCCAGCCACGCGGGTGAGTAGTCGGCGGAAGTTTCGTGCGGCACCTCGACGGAGTCGAGGCCGGGCATTGTGGTAATGCGCAAAGAAGGCGCGAGGCCACCGTGGTAGTGTCCCCACGATACGTAGCTGGTGAAGCCGAAGCTCGAGGCGGGACCAAGTGGGTTGTACGCGATGCGTGAGCCGTCAGGAGAGATGACGCCGTAATGGGCCATGGGCAGCGGCATCAGCTTCGCCACTCCGCCCTCCGCCGGTACGGTGAACAACTGCGTGTAGCGGCTTGCTGCGTTCCGGGTAGAACGAAAGACGATGTTGCGACCGTCCGGCGTCCAGCCGACGACGCTATCAGGGGCCGGGTGGTACGTCATCCGCTTCGGTATGCCTCCACTCGCCGGGATCGTGTACACATCCATGTTGCCGTCGTATTCCGCTGTGAAGGCAATGGATGCACCGTTCGGAGAGAACACGGGCAAGCCCTCGAGTCCCACGCCGGCGGTGAGGCGTGTTGCGCGACCGCCGGAGCGTGGCACGGTCCAGATGTCCCCCGCATAGCTGAAGGCGATCAAGTCCCTGCTGATCGTTGGTTGCTGCAGGATGTGCGGGTGAGCATCAGCTGCAGCCGCCATCATGCCGGAGGCGCAAAGAACGAGAGTGCAAATGGATACAAATGTAAGTCGCACGAGGAAGTCTCCTGGCCGGAATGTTTTTCATCCTACAGTTTTCGTACTTCTCTGCCGCGCGGATTTCGTGTTGCTGGCTACTTCTTCCCCATGAGCAGCGATTTCGATTGCCTAAGCCTGCGAGCGAAGGGTCACGGTTCTTGCGCATGCCGGAGGAGCTTGCAGTAAGCGACGAAGATCTGCACCCAGAACCCGCCACCGGCTGATATCCTCGCCGGAAATGTCTAACCGCATTTCACAAAGTGAATACGTTTTACTGTCGTCCTGCCTCGTGCTTTTTGCGGTGGGCGCTGGCTTGCAGGCGTTCTTTGGCCACGCGTACGTTCCCGGTGGAGGATTGATTGTTGTCTGTGCACGAGTCTTACGCTGGGCTGCCGTGTGCGGGGTTTCAGCGTTTGCTTTCAGGCGCAGGAACCTTACGCCCTGGATATTTGTTGCCATGGTGGTCGGTGCGGAGCTTGGGTTCGACGCACCACGTGTCGCGATGCAGATGCACGTGTTCTCTGATATTTTTCTGCGGCTTATCAAGACGATTGTCGCTCCGCTCATCCTGGCGACACTTGTCGTCGGTATTGCCGGACACGGTGATCTCGCAGGCGTTGGTCGCATGGGCGTGAAGGCCCTCGTCTACTTTGAGGTGGTGACGACGCTGGCGCTCGGAATTGGTCTTCTCGCCATCAATCTCACACATGCCGGAGTTGGTCTTGCTGTACCGCTGGCCCCATCGACTGCCACCGCGGGAGTGAGTGCCCCGCCGCCGGTTCACTGGGAAGACTTCCTGCTGCACATCTTTCCGGAAAACATCGCAAAGAGCATCGCGGAAGGGCAGATTCTACAGGTTGCTGTATTTGCGGTGTTCTTTGGCATCGCTCTCGCTAAGCTCAGTCAGGCACGGCGCGAACCCGTATTACGCCTGTGCGAGAGCGTGAGCGAGGTAATGTTTAAGTTCACGAATGTCGTGATGTACTTTGCGCCCATCGGCGTCGGCGCGGCAATGGCGTACACCGTCGGCCACATGGGTCTCGGCGTGCTCGTCAATTTAGGCAAGCTGTTGCTGACTCTGTATGGTGCGCTGGCAATGTTTGCTGTACTGGTGCTGCTGCCGGTGGCGATGATCTTTCGTGTGCCCGTCGCACGATTTCTCGCTGCCGTGGCGGAGCCTGCCACGATCGCTTTCGCAACGTCGACCAGCGAGGCGGCTTTGCCTCGAGCCATGGAGGCGATGGAAGCGCTCGGCGTGCCGCGCCGAGTGGTCGCGTTCGTCATCCCGGCGGGGTACAGCTTCAACCTCGATGGCTCAACGCTCTATCTTGCAGTCGCTAGCATCTTTGTGGCGCAGGCCGCGGGAATCCATCTCACGATCGGCCAGCAGTTGCTGATGATGCTGACGCTCGTGCTTACCAGCAAAGGCGTGGCCGGCGTTCCGAGAGCAACGCTGGTGGTGCTTCTCGCGACGGCGGCGACTTTTCGCCTTCCCACGGAGCCCATCGCAATGATCCTTGGCATCGACGCGTTGATGGACATGGCGCGCACTATGGTGAACGTGGTGGGTAACTGCCTGGCGAGCGTCGTCGTGGCCCGCTGGGAAGGCGTATTCGGCGAGGCAAGGCCGACCGAAGCGGTGCTCGAAGGTGCAGAAGCGTAAGACGCGAAACGTCCGCTCGCGTTGACTGCTCCCGGCACGGTCGCGCCGACCAGTATGTCCTCAGGACAAAGGCGTCGTAAGCTCCGCATGGCATCCAACTTATCTCGGAGCGCGTAAACTGAAGGGTATTGTTTACCGCTTCACCGGCTTCGTTGGCCGGTCGCAGGCTGAGTCGCAGCATGAGTGAATATCTAAGCAAGATCAAATCGCCGGCGGATGTGAAGCGGCTCGGCTACGTAGAGTTGGAGCGGCTCGCGGAAGAGATCCGCGAGCGGCTGATACTCGGGGTTGCGAAGACCGGCGGTCATATTGGGCCTAATCTCGGTGTGGTCGAGCTCACCATCGCAATGCACTACGTCTTCGACACGCCACAAGACAGCTTCGTTTTCGACGTGAGCCATCAAAGCTACGTGCACAAGCTGCTGACCGGCCGGGAGAGCCGCTTCGAAACGATTCGCCAGCCCGCCGGACTTAATGGCTTCATGCTGCGTACCGAAAGCGAGCACGACAGCTTCGGTGCGGGGCACGCCGGTACAGCGCTGAGCGCAGCGCTTGGGATGGCCGTTGCCCGAGACATGAGCGGCGGCAGCGAGCACGTTGTTGCCCTCGCCGGCGACGCCGCGTTCACCAACGGCATCAGCTTCGAAGCGCTGAACAACATCGCTGCGCAAACGAAGCGGATGATCATCATCCTGAACGATAACGAGTGGTCGATCGATAAGAACGTTGGCGCCATTGCGGAGTACTTCCATAAAATCGCGACCAACTCCACATACGTGAACCTCCACGACCGCGCCGTGGAATTGCTTGAGAAGTTTGGCGGCAAGGCCGCGCGGCACATTGCCCACAAGGCTGAAGAAGCAGCAAAGGGCATCGTTGGGCGCGGCATGATCTTCGAAGAATTTGGCCTGAATTACTACGGCCCGGTCGATGGGCACAATCTGCCGATGCTCATTGAAACTCTCAAATTTCTGAAGAAGCAGAACAAGCCTGTGGTGCTTCATGCGCTCACGCAGAAAGGCCGCGGTTTCGCTCCGGCGATCGAAGCGCAGAAGAAGTTTCACGGTCTTGGGCCATACCATCCTGAGACAGGCGAGACCAAACCAACTGGGCAAAAAACATACTCCGAGATTTTTGCGGAAAGCCTGACGAAGCTGGCCAACGCCAACGACAAAGTCGTTGCAATCACAGCAGCCATGCCTAACGGCACCGCCCTCGATCTCTTCCGTCCCCATCATCCAAACCGCTACTTTGACGTCGGCATCGCGGAAGAGCACGCCGTGTTGTTCGCCGCCGGCATGGCGACAAAGGGATATCGTCCCTTTTGCGCGATCTATTCCACCTTTCTGCAGCGCGCCTTTGATCAGGTGGTACACGATGTTGCCTTGCAGAACCTTCCGGTCGTCTTCTGCATGGATCGCGGCGGACTCAGCGGCGACGATGGCCCAACGCATCATGGTGTGTTCGACATCAGCTACCTGCGCGGCGTGCCCAACCTGATCCACATGGACCCGAAGGATGAAGACGAACTGCAGGACATGATGTTTACCGCGCTGCAGCACGACGGGCCAAGCGCGATACGGTATCCGCGTGGGACAGGGCCTGGTACCGCTGTGAAAGCACAGCCGGTGGCCTTCGAAATTGGGAAAGCGGAGCTGATTCAGGACGGTTCCGATGTAGCGATCTTCTCGCTCGGCAACATGCTGCCGGAAGCGCAACGGTTGGCACGGATGCTCGAAGCTGAAGGACAGAGCGTGGCTATCATCAATGCGCGTTTCGCGAAGCCTGTTGATCATGCATGGATTCGCACTCTCGGTTTCCGGTGTGCCGCAATCATCACCATGGAAGATCACGTCCGCGCCGGTGGTTTCGGCTCTGCGGTGCTCGAGAGCTTGAGTGACGAAGGCATCGAGGTTCCTGTCATCAGAATAGGCTGGCCAGACGACTTCATCGAGCACGGCAAAGTAGAGTCGTTGCGCGAGAAGTATGGTCTGACTGCAGAAGCTGCATTGGAGCGCGTGCGACCAATGCTGAAGAGAAAACCTGTAGCTGTGTAAACGTCTCGCTCAACGCGTACTCTGCCCTGCCGCAAGCGCAAGCAGTCGCTGTGTCTGCTTCTGCCGATAGCGGAAGAGCATCTCCATACCGCGATTCACGGCTAGTTTGTTCGCGAAGTCTCCAGCGCTGCCGAGTGGCAATTCATACTCGACATCGTCGGCGACCACGCTTCCGCTCAGGCCGGATTCAGCCGAGACTTCCGACCGCACGCTATGGCAATGACGCCAGTAGTGAAAAGGTCCGCGAAGTTGAACGTCACAAAAACCTTCATTCCAGCGAAAGTCTTCAATCAGCGCGTCCCATGGAAGGCGCAACGGTGACAGCGGAAACGGCCTTGCGCTGATCGTGAGTCGCGTTCCGCTCCCTGCTGCCATACCCGGAAATCGTGGCGTGTCCTCAGGCCGCGGGGGCGGTGGTGAGAAGGTCGCTTCCTCAATCCGCGCTCGCTGCCATTTCGGCATGAGCCGCGGCAGGTTTTCGGGGTTCGCAAAGAACGCGAAGACTAACTCGCGTGGGTATGGCAGCCACTGTTCGGTGTGGAAGTGATGACGCATCGTCCACATTTTGATGCGTTTACCGAACGCATCTGCAAATTTTCTGCATCTCGGACTTGCGCAGTCCGAGATATGGGGTAATGTGAATACATATAGGACTAAGCCAGTCTGGATTCGCGGGCATGTCATCGCGCATCGCGCGCTTCCCGCAGCTACGGGCGGAGCGAAAGGGATGGTTTGTGACCTAGGGCAAGCGATGGACGCGTGAGTTGAGGGCCGCGTCAGGACAGGGCGACGGAGGCGCATGCCGTGAGGGCGGCGCGCCGAAGCTAAACGATGGAGAAGGATAACGATGCAACAGACATTTCACCAAAGAAAAACACGTCGCGGCTGGGAGCTGCGCAAAAGACTACGGATGTTCGCCGGTGGATCGCTGCTTTTCTCCGGCATTGTCGCCGGAACCGCCGCAGGGGACGCACAGAGCACGTCCGGACCATCTTCGGAGGCCTTAGCTCTGCGTTCTTTCGACGAGAACCCGGGCGGCCAGGCAGAGGCGGCGCCCACGAAGACTTTCGACATTCCGGCGCAGGCCCTGCCGGAAGCGCTGGATGCGTACAAGCAAACAACGGGCTTGAAAATCAAGCTCAAGCTGCCTGCAGAGCAGATCGCGGGTTTCCGCGCCAGTGCCGTCAAAGGCGTTTTCACCGACGCAGCCGCACTGCGCGAGTTGCTTTCGCAAACCGGGCTTGCCGCGCACGTGGAAGGCAATGCGGTGGAGATTTCGATCCGCAATACAGAACACGTAGACGTCACGGCGTCTCTGCAATCGGCGAGCCTGCAGCAGTTTCCGCAGCCGCTGCTGGACACCGCACAGACGGTGAACGTCGTTCCGCAGTACATCCTGCAGGAGCAGGCGGCTACCGGCCTGCGCGATGGTCTACGCAATGTGCCCGGCATTTCTCTCGCAGCGGGCGAGGGCGGTTCACAGGGCGACACGCTGACGATCCGCGGCTTCAATGCGCGCAACGACATTTATCTCGATGGCATTCGCGACTTCGGCTCGTACTACCGCGATGCCTTCGACTACCAGTCGATTGACGTGCTGGAAGGACCAGCTTCGGTAGAATTTGGCCGCGGCTCAACTGGTGGCGTCGTCAATCAGGAAACGAAGCAGCCGGAGCTGAGCAAGTTTGTGCGCGGCGGCCTGCAGCTCGGCACGAACGTCATGCGTCGCGGAACGGTCGACATCGATGAGCCGATTGCCGCGATTCCTGGTGGATCGGCATTTCGACTGAACGTGGTGGGCGAGGAGACAAACGTGTCCGAGCGGGACATCACAGACACAAAGCGCTTCGGTATCGCCCCCACGCTAGCCTTCGGGCTGAATACCAAGAGCCACCTGTTCCTGAACTATCTGCATGAAGCCGAGAACTCTGTGCCCGACTACGGGCTGCCCTACTTCGGCGCCGCCGTTGCTCCGGTTCTTCGGACGAACTACTACGGCTTCGCAAATGGCAGCTATCTGAAAACAACGCCGGACGTCTTCACAGCGAAGGCCGAGCACGATTACGGAACGCACGTATCTGTCGTGAACACGCTGCGCTTCGCCAACTACCCGCGCGACGTGCGTATCACCGAGCCGCAAGTGAATACCGCAGCGGCAGTGATCTACGCAACACCCGGATCGACCAGCACAAGCTATGTGAACGCGACGACGCGAGTCACCGAGAAATGCGATCCGACAATTCCGAACTTCACTTCGCCCACGGGCTCGGCCACGTCGGCGTGTTACCCAGTGACGACACCACTCAGCCAGATTCAGGTGAAGCGGAACCAGCTTGTATCGAAGTCGACCGAGGACATTCTCTGGGATCAGGTGAGCACGACGAGCCGGTTCAAGGTCGCCGGAGTGGAGAACACGGCAGTCGTCATTCTTGAAGGCGGGCGTGAACGTTCCCGGCCAACACGCAACGTGTATGTCGTGCCCTACACATCGTTACTTTCTCCTACGCCAGCGGACACGTTCACCACGCAGGAGACGTACCTCGCGGTGCCAACGCACGTGGAGTCACAGTCCTTCGGTATCGGGTTCCTGGACACGCTGCAACTGACGCGCTGGCTTGAGGCGTCCGGCGGTGTTCGCTTTGACTACTTCAATACGAACTCTCACAATCCGGCGAACCCTTTGGCTCTGCCGGCACCTACGCCGGCGGCCGTCGCGAACCGATTAGACAAGCAGCCTACCTATCGTGCGGCTGTTGTGGTGAAGCCACGACCGTCAGGCAGCATTTACTTCGATTACGGGACCAGCTTCAACCCGGCAGCAGAGTCGCTCAGCTTGAGCGCGAACAACGCGACCTCGCCACCCGAGTACAACGAGACCTTCGAGACGGGAGTAAAGTGGGCATTCCTGCGCGATAAGTTGAACCTGAACTCGAGCGTGTTTCGCACGGAAAAGCTGAACGCGCGCGAGACCGACCCCAACAACTCCGCTAACACCATCAATGCCGGCAATCAGTTGGTGCGTGGTGCGCAACTTGGTGTCTTGGGTCACATGCCGGCGAACTTTGATGTGGTGGCCGGCTACGCGTATCTCGATGGCCGCGTGGAGAGTTCCGTCGTGAACGCGTCGCCCTTCGCCGCCACCAATGCGGCCTTCTACACCGCATGGCAGACGGCGCTCAAGACGAATCCCGCGGCCGTCGTCGACCCGCGCTACAACACCGCGCCGTACTACTTCAATCCTGCCGGGTTCCCTCTGGCGAACGTTCCGAAAAACTCCGGCAATCTCTTCGTCACGCATGCGCTTCGATGGAGATTTGTTGGTGGGTTCGGCGGCAATTACGTTGGCGCTCGCCGTGCAAGCTCTACCTCGCTCATCGCGACGTATAACTCTGCGGCAGCAGTTGCGCCGACAGCGGCAAACTTCGCCTTCAAAGCCATTCCGGGCTACACACAGCTCAACCTGATGGTCCGCCGGCCGATCTATGAACACATGGATCTGCAGGTCAACGTGAACAATCTGACAAATGCTTTCTTCATCGACCAGCCGCACCCGAACCACCTGGTTCCAGGCGAAGGCGTGAACGGGCAATTCAGTCTGTTGTTCAAGTACTAACGCGGGCTTCGCGTTTGTGTGGAAGCACTACTGCCTCAGGTCGGCGGCATGCTCGTTGATCTGAGGCCAGTGCATAGCTAGAGGAAACGAATATGTTGATTGCTGTGCCGCAGGTTTTCTCGAAGGATCAGGTAAGGGAACTGCGAGCCGCACTAGATCGTGCGGACTGGGTGGACGGCAAAGTCACGGCCGGTCACCAGTCCGCGCAAAACAAATTCAACTCGCAGATTCCAGAGAACCATCCAGTCGCCAAGCAGGTCGGTGATGTCATTCTCCAGGCGCTGGGAGCGAATCCACTCTTTCGCTCCGCGGCGCTGCCGCTGCGGGTGTTTCCACCGCTTTTCAATCGCTACGCGGGTGGCCAGACGTTCGGCACGCATGTGGATAATGCCATTCGCACCCACGGCCCGACAGGAGGTCGCATCCGCACCGATCTATCCTGCACGTTGTTCTTCAGCGAGCCGGACGAGTACGACGGCGGCGAACTGGTAGTGGAAGACACGTACGGTGCGAAGAGCGTGAAGCTGCCTGCCGGCGACATGATTTTGTATCCATCAACGAGCCTGCACCATGTAACTCCAGTGACTCGCGGCGCACGGGTTTCCAGCTTTTTCTGGCTACAAAGCATGATTCGTCAGGATGCACAGCGCACGCTGCTCTTCGACCTGGACACCGCGATTCAGCGGCTTGCAGGAAGCAGCGAGGCAGATGCAGCCGAGGTAAAACAGAGCACTGTGCAGCTTACGGGCGTGTACCACAACCTGTTACGTCAGTGGGCGGAGCTGTAGATCAAGAATTGCACATTGTTCCGAAGAGTTTGAGCTTCGGTGGGTAATCCATCGAAGATGCCCGCGTCACCCTCATGGCGCGGGCTTTTCTTCGCTTACACTCTCGAATGTGACTCCCGAATTGCAGACAAACCGGCTGGTCTGAGCCATTGCAACTCGAGGACGCAGAGCAGGTACAGCCGCTGTTTGCTGCGTGGGACGTCGTTCAGTTTCTCACTGCGGCAGTTTCGTGGCCGTTTCCAGAGAATGGCGTTCGAACGTACTACAGGGACGTTGCGCTGCCCGCCATCGAACGCGGAGATGAGTGGCACTGGACACTCAGGCTGAAAGATGCAGATTATAAGATCATCGGTTCTGTATCGCTGCTGCGATCTGCGTTGCGCAACCGTGGCTTTTGGCTCGCGGCGCCATGGCGTGGTCAGGGCCTGATGACCGAAGTCGTAGAAGCAATCACAGATTTCTGGTTTGAAGGTCTGCGGCAGCCTTTGCTGCGTGCACCTAAGGCGAGCAAGAATGCGGGTTCTGTTCGCCTGTCACGACGAACCGGGATGCGTTTGGAATCACGCGGCGAACAGGCATTCGTTAGCGGTGTGCTTCCTTCGGAGACCTGGGTCATAACACGAGCAGAATGGCTTTTGCACAAAGAACAGCGGCGCTCCGAAGAGCGCCGCCGTTTGCTTTGAACAGGTAACAACTAGGGCATTAGCACGGTGTCGATAATGTGTGCCACGCCGTTTGACTGGTACACATCAGCGGTAGTGACTTCGGCAGATCCACCCTTTGCATCGGTGATCTTGATCGAGGTGCCGTCCATCGACAGCGTGAGCGATTCGCCGTTGACGGTCTTCAACGAGAATGAACCCTTATTCTTCTTGATTTCCTTCATCAACTTCTTCGAGTCATAGGTACCCGAAACTACATGGTAGGTCAGAATGGAAGTCAGCTTTGCCTTGTTCTCGGGCTGTACAAGCGTATCCACAGTGCCGGAAGGCAGCTTGCCGAACGCATCATTTGTCGGAGCAAAAACGGTGAAGGGGCCAGGGCCGCTCAGCGTGTCAACAAGGCCTGCGGCCTTTACGGCGGCAACGAGGGTTGTGAGGTTGGGTGCGGTCGAAGCATTCGCTACAACAGTCTTGTTGGCGTACATGGGAGCGCCGCCGACATCCGGATCCTTCTTCTGTGCGGTGGCTGAAAGCGACGTAATCGCCAGCGCAGAGCCGGCAAGCAGTGTAAGCAGTGTCTTATTCATCTTGATGTATTCCTTTCAGAGTTGGCCTGTCTCGGCCGGTCCCGCTGCGCCTATGTCTTCAAGCGCACAACCTAACTACGGCTTGTAAGATGCAACGGATTGAGGGATTCGCATCTTTCCTCAAAATACTTTCCGCGCAGTGAGACAACTTTGCACCGTCATCACATGGATGCTCTCGCGTTGACAACGCGAGATATCGCCCGTCAACTAAAGCAGAGCCATGGAAAAGGCATTTCCTGTTCGCGTCACGACTGATCCTTCGTTTTCCGAAGACGCGCAGATCCGCGAGCTTGGTGAGTCCTGTGCTCAGGCCACGGTGAGGTATGAAGGCGGCCTACTGTATGTAGGTCTATTCAAGCTCAGCAAATCCATCGGTTGTATTTTGATTGGCGCGATGTGCCTTCATATGATCCACCACGATCTGGGTACGGTCGCGATGAAAACAATCGAGTGGCTCGGCATGGACCCGAATGGACGTATCGCGAGCATGTTTCTGGACCGAGCCGATCTGGTGAGCGGGCACGATCTCCGCATTACCGGCATGTTGAGTTTTCTAGGCGGCGTAGTCTACGCGATTGAGGGAACCGGACTAATGCTGCACAAAGTGTGGGCCGAGTACTTCACCGTGGTGCTGACGACCCTGGGCTTGCCCTGGGAGATCTACGAAATGGCAAGGCATTTCACAGCTTGGAAACTGGGACTCTTTGCGGCGAACGTTCTTGTGCTCGGGTATCTCATCTGGTTGCTGCGGCGAAAACGCGCTGCCACATTCTGCGACAGTTAAGGCAACTTCAACTTTCGCCTTAGTTTCGCCTACTACGTCTGGGATGGCTGCGCCAAGTTAGAACTCTGCTAAGACTCATCATCGTAAACACAACTGCTTGTGGTACTCGCGTCTCCTTGGCCTAGATGTAGTTTTTCCACACCCATCCCACAAATTAGGCACGCTGAACCGTCATTTTGTTCTTTACACGCAAGCAACTTCGCGAGATGTTTGTGGAGTGAAGTGGTCAAAAGTGGTCAATCGAGGCAAGAAGTAGACCGCCGACACCCCAGATTGTACCCACCGAGGCCTCCGGGTAGATCGTAGGGTGCCCTCGCAGGTTCAAGAATGTTTCGCGGCAACCATCCAACCCGGGTCGACGAGAAGGGCCGCTTGAAGGTTCCGTCGGAGTTCAAGCGGCGGGTGGATGAGGTTTATGGGCCGCAGTTTTTCATCACCAGCAAGGATGGTGAGCGTGCCGAGCTCTACCCCATCAAGGAATGGGAGCGGATCGAAGAAGCGCTGGCAAAGGGTGCATCGAGCGCTGCGAAGCAGAAGTTTCTGGACGTAACGAACTATTACGGCCAGGTAGTGGAGATGGACGGGCAGGGAAGGTTGTTGATTCCGCAACTGCTTCGGGAGAAAGCCAAGCTGGTAGGAGATGTAGCGGTACTTGGTCAAGGCACCAAGCTGATGGTTGTGAACGACGAGCGGCACGCGGCCAAGCTGGAAGCCGAACCGCTGACCGGAGCAGACCTGGATTCGCTCGCGATTCCCGGGTTGTAGAGATAGAAGCCCCCAGGGGCAGCACAGAAGGCGGATGAATGGAAAAGCCGCAGCATGTGCCGGTTCTTTTAGAAGAAAGTCTCGAATACCTCAATGTGCGACCTGGCGGCGTTTTTATGGACGCGACGCTGGGCCTAGGGGGCCACTCCAGCGCGATTGCCCGGAAGCTCGGCGGGAAAGGCAAGCTGATCTGCTTCGACCGCGACCCTGAGGCCATGGCGAAGGCTCAACAGCGGCTCAACGAAGTAGCCGAAGAGCTTGGTTCAGGGATGCCGGAAGTGCGGTATGTACCGCGGGCGTTCTCCGAGGCAGCGGATGAAGTCGAGCCAAACAGCCTCGACGGTCTGCTAGCCGACTTCGGCGTGAGCAGCCTGCAACTGGATGAGGCGCACAGAGGGTTTAGTTTTCGGGCCGAGGGTCCGCTGGATATGCGTATGGATACGCGCGGCGGCGAAACGGCCGAGCAAGTGGTAAATGAGGCGGACGAAGAAGATCTCGCCAACCTCATCTACGAAAACGGAGAGGAAAGGAGGTCGCGGAAAATCGCCAGAGCAATTGTTAGGGCCCGGCCGATACGCACAACGGCAGAACTTGCCCGAGTCGTTTCGGCCGCGGCCCCAACAATAAGAAGCTTTGAGCATGGGCGCAACAAAGGCCCTCAGATTCATCCGGCGACCAGAACCTTTCAAGCTCTTCGTATTCGTGTGAACGACGAATTGGGCGAGATTCAATCGCTGCTGAAAAGCGCGGGATCTCTGCTAAAGCCTGGCGGGCGAGTGGTGCTGATCAGCTTCCACTCCCTGGAGGACCGGCTGGTGAAAGACGCTTTTCGTGACGCAGCGAAGGCGAACCAACTAGACATTCTCACCAAGAAACCAGTCGTGGCTTCGGAACAGGAATCGCTTCGCAACCCACGATCACGCAGCGCGAAGCTGCGAGCAGCACAGAAGATTTGATCCGCACAGCAGAGCTTTGCCTGGGGAGACTCAGGTTCCCGGAGGACGGCGATGGCAACGATGGTGATGGCAGGACAACAGATGGAGCGGATGCACTCACGGCAGCTTAGCCGCCGCTCAAGCGTTGCGGAGCGCAATCGCGAACTGTTTGACCTGCAGCGCGCGCGTCGCCGCGGACCAACACCCGAGATGTTCTTCGCCAAGCCGCTCGATAACAGCCGCATCGTAAAGGCTGATGACCCCGAGCGTCGGCGCGAAATGCGCACCTTCACCGCTGTCATGACGCTGCTGTTCGCGCTGACGATGGTCTACGTGTGGCAGCACTTTACGGCAATCGAAGTTGGCTATCGCGTGGAAGCGCAGAAGCAGCAGGTGGAACAGCTTCGCGAACAGAACCGCCAGTTGCGCTTGACGGAAGCCCAGTTGAGCGACCCTGGCCGTATCGATCGCATGGCGAAGCAACTTGGCCTCGATGCTCCGCTGCCTGGTCAGGTGGTGCTGCCCGACGGTTCAGCGATGAACACCGGAATCGTACTGGCTCAGGCCCAGGCGCCTGCCATCAGCTTGAACTAATCTCTTCTACCTCTTCCCAGGAACACGCCATGAAGTCCGCTTCACGTAAAACGCTGACCGCACCGATTCGCCGGGTGCGGTTTGCGTACGTGGCGATCTTCTTTTGTTTGTGGACTGCAGCTATTGGGCTGCGGCTGTTCTGGCTTCAGGTGGTACGGCACAACGACTTCACTGCGCTCGCTACTCGGCAGCAGCAACATGGCTTTGAGATTGATCCTCGGCGCGGTGTGCTGTACGACCGCAATCTGCGCGAACTGGCAATGACGGTGCAGGTCGACAGCATCTTTGCCGTTCCAAGTGAGATTGCGGAAAACCGCGCGGTTGACGCGGCGCTGCTCGCGAAACTTGTGCACACGGATGCGCTCGACCACTTCACTACAGAGCCTGCGATCCTCGCACGCATGAACAGTTCGCGGGCATTTGCCTGGATCGCGCGCCGCGTGGACGCGGAGACGTCGAAGCGGGTTATGGAGTTGAATCTCAAAGGCATCTACATCACCAAGGAATTCAAGCGGTATTACCCGAATGAGGATCTCGCCGCGCAGGTGCTTGGTTATGTAGGCACGGACGACAAGGGTCTCGGTGGCCTTGAAGCGGAGTTTGAAGAAGATCTACACGGCGTGCCGGGCCACCGCTTGACGGATGTCGACGCCAAGCGCCACGTGATGGGTAGCGATGAGCAGCAGCCGCAGCCCGGCGAAAATCTTGTGCTCGCCATCGACTCCAACATCCAGCACATGGCCGAACAAGCACTGGATGCTCAGGTCGCGAAAGTCGGCGCAGCGCACGGCACGATCGTTGTGCAGGATCCACACACCGGCCAGGTGCTCGCGCTCGCGGTGTCGCCGCGTTTCAATCCCAACGATCAGCGCCACATGGACGCGAGCGCGCTGCAGAACCTCGCGGTCAGCAATATTTATGAGCCTGGCTCGACGTTCAAGCTGGTCACGTACTCTGCCGCGCTTGATTCAGCGGGCGTCGAGCCCACAGACATCGTCGATTGTCAGGGTGGCGCCATGACGATGTACGGGCGCACGCTGCATGACGACAAAGCCGATCATTATGGCCGCATCAGTGTGCAGATGGCGCTAGAAAAATCGAGTGACGTTGGCGCGGCGAAGATGGCGCTCAAGGTCGGTCCGAACAAGTTCTACGACTACATGCGCGGCTTCGGCTTCGGAGACCGTAGTGGCATTGAGCTTCCGAGTGAAACACGCGGCCTGCTGCGTCCCGTAAGGAAGTGGGGGGCGACGAGCATTCTGTCGCTGGCCATCGGACAGGAAATCGGTGTCACACCAGTGCAGCTCGTCAGCATGGTGTCTACCATCGCCAACGGTGGTACGTATATTCCTCCTCACATCCTGATGCAGTCGACGGATGAGATGAAGGGTGACCCGCGGTTGAAGCCTGCTGCGTTCCATCCGTCAACAGAGCTACCTGAGAACCTGCCGGACGGATCGCATCGCGTCATCAAGGAATTGACTGCGGCAAAGATGCGGGCCATGATGCAGGGCATCGTTGTCGAAGGAACAGGCAAGCAGGCGGCTCTGAACGGATACAGCTCTGCCGGCAAGACAGGCACTGCCGAAAAGATCGACCCCGCGACCCACACGTATTCGCACACGAAGCTGGTCGCCAGCTTTGCCGGTTTCGCGCCGGTGAACAATCCAGCAATCGCAGTTGCAGTCGTCATCGACACGCCAACCAAAGTCGAAGGCTACGGCGGCATCGTGTCCGCGCCCGTGTTCAGCGATGTGGCACAGCAAGTGTTGGAATATCTTGGCGTGCCGCATGATCAGCCGCTAAAGACGAAGCAGCAGATGCAGGAACTGGCGCAGGTCACCCCGGAAGACACGTCAGACCAGGTCGCGGACATGAACGCCATGTTCGAGCAAATCAACAGCCTCCCCGACGACGATCCGCTGCGCCAGCCTGCCAACGCCGCGGCAATGGCGCAGAACCAAATTGCCGACACGGAAGCAGAACGTCGCCGAGCTCTTGCGCAAGCACAGCGACCGCAAGGTCTGCGGGGCGCGCTGCCGCAAAAGGTGTTGGCGATGTTCCATGCGAATGGCAATACGACATCCGTGATGCCGGACACGTACATCGACGACCGAAAGCCGTTCATACAGCCCCACATTCAGCCCGTGGTGCAAGTGAAGTCGAACGGCATGGTTGTTGTTGATCCTGGTAAGCGCGTTGCGGTACCCGCCTTCAACGGCGACACGCTACGCGTCGCCGTGGAAAATGCCGGGCATTTGGGGCTACACGTCCAACCTGTAGGCAGCGGGCTCGCGCGCGAGCAAGTGCCTGTCGCCGGGACGATGGTGCCCATCGGGACGGAAGTCGTCGTCAAGTTCACTCGCTAAATCAGCAAAGCAGGAAGACAGATGCGTTGGGTCGATGTTCTCGCGCAGGTCACCAGTGTAGAAATCTCCGGTTCTCGTTCGATTGACGTGCGCGATGTGCAGTACGATTCGCGCCGCATTCACGCGGGTGATGTATTCGTCGCCATGCGTGGAGGAACAACAGACGGCAACCAGTTCATCGACGCAGCTATTCGCAAGGGTGCGGCAGCGATCGTTACGGACACTCCGGAGATCTTTGAGGAGCTTCAGCGCAAGCAACCGGAACTTGCTCTCTTACTCGTGCGGCATGGGCGGAGAGCTCTTGCTGAAGTCAGTTCCGCAGTATTTGATCGTCCACAGGACAAGCTCAAAGTCAGCGCGGTCACTGGCACAAACGGCAAGACGACGACCGCCTTCTTGCTTGAGCAGATGCTGCGTAGCGCGGGCCGGAAGTGTCTGTTGATCGGAACAATCGAAACCCACATCGGCGATGAGGTCAGGTCGAGCGAGCACACCACGCCCGAAAGCCGCGACATCCTCGCGCTCTTCGCGGAAGCGGTGCGCGCTGGCTGCACGGAAGTCGTGATGGAGATGAGCTCACATGCGCTGGAGCAGGAACGCGTCTGGGGCATATCTGTCGATGTCGCGATCTTCACGAATCTTACGCAGGACCACCTCGATTATCACGGCACGATGGAACTCTATGCGTCGGCGAAGGCGAGGCTCTTTGCGGGCGTGGGAGCGCCCCCACCACGTGTCGCCGTCGTCAACCTGGACGATCCGTACACAACCTTGATGCAGGAAACCGCAAGAACCGCAGGATGCCATGTGTGGCGCTACGGTCTTGCTTCCGAAAGCACAGAACAGGATTTTCGGGCCGAGGATGTCTCGTACACTTCAGGCGAAACCACTTTTCGCTTCGACACGCCGTCTGGCACCGTCGAGCTCTGCTCACCTCTTAGCGGACGAGTAAACGTCTATAACCTGATGGCAGCGGCAGCGGCTGCTGTGGCGCGAGGACTGTCGCTTGAGCAAATTGCTACGGCTACTAATGTTCTGCGACAGGTGCCAGGCCGGTTTGAGGTTGTTCATGGGTCGAAAGAAGCGGGACTGACCGTCATCGTTGATTACGCGCATACAGACGATGCGCTACGAAACCTCATCTCGCTAGCCAGAAGCCTTGTTGGCGCCGAAAGCGGGCAAGTGATCACGATGTTCGGCTGTGGTGGTGATCGCGACCGCACGAAGCGCCCCAAGATGGGCCGCGCAGCAGGCGAAAACAGCGACTTTGTCGTGGTGACAAGCGACAATCCTCGAAGCGAAGATCCGAGTCTAATCATCAGAGAAGCTTTGGCAGGCGTGCAGGAAACGCGCACGCGGTATGTGGTTGAGCTCGACCGCCGCGCGGCCATTGCAGCGGCGATCCGCCTTGCAAAGCCTGGCGACATTGTGTTGCTCGCAGGCAAGGGCCACGAGAAAACGCAAATACTGGCCGATGGTGCGATACCATTCGACGATGTCGCCGAGGCAGAACGGGTTCTGCGCGAGCTGAGGAATGAGAGTTAAGTTGTGAAGCTGTCATTGGGACAGATTGCTGATTGGATTCATGCCGAAGGAGACTTCCCAGCCGAGGCGGAGGCGTTGGGGTATTCCATCGACTCACGCACGGTGGGTGAAGGCGACCTCTTCTTTGCTGTCAAAGGCGAGCGCCTCGATGGGCATGACTTCGTCGAGACCGCGCTTGCAGATGGCGCGATCGCGGCTGTCGTGAGTATGCGCTGGCTCCAGCCGGCAACTGTCGATTCTTCACGCCTGTTGCGCGTGCCAGATACAGATTCCGACTGCGTGCTTCATTCCATGCAGCGCCTGGCTCGCCATGTACGTCGCGAGTGGGGCAAGACGGTGGTTGGCGTGACGGGTTCAGCAGGTAAGACGACCACCAAAGAGTGCATCGCTGCTGTGCTTGCGACCAAGTTCCACGTGCTGAAGAGCGAAGGCAATTTGAATAACGGTTTCGGCATGCCGCTGCAGTTGCTTAAACTGGAACCGGAGCACGACATCGCCGTTCTCGAAATGGGCATGAATCATGCCGGCGAGATTCGCGAGCTCGCACGCATCGCCGAGCCGGACTGGGCTGTCGTATCAAACGTCGCTCCCGTCCATCTCGAGTTCTTCCCGGATGGCATTGCGGGCATCGCGCGTGCAAAGTACGAATTGGTAGAAGCTTTGCCGCGCAATGGCATCGCATTCCTTAATGCCGACGATGAGCATGTAGCTTCTTTCGGCAGAGGCTTCGGAGCGCGCGCGGTCTTCTTTGGCAGCGTTCCGAAAGCTGCGGTGCGTGCTACGGACATCGGAGACGCCGGCCTCGACGGCACGCGGTTCTACATGGAAGCAAGAGGCGAGCGCGTCTTCGTTCAGCTTTCCTTGATGGGCCGCCACAATGTGCTGAATGCTCTTGCCGCCGCGGCCGTTGGCATCCAGAGCGGTATTCCGCTTACGGTGTGTCGCGGTGCGCTGCAGAACTTACAGCCAACGGAGAAACGCGGTCAGGTGGTGATGTGGCGCCGCGCGCGGATCATCAACGACAGCTACAACTCCAATCCGCAGGCGCTGAATGCCATGGTGCAGTCGCTTCGGAATACGGCAACTGCAAGACGCATTGTCGTCGCCGGAGAAATGCTGGAGCTTGGTGCGGAGGGCGCAAGGATGCATCGTGAATGCGGAAACGCGATGACGGGGATCGACCAGGTTATTGGTGTCCGCGGATTGGCGGAGCATCTTGTAAAAGGTGCAAAGGGAGCGGCAGTGTCGGCGCTCTTCATGGAGACGCCGGAACAGGCGGGCGAATGGCTCAAGGCGAATCTGCGCGAAGGCGACACAGTGCTGCTGAAAGGCTCGCGGGGCGTGCGACTCGAAAATGCGTTGCTCGCTTTGGAGCGTGGCGCCGAACCAAAGTAGGCATTTCTTTTGATGCATCCATCGATGCTCGGTAGCTGTGGCGCGCAGATGCGGGGATAACATAGCGAGAGACCGCCGGCATACGGGTCATTGAACGCGCGTGAGGCTGTTCCGTTGCTCTTTTGGCTGCTTTACCAGAAGCTGTTCCCGTACTTTCCGTTCTTTCGTATCTTTCGGTATGTGACGTTTCGTTGCGTCTTCGCGAGCCTGACCGCGCTGGCGATCGGCCTGCTCATTGGTCCCTTTGTCATTGACCGTCTTCGGCAGTTTCAGATTGGACAATACATTCGCGAAGAAGGGCCGCAGAGCCACCAGAAGAAGGGCGGCACGCCCACCATGGGCGGGGTGCTCATCTGCATCTCGATCCTTGTTCCCACGCTGCTTTGGAGCAATCTCAGCAATGCGTTCGTCTGGTTGGTCATGTTTGCCACGGTTGCGTTCGGTGCGATTGGTTTTGCCGACGACTATATCAAGGTGGTTCACAAGCGGAACCTGGGTCTAACCTCGAAGCAAAAGCTTCTCCTTCAGTTTCTTGTCAGCGGCGCAATCGCAGTGGCGCTTCTTGTTTTACGCATGGATGGCGGCTATTCCACGCGCCTGGTCGTGCCATTCCTCAAAAACTTGCGGCCCAACCTCATCATCGACAGCCTGATGTCAACGCACTTCTGGCCGTTGGCTTTTTTGCCATTCGTGCTGTTTGTGATGTTTGTGATCACTGGCTCCAGCAACGCGGTAAACCTGACAGACGGCCTGGACGGCCTGGCCATCGGCTGCACTATCATCGCGGCTGGGGCGCTCACTATGCTTACGTACGTGAGTGGGCACGCCGTCTTCAGCGATTATCTGGAGCTACAGCGCATGCCTGCGGTGAGCGAGCTCACGATCTTCTGCGGCGCTATGGTGGGCGCCAGTATCGGCTTCCTTTGGTACAACGCGCATCCGGCAGAAATTTTCATGGGTGACGTCGGTTCCCTGGCACTTGGCGGTGCCATCGCCACAGTAGCTGTCTGCATCAAGCAAGAACTTTTGCTGCCATTCATCGGCGGGGTGTTTCTGCTCGAGGCGATAAGCGTATTGCTGCAGGTGGGCAGCTATAAGCTGCGCGGCGGCAAACGCATCTTCCGCATGGCGCCGCTGCATCATCACTTTGAGCTCGGCGGCTGGTCGGAGTCGAAAGTCATTGCGCGCTTTTGGATTTTGGCGCTGGTGTTCGCGCTGTTTGCGCTGACGACCCTTAAGCTGAGATAGCGCTATGCACCCTGAATCAGACCAATGACAGCGTCACGAACTCGCTGAAAGGTATGAGGCTGTAGAACTCCAAGCGTAGAGACGATCAACGACTCATGCGCTGTAAATATCTTACCGGGCCGCACGTAACTCAAATGCCGCAGTGCGCCAACGGAAGTCCGGCTCCGCCAGTGGTATCGCAGTAGCGTCCGCTCGAGGATTACTGGTGATTTGGCATACAATCCAGTCGTTACGCACTGCAGAAGCCAGTACGAGCCCTGGCCGCAGTTTACTTCGACTGAGATCAGAAAACGGATAGTCCAGAAGAACTACTTCTCCCGCTGTAAATACGCCCATGCCTCATCCTCTTCAGGGCTGAGCCAATCCTCAAGCGCCTTCTCTGACACAAGCGCAGGGTAATGTTCATCATTCGCAGGCCATGACAATACGGCCTTGCCTGGGCGCAAGATCACCTTGGAGTTGACTGGACGAATCTCGCCGGCATCGTTGATTTCGACTTCGATGGTTTGTGTCAATCAGCATGTCCTCCGCTGCTACATTTGTGATGATAACAATGGCAATGGACGCAGTCTTACAAAGTCACTCTTTGATGACGGCGAACAGCGTGGAATCTCGCGCTGCCGCGAATGTTGACACCCTATGGATGTAAAGAACAAGCGTGTACTCGTCGTTGGTCTTGGCAAGAGCGGCCTTGCAGCAGCTCGTTTCCTGAGACAGCGTGGCGCCCAGGTAACGGTGAGCGACTCGCGCCCCGGCACCGTCATAACCGAGTTGCCGTTGCTGCTTGAAGAGGGAATTGCGCTCGAGACCGGAAGCCACGGCCTGCTCACATTTCGCCGCCAGGACTTGATCGTGGTCAGCCCCGGTGTTCCAGCAACGGTGCCGGAGCTGCAGCAAGTGCGCGCGATGGGCATGCGCATCATCGGCGAACTCGAGCTGGGCTGGCAATATCTGCAAGGCAAGATCGTCGCGATCACCGGCTCCAACGGCAAAACAACAACGACCACGCTGATGGGAGACATCCTGAAGGCAAGCGGCCGCGCCACGCTTGTCGGCGGCAACATCGGCAAGCCAGTCACGGAAATGGTGCCGGAAAGTACGCCGGAAACATGGAGCGTGCTTGAGGTGTCAAGCTTTCAACTCGAAACGATTGAGGCGTTCTGCCCGCATATTGCCATGGTGCTGAACATCACACCGGACCATCTCGATCGGCATGGAAGCTTCGGTGCCTACGCAGCCGCAAAGATGCGCATCACGGAAAACCAGCGCGCGGAAGACTTTCTGGTGCTGAACGCAGAAGACACCGCGACCCAGATGGTTGCGGCCAACACCAAGGCTCAGATTTAC